>NZ_AP019822.1:0-327247 GCF_007990505.1 Pseudoleptotrichia goodfellowii | reverse complement strand
TATGGTAAAAAAGAAATACTTATGTGGGACGATACAGACAAGGAAAATAAGAAGTATCTTTACTTGTATGTGTTTTTTGATGATGAAAAGCTTTAAAAGAAGATAAAGATTTTACAGAATACCTGATTAAATTAAAACAGATATAGAAAATAATGTAGAAAATGAAAAAGAGTCGAAGACTATAGGAAATATTTCGATATTAAAGTTGAAAAAGAAAATATAATTGCTGTAGCAAAAGATGATATTATAGAAAAACATATGAAAAAATATGGTTATTTCAGTTTGATAAGTAATGAAAATCTTGAAGCAAGAGAAATATTAAGTATATATAGACAAAAAGATGTAGCAGAGAAAGCATTTCATAATATAAAAGACCGACTTGATGCAAGAAGATTAAGAGTATCATCAAAACCTACAATGGATGGAAAAATATTTGTAACATTCGTGTCATTAGTAATGCTATCGTATATAAAAAATAAGATGAGTGAAAAGAATTATATAAGAAATACACAACACAGGAACTTCTTGATGAATTGGACTTGATAGAAAGTTATGAAAGAGGTAATGAAAAACTTAAATTGGGAGAAGTAACAAAGAAACAGAAAGAAATATTTAAATATATGGATATTAAATTTCCTGAAGAATTATTATAGAAAAAGACTAATTCTATGTCCTTTTTTCATATGTATAATTCTTCGGGAATTTAGGTTTAAAAGAAAATTCAGAATATCCTTTATTTTTTTATCATAATGTTAAAACATCGAGTTCTTACGATTATTTTATTTTTTATCCAATATATATTCATAATACTCTTTGTATTTTTTACCTATATTTTTTAAGTCTCTTTCTTCAGCAATTTTATAAGCATTTTCTATTATATCATCTATATTTTTTACTTTATCATTGACGATACTTACCATTTTTTTGTAAAATTCGTCATTATTTCGGGCTTTAAAGCAGTTTACACCGTCCTGAAGCCAGTCCTCATAGACAGGAATATCTCTTACCACCAAAGGTAATTTCAATGAAAGCGATTCCAACACTACTATTCCTTCATTTTCCTCATAAGTCATGAATAAAAAAAGTTTTGCAGCACTGAATGCTCCTATCAGTTCTTCTTTTTCCACAAATCCGGGAAAAGAAAGATTTTTTGGAGGATTATCTATTATTTTTTGTATTTTTTTCGGTAACATCGGTTTTATACTTGAAGAGCCGAACCATAAAAACTGATAATCACTGCATCTTTCCGCTAATTTTACAAATTCTTTTATTCCTTTTCTTTCAAAAGGCAATCCTGCAGTTATTACAAGAGGTTTGAAAATCTTATATTTTTCCAGAAACTTTTTCTTCAATTCTTCATTTTTCGAAATTTTCTCAGTATTTACACCGTTAGATATTACTCTTATTTCTTTTTCGTTTTTTAAGTATTTTTCAGAAACAAGTTTTTTTGTATATTCAGTTGGAGATATTAAATAATCCGCTCCATTGTAAGATTTTTTAGCCCAGTATCTTATTACAGGTGCAAGCTGATCACTCCATTTTATACTTCCTTTAAAATCTTCGTAAGTTGTGTGTGTGTGATAAATTACAGGTTTTTTCATTTTTTTAGCTTTTTTCAACATTTTCCATGATTTCAACCCTAACGTGTTTATATGCACAATATCATATTCTTCATCAGGATTTAAAGTATATTCCACATTATTTGCTCCAAGGGCTTCTACCTGATGATTTAATGCTTGTCCAACGCCTGATTTGCTGAATGTATTTTTCCCCTCTGAAAATAGTAAAACTTTCACGACTATCATACTCCTCTATTGTTTTTTTATAGACTGCTTCTACTCTCTCTCCGAACTTTTCAGCAGTAAAGTCCTGAGATACATTGTAAGCATTTTCTATTATTTTCTCTCTCAATTCTTTATTCTGTTTTAATAACATTATATTACTTATAAATTCTTCTTCATTTTTATAAACTAATCCCGCTTCATTTTTAACCAGTAAATCTTCCAGATTCAAATCATACCTTGCATTAACGGGAGTTTTTGCAGCCATTGCTTCTACAAAGGTTAGTCCCTGAGTTTCCGATACACTTGCATTTAAGAATACATCTCCCATCTGATAATAAACGGGAACTTTATCGTGAGGAACTTCTCCCGCAAAAATTACTCTGTCATTTATTCCGAGATTTTCTGCCTGATTTTTAAGTTCATCAACCACAGGTCCTCTACCTACTATCATAAATTTGAATGTTTCATCTTTTATTTTTGAAAACATGTCTATCAAAACATCAATACTTTTTTCCTTTGCTATTCTTCCTATATACACACAAAGAAAATCACTATCCTGTATATTAAAACTTTCTCTCATAAATTTTATTTCTTCATCTGTATAATTTTCTCTGTAAAATTTATTCAGCTCTATTCCTGTAGGAATTATATTCATGTTTTTATCAACATCATATGAATAGAGTATATCTTCGACTTTCCTTGTAGGTACTATAAGTGCATTACATTTTTCACAGTAAAACTTACTTATCGCAGCTGCGAGTTTTTTAGCCGGTACTGTAAAATGACCTCTCGTTATATAATGGGTATAATATTCATAAAGAGTGTGATACGTATGCACAAGAGGGATTTCAAGATTTATTGCTGCAAATCTTGCAAATGTTCCGACTCCCCATTCTGTCTGTGAATGTATTATATCAAGTTCCAGTCTTTTTATTTTTTTTATTATCCTCGATGAATAAAGCATTCCCAATCTGTATTGAGGCAAAGGCTTAAACTCCATACTAGGCAATCTCAACACATTAGGCTCGACCATAGGTGCATCAGGATCTGTTGTTGTTATAATATAAACTTTATGACCTTTTTTCCTTAATTCCTTCTCCAATGTCAATATTGAGCTTACAACACCGTTTACCTGCGGTCTGTAAGTATCGGTGAATATTCCTACTCTCATATTTTCTCCTTTAAACGCATAAAAACTTTCCTAAAACTCCTCAGGAAGTTCCAAAAAGAATTTTCCTGTTTTTCCGTTTCTGTAGTCTTTAAGCACTCTTCTTGCTACTGTCTCGTAATTATGCTCTTCGTTTTTGAAAATCCCCAATCTTTTTTCGAGCATTTCAAGTATTTTATGATTTTCCGTATCTTTTATCTCTTCTTTATTTGTGTATTCTTCCAAATTATATACTTCTACCAAATTTTCAATTTTGTTTAATATTTTTAATTTGTCAAAAAATTTCATGACTACTTCTTCTATCGGCAGCACATTATCTTTTATTGAGCCTGTTATCGCCAGATTATATGCTGTGTTCTCATCTTCAAACTTAGGCCATAAAACTCCCGGTGTATCAAGCAACTCTATTTTATCATTTATTTTTATCCACTGTTTTCCCCTTGTGAACCCCGGTGTATTTCCGACTTTAGCCTTATTTTTATTCACAAATTTATTAATAAATTTTGACTTTCCTACATTGGGTATCCCTACTATCATTGCTCTTACTTCGGTTTTTCTCAGTCCCTTTTTTTTCATTTTTTCGAGTTTATCAGAATAAATTTTATCGGTTATTTTTCTCAGTTCATTAAAATTAGTTCCTTTTTCTACACTGAGAGCAACAAAATAATCTGATATTTCATTTTTCAGAAAATATTCTTCCCACTTTTTCAGATCTTTAGTATCAACCAGATCAACTTTGTTTAAAACAACTATTTTCTGTTTATTTTTAGCCAATTTTGATATATCGGGATTTTTACTCGATAAAGGTATTCTTGCATCCAGTATTTCAATAACGACATCTATTATTTTAAGATTTTCAACTATCAGATCCTTAGTTTTTTTCATATGACCCGGATACCAGTTTATATTCATTTTATTCTCCTTTTACTTCTTTTTTCAAATATATTCCGTTATCCTCCGATGCCCTTATAAACAAAACTATTTCTCCCTTAACAGGTTTTTTTTCAAGTTTTTCTATAATTTCTGAAACATTTCCTCTTATAACTTCTTCATATATCTTTGTAAGCTCTCTTGTGATTACTATATATCTTTCTCCCAAGTATTCTTTTATATCCTTCAGAGTTTTCAAAATCCTGTTAGGAGATTCGAGTATAATAATCATTCTTTCCTCTTCTTTCAGTTTATTAAAAAGAGTCTGTCTTCCCTTTTTTTTGGGTAAAAAACCTTCGTATGCAATTCTTCTCATGTCAAGTCCGGAAATACTTCCACCTGTTATTATCGATGAAGGACCCGGTATGCCTGACACTTTTATGTTTTCTTTTAATATCTCATTTACAAGTTCAAAGCCCGGATCCGAAATGCAGGGAGTTCCTGCATCCGTCACCAAAGCTATATTTTTATTGTCTTTCAATAAGTTTAAAATATTTTCTATTTGATGAAATTTATTATGTTCATGATACTGGTATACCGTCTTTTCTATTTCATAATGATTAAGTAACTTTTTTGTTACTCTCGTATCTTCGGCAAATATATAATCCACCTCTTTTAAAATCCTTAAAGCTCTGAATGTTATGTCTTCCAAATTACCTATCGGTGTACCGACAACATAAAACATAAACTCTCCTAATATTCTATTTTTTTGTTCCTAATTTTTTATTCATTTCTTCTATGGCTCTTTTCAGCTGTACATCTCCTGCAGCTATGATTTTTTTAGCTTCTTCGGCACCTTTTTCTTTTATAAGAATCTCTTCTATTTCTTTTTCTCTGTTTTTTCTTGCCTGTTCCGAATCATTCGTATAACCTTTAAGAGTGATAAGTTCTTCCATAGGTACTTTTATATCAGGCTCTATTCCTTTTTCGTGAATATAATTTCCTTTAGGTGTAAAGTACTGTGCAATAGTTAATTTTACAGCATCTCCCGTTCTTAAAGGTAAAACTTGCTGTACAATTCCTTTTCCGAAAGTTTTCTCTCCGATAATAGTTCCTCTTTTGTAATCTTTAATTGCTCCTGTTACTATTTCCGACGCAGAAGCACTTCCCTTGTTTACAAGAACTATCAAAGGAAAATCACCTAAATATTTACCCGTTCTATTGTATTTTTTCTCCTGGCCGTCTTTATATTTCAATGAAACTATCAAATCCTCTTTTAAAAATAAAGATGATATATCCTGTGCTTCCTGTAAAGATCCTCCCGGGTTCAGTCTAAGATCCAGAATAAGCCCTTTCATTCCCTGTTTCTGAAGTCCTTCTACAGCTTTTTGTACATCTTCTCCTGCATGATTTCCGAATCTCAAAAGACTTACATATCCTATACCGTTTCCGAGCATTTTACTTTCTACAGTTTCAAGCTTTATTTTTGCTCTTGTCATAGTTACTTTAAAGGGCTCTTTTTTTCCAGCTCTTACAATCTCTACACTGACTTTTGTACCTTCTTTACCTTTCAGTAATTTTACCGTATCTGTCGATGTAAGAGGCAATATATCTTTGTCATCTACTTTAATTATTTTATCTCCGATTTTTATTCCCACTTTTTCAGCCGGACTTCCTATAAAAGGCGACGTAACTTCAAGAGCTTCTCCTTTTTTCTTCTGGATACTCATTCCTACACCTACATATTCACCTTCTATATCTTCGGAAAAGTTTTTCAAATCTTCCTGAGACAAATACTCCGAATAAGGATCGTTCAGCCTGTTTACGACTCCTGTAACAGCTGCTTTATAAAGTTCGTCTTTATTAGGTGTTTCTTTTCCTACAAATCTATTGTCTATGATGTTTATAACGTCCACAATTCTGTTAAGTTCTGTTGAATCCGTGTTATAGTTGGCATTGCTGTTTTTATCATTTCTGGCGGATTTTATAATTGTCGCAGCACAGTATACAGGTATACTTATAAGTATAAATCCTAATATCAGATATAATAATTTATTTTTTTTCATTAATTTCCTCCTGTTTTTATTAGTTTGACACAATCATTGCTAAAAATTCTTTGTTACCTTTAGAGCCTTTTATAGGGGAATCTTCTACACCTATAAGTTCATAATCATTTTCTTTAATAAAAGAAATTATTTTCTTTATTGCTTCATCATGATACTGTTCTTCTATTACTATACCATTCTTTCCTATTTTTTCTTTTCCGACTTCAAACTGAGGCTTAATAAGCATTATAACTTTACCTTTATCTTTCAGAAATTTACGTAAATAAGGAATTACTTTTGTTAATGAAATAAATGACACATCTATAACTGTAAAATCTGCTTTTTCGTTTTCAAGATTTTCGGGCTTTAAATCCTTTATATGAGTATTTTCAATGGAAACTACTCTGCTGTCGTTTCTCAGTTTCCAGTCAAGCTGATTGGTCCCTACATCTACACTGTAAACTTTCTTCGCACCGTTCTGTAATGCACAGTCTGTAAATCCTCCGGTAGAAGCACCTATATCAAGGACTGTCTTATCTGAAAAATCAAGATTCCAGACTTCTATTGCTTTTTCCAGCTTAAGTCCTCCGCGACTTACATATTTCAAACGGTCTTTTACTCTTATTAAAAGCTTTTCATCATCTTTAAAATTTGTTCCCGCTTTAGTGACAGCATGCTCATTTACAATAATATTCCCTGCCATTATTTCTCTTTTTGCTTTTTCTCTCGTTTCAAAAATACCTCTTTCCACGAGAATCAAATCCAGCCTTTTTTTCATATATTTCCTTTTCTGACAATTTAAAATCGGCAACGGTAATAACTTAAATGATAAAATATAATTCTTATTTTTTCATTTATTTTATATTATTTAGCTTATTGATTACCCTGCTATATATCCTCTAAATAACAAACCTATTACTATTCCCAATATACTCCCCCAAAATACTTCAAGAGGAGTATGACCTAAAAACTCTTTAAATTCTTCGCTTATTATTTCTATTCCGTCTCTTTTTTCTATACTGTCCACAAGAGTATTCAAGGCTTTCGCATGTTTCCCCGCCTGTCTTCTCACTCCTGTAGCATCATACAGAACTATTCCCGAAAACACCATTGCTATGGCAAATTCTATAGAGTTAGCACCTTTCAGCAAACACACTGACGTTGCCAGTGAAACAACTGTCGAAGCATGTGAACTGGGCATTCCTCCTGTCTGAAACATTCTTACCCATTGTATTTTCTCTTTTTTCAGCAAAGGATAGAATACTTTATAAAATTGTGCCGAAAAACAAGATATTGCAGCCACATCAAGCAGTCTGTTTCCGAATATTATTCCACCGCTCATTTTTTACCTTTCTTTCTAAACTCATTAAATTCTTTGGTTATTTTTCCGTTTTTGTTGTCAGGCTTAAAAAAAATCATTATTTTTCCTATACTGTCTACAAAGACGGACTTTGTTTTGGAAGCCAGTTCCGTTCCCGGTTCTCTACCGATTTCTTCCTGAGAATTCTGTAATATTTTTACTTTTATCAGTTCTCTCTTTTTTACAGCATCGGCTATACTTTTTATTACATTTTCATCTATACCGTCTTTTCCTATTCTTACAACAGGATCTATTCCGTGTGCAAGTTTTTTCAGAAAAGCTCTCTCCTTACTGGAAAGATCCATTTTAAACCTCCATTATTATAGGAAGAATTATAGGCTCTCTGTCCGTTTTTTTATTTAAAAATTCTCCTACTTTTATTTTCAATCTCTGTTTTATTTTTCCTGTTTCTTTAATTCCCTGTGTTTCCATATTTTCAAGTTCAAGTTTGATTAACTCTTTCGTTTCGGATAATAAGCTTTCCGCATCCTTATTATATACAAACCCTCTTGTTACAAGCTCTATCTGTTTATTGAAAGTACCTGTTTTGTATTGAGAAACGGATATTATTACTATTCCGTCATCAGCCAGATTTTGTCTGTCTTTTAATACGGCATTTCCTATATCTCCTATACCGAATCCGTCTATAAGAGTAACTCCGCTCGGTACTTTTCCTACAGCTTTAAAACTTGATTTTGTAAGTTCCAGCTTCATACCGTTTTCCGCAAGTATAATATTTTGTGAAGGTATTCCCACAGCTTCGGCAGAATCTTTATGTTTTTTCAACATGACATATTCCCCGTGAACAGGCATAAAGAACTTAGGTTTTACAAGATTTAACATAAGTTTCTGTTCTTCCTGACATCCGTGTCCGGAAACATGTATTCCTATACCTTTTTCAAATACGACATTTGCGTGTCTTTTCATAAGTTGATTTATATTTTTATATGCAGCTTTTTCATTACCCGGAATAGGACTTGCAGATATTACTACAGTATCCCCGTCTCTTAAAGTTATATATTTATGTGAACCGTTTGCTATTCTGGACAATGCCGCAAGAGGCTCTCCCTGAGTCCCTGTGCACAATATCAGAACTTTATTTGCAGGCAATGTTTCAACTTTATCTATATCTATCATTATTCCTTTAGGAATTTTCAAATATCCCAAATTTGAGCAGATTTCAAATATTTTAACCATACTTCTTCCGTCAATGGCTATTTTTCTGTTATTTTTTTCAGCTATATATATTATTTGCTGTAATCTGTGAACATGAGAAGCAAATGCCGCTAGTATTATTCTTCCTTTTGCTTTTGCAAATTCTTCTTTCAGACTTTCTCCTACAGTTCTTTCGGACAATGTAAAGCCCGGAATTTGTGCATTTGTACTATCCGAAAGAAGTAAATCCACTCCCTCTTCTCCCAGTTGTGCAAATCTCGCAAAATCAAATCCTTCACCGTCTACAGGTGTCAAATCCACTTTAAAATCTCCCGAGTGAAGCACTGTTGCAGCAGGAGTTTTTATACAGATAGCATAACAATCGGCAATACTGTGAGTTACACTTATAAATTCCACTGTAAAGTATTTCGATATTTTTAATATACTTCTTCCTTTTATTATTTTTTCTTTAGGAAGTTTTGCATCTTTTCTTTCAAATTTTGCTTTTGCCAGTTCCAATGTCAGCCTTCCGCCGTACATCGGTATATCTTCCGTTCCCAATTTCTGATATAAATAAGGAATCGCTCCTATATGATCCTCATGTCCGTGAGTTAAAAGAAGTCCTTTTATTTTTTCTCTGTTACTTTCCAAATACGAAAAATCGGGAATTATAACATCTATTCCCAAATGTTCGTCTTCAGGAAAAGTAAGCCCTGCATCTACGATGATTATTTCATCCTTATACTGAAATGCAGTCATATTTTTCCCTACTTCTTCTATTCCTCCCAGAGGGATAACATACATTTTTTCTTCTTTTTCTTTCTTTTTATTTTCATTTTTCAAATTTATCCCTTCAGATTTATCAGGGAAAAATTGTAAACTGTTTCCTTCGTTTAAACGTCCTTCACGGTTCAATCCGCTATTTTTAATTTTTGATTTCACTTTATTCAACACATTTTTTGAATAATCTCTTTTAAAAGGATGATCTGCTTTTTCATTTCCTTTTTTATTTTCTTTTTCCGACATTCAACGACCTCCTTTTCTTTATATATTTTCTTAATATTTATCCTCTTTTTCTTTTTTTCTTTTTACCTGTATTCTCGGCAACTTGATTCTGCTGTTCAGGCAAAATGTTCTTTTTAAATTCATATTTATCTCTGTATTTTTCTATAAATGTCCTTGCCAACTGTCCTGAAGCGACTCCTCCATATCCTGCACCTTCTATTATGGAAACAAATACTATTTGAGGATTATCCGATGGGAAATACCCAGCTATCCACGAGTGATTATCTCTAAATCCTGTATTTTGTGCCGTTCCCGTTTTTGCAGACACAGGAAAATTAGGGAAATAAAGTACTCTCGCAGTCCCTCCGTAGGAACTTACAGGAAGCCTTAATGCATTTTGCATCAACTTCAGATTTTTATCGCTTACTTTTATTTTCCTCAATATTTTAGGCTCATTCTTTTCCACTTTACCGTCATAACTTACAAATCTGTCAACAACTGTGGGCTTTATCATCACTCCGTTATTAGCTATAATCTGATAAGCTGAAAGTACCTGTACCGGTGTCATCAGTACATATCCCTGACCTATAGACATATTTATAAGATCTCCCGGTAACCATATCTGATCCTGTTTCTTTTTAAATCTTTTCTTTTTCCATTCAGGTGTAGGTAAAACTCCGGCCTGTTCCCCCGGGATGTCTATTCCCGTTTTTTCTCCTACTCCCATTTCTTTTGCATATTTTATAATATTATCTTTTCCCGCTCTTTGAGAAAATACATAATAATAAGTATTTACCGAATGTTCTATTGACTTATTGAAATTTGTTATTCCATACCCTCTGCTGCTCGAATCTCTGAATATGAGTTTTCCGAACTTATACTGTCCTGTAGACATTACTGTATCATAAGGAGAGATACCCGATTCCAGTATTCCCAAACCTGTTATTGCTTTAAAAGTAGACCCCGGAGGATATAATCCGGCAATCCCTTTATTTACAAGAGGTTTTGCTTTGGAATTGACCAGTTCATTCCACTGATCGTCAGGAATCCTTGAACTTAAGAGATTCAGGCTGATTTCAGGATAACTTACGAATGTTATGATTTTTCCTGTTTTAACTTCCATAGCTATAAATGCTCCGCTTTTCCCTGCAAAAGCCTGAGTCATGTACTTCTGCAAATCGAGATCTATAGACAGATATATATTCTTTCCTGTTATACTGGAAACATTTTTTATTTCTTTTATAACATTTCCGTGGACATCGACTTCTACATCTTCAACTCCGTCCTGTCCTTTCATTTCCTTATCGTATTCTTTTTCTACACCTTTTTTACCTATCAGATCGTCATTCTGATATCCTTCTTTTTTTAACTCATTATATTCTTTTTCACTTATAGGTTTCACATTTCCTATTACATGCGAAGCGATACTATCTTCAGGATAGTATCTCTTATTGTATTCAACTATATTTATTCTGTTATTTTTTATCTTTTCTACAGCTTTCAATGCAATATTTTTATCCAAATCTTCTATAACGAGAATTGTTTTATCAATACCTATACGGGGCTGTTTACTGAACCTTGTTATTATGTAATCGGTAGTGTATCCTGTAATTTGGCTGATTGTCCGTATATCTTCTATTGTTTCTTTCAATCCTTCGGCTTTCTGTTTTTTTTGTCTGGATAATGCTTCTTCCAACTGATTTTCATCAAGATTCTGAATTTTTCTGAGCAATTCTATATCATTGCTTGAGAGCTGTCTGGTATCTGTATGTATCAGTTTATAACCGGTAGTATTTTTAGCCAGAAGTTTCCCTTCTCTGTCGTATATTTCACCTCTTGTCGCTTTAATAACATTTGTTCTTATTCTGTTTTGTAAAGCTCTTTCTTCATAAGTGGAAGCATTTAATATCTGCAGCGAAAACAATCTTGCTACCAAAACCGTAAAAACCGATGCAACTAATAATATAAACATTACATATCTGGGATTTCTTTCCTCTTTATCCAATTCTCTCATAGTTTTTCTTTACTCCCTGAGCCCTAAATTATACTTCCTTCCTGATTTACACCTTCATAAAATGCGTCCAATTGGTAATATTCTCTTGCATCTTTACTGAATATACTGATTATTATATCTCCCGAATCTATCAAAACCCAGTTGCATTCTTCAAGACCTTCGATACTTCTGATATTTTCGGAACTTTTCTTAATATCATTTGCTATCGCTTCTATATTTCTCGTGGAACTCCCCGTACACAATATTGAATAATCGAAAAACGGTGACCTTCCTTTCATATCAAAAACTTTGATATCCTGACCTTTTTTATCTTCAATTATTGATATAATTGAATCAATTTCCTTTTTAAGCTCTTTATTTTCTTCCATTTTACCTTCCTTTTCCTTAATTTTTAGACACAATTATTATTTTCCCGTTTATTTCATTGTCAGCAATAAGTTTTACCCCACCGCCTATTTGTTTTGCAAGTAACTTTGCAGTATAAACATCCGAAGGATTGTAAACGATTTTCACGTCAATTATTTTATCAAGTTTTTCCCCTTTATATTCGGAAGATTTTATATTTTTGACGTTATATCCTTTTATTTTATCTGCTGTTACCGACTTTTCACCTAACGTAACTATTTCTACCGGGAAATTTATTTGAGAATCATTTCCTGTAATCAGCACAAAGTCCGCATCAGGTTTTACAGTTTTATCTTCCAGTATTTTGGCATATTTCAATCCTGCTTCTGCGAGTATCGCTTCGATTTCAGTATCGTTTAATTTACGGACTATAACATAATTCATTGTTTCAGGCTTCGTATAATTTTCAGCATTGTATTCTATTCCGAATTTTGCTTTCAGTTTTTCTCCGATATTTTTTGCAAAACCATCAATACCATTGGCATTGAGTATTTCAAACTTTTTACCTTTCAATGTTTCTGCAGGATTTGTATTTACTACTGTTTCTTCCTGTATTTCATCATCTTTTTTGACTTCCTGAGCTTTAGGCATATTTGCAAGCATTTTTTCAAATTTAATACTGTCCACATGTTTTTCACTTCCCACTGAAGTTACAGGAATTAAAACACTTCCTACAGAAGTTTCATTTTCAGTTATATATTTTATTCCTGAAGGAAAATACTTATTCAAGTCATTTAACAACTCCGCTTTACTTAATGTCCCTATATTCAATTGCTTAAGCATTCCCGATGTAAAATACTGTTCGACTTTTTTAGTTTTTGTCAAATATAAATCTTTAGGTAACTCAAAAGTATTACCGTCATAATAAACATAATATTTGTCATTGGTTCTGAATATTCTGTTTTCACTTTTCAGCTTTTCCGCATTTTCAAAACAGGAAACAAAGAATAATAAACTGATCATTACTAATAAAAATTTTTTCATATTATATCTCCTTCTAATAATATTCCGTCAAAATCGACTATTTTTGTATTTACCAAATCAGAAACTTTTACATCCAGATTGTTTTTTTCTCCTTTTTTCAAATCAATAAATACTTTCAAATAATTTTCGGTATAACCGAAAGCTTTGTCTTCAACTATTTCTTCAATATAAACTCTCTGTTTTAAACCTACAGTTTTCTTTCTGAACTCTGCATATTTTATGTTATTCAATTCTTCAACTTTTTTAACTCTTCTTTTTTTCTCTACAGCATCTATTTTACCGTCCAGCAGCATAGCTGTAGTTTTTTCCCTGTCCGAATAAGGAAATACATGTAAATCCGCAAATCCTAAAGAATCAAGATTTTTCATCGTATTAGCAAAATTTTCTTCTTCTTCCTGAGGAAATCCTACTATTATATCTGCCGTAAGAGCTACTTCAGGAACCTCTCTTTTTACCTTTTCAAGAGTATTTACAACAAATTCGGCTTTATAATTTCTTCTCATCAAATGAAGAATTTTATCATCCAAAGTTTGAACGGATACATGAAGATGAGGCATTAACTTAGGATTATTTTTCAGCATTCCCAAAAATTTATCTGTTATAGTATCGGGATAAACCGAGCTGACCCTCACTCTTTCCACAGATTTTACTGCAAGTATTTTTTCAAGTAATGTATCAAAATCAGTTTTAGGTTCCAAGTCCAACCCGTATTCACTCATATTTATTCCTGTCAGTACGACTTCTTTATATCCTTGTTCTCCTAAATAATTTATCTCTTCGAGAACATGTTCCGTAGCTCTTGATCTGCTGAGTCCTCTCGCATAAGGAATTTTACAGTAAGAACAGAATTTTGAACAGCCGTCCTGTATTTTTACAAAAGCTCTCGCTTTTTCCCTCAATATCGTATATTTATTCGAGCTGTATTCTTTTTCGTCAAATATGTTATCTACCTGATAGTGAGATACATTTTTATTTATTATGTTAAAAACATTTTCTTTTTTGGAATTTCCGATTATAAAGTCTATTTCTTTCATTTCCTTCAAATCGTCCAAGTTTGTCTGAGCATAGCACCCTGTTGCAACTACAAGAGAATCAGGATTTGTATTTTTTGCCCGTCGCAACATTTTTCTATTTTTTTTATCTGCAACATTAGTAACCGTACATGTATTTACAATATAAACATCGGCTTTTTCATCAAAATCGACTTCTTTATAATTATGATCCAGAAAATCTTTTCTTATGATTTCCGTTTCATACTGATTTACTTTACATCCCAAAGTATAAAAAGCTACTGTTCTCTCTGCATTATTTTTAATATCTTCGGCTTTTTCCTTTTGTGTATCTCTAATTGTAGACATTTGCCAATATACCTCCTATGACAATTGCCGCTGTTTCCGCTCTCAATATTCTTTTTCCGAGACTTATTTCTGTCGCCCCTTTTTCTTTCAAAAAATTAACTTCTTCTTCTGTTATTCCGCCTTCAGGTCCCACTATATACAATATGTTTTTATCGTTTTTATTTACTATATTTACTAAAGGTTCTGTATTATCACTATTCTCATAAGCATAGACGATTTTATCATATAATTCATAGTTTATACTTTGTAGCTTTGTAACGGGAGCTATTTCTGTAAACTTCACACCTTTACATTGTTTTAAGGCTTCTCTCACAGTTATATCCCATTTTTCTTTTTTTTCATTTATCTTTACAACTACCCTTTCTGTCTGAAGAGGTATTATTTTACTAACTCCGATTTCTGTTAATTTTTTTATTGTCATATTCATTTTTTCGTTTTTCAGAATACCGATTGCAGCATCTATATTAATATTCAGCGAATAATTATCTGTATTTTTTTTTATTATTTTTAATTTTATTTCCTTTTTTGCAATATTGGTTATTTCCGTCAAATATTCAAATTCTCCGTCTATAACCCTCAATCCATCACCTTTACCCAGTCTGAATACATTCTGTACATGATTACAGTCTGATTTATCGGTTATTGTAATTTCTTTTTCTGTTATATTTTCCTTATCTGCTATTACTGTCAGCAAATTTTGTCCACCTCGATTATTTTCATTTTTTAAAACAAAGTGTTTTCATCATCGTTTTTTAAATCGGAGTCGTTTTCTCCTTTTATTTTTTCACCTAGTATTTTTTCCAATCCCAGATGTCTGTAACCGTGTTCGGTAACAACACGACCTCTTTGAGTTCTTTTTATATACCCGATTTTCACGAGATAAGGTTCGTAAACTTCTTCTATCGTTCTTTTATCTTCTCCCAGCAGAAGAGAAAGAGTTTCTATTCCTACAGGACCGCCGTTATATACATTTATAATGGATTTCAGTATATTTCTGTCAAGTTCGTCAAGTCCGCTTTCATCCACCCCCAGCAACTTTAAAATACCGTCTACACTGGCTTTGTCAAGTATACCTTTTCCTTCCACAAGAGCAAAATCTCTCGCTCTTTTGAAAAGTCTGTTGGCTATTCTCGGTGTTCCTCTGCTTCTTTTGGCTATTTCGGTTATTCCGTCCTCATCATAAGATACTTGAAATATATTTGCACCCCGTCTTATTATTTCTTTCAGTTCTTCAAGCTTATAATATTCCATTCTGTGGGTTACTCCGAATCTGTCTCTTAGAGGTGTACTGAGCTGTCCCGCTTTCGTAGTTGCTCCTATAAGAGTAAATTTGGGCAATTCTATCCTTATACTTCTTGCAGACGGACCTTTTCCTATGAGTATGTCAAGCTCTCCGTCTTCCATTGCAGGATAAAGTATTTCTTCTACAGAAGTATTGAGTCTGTGGATTTCATCTATAAACAGAATATCATTTTCTTCAAGAGATGTCAAAATCGCTGCCAAATCTCCCGCTTTTTCCAATACCGGACCTGTAGTTATTTTAAGGTTTACTCCCATTTCCGTAGCGATAACTCCTGCCAAAGTTGTTTTCCCCAAACCCGGAGGTCCGTAAAGCAGTATATGATCCATAGCTTCGTTTCTCATTTTTGCAGCTTTTATAAAAATATTCATTTTTTCTTTTAAATCTTCCTGACCTATATATTCACTGAATGTTTTAGGTCGGAGAGTTTTCTGAATATTGTCTTCACCTAATTCTTCAGACGCCAATATTCTTTCATTTTCCATTAACACTCCTTAACTAAACCTGTTTTAACAGCATCATTAATAAAAACTGAAATACAGCAATAATTCCTCCGAGAACTCCGCCTATTATTTCAATATGTTTTAATTCTTTTTTTGAAATTTTAAGTATTATATTTTCTATCTCATCCAAAGAAAAATTAGTCATTTTTTCAACCATAATTTCTTTAAAATCAATTTTTTCTTCTACAACTTTTAAAATTTCCGCAAGAATTTCTTCTTTGTTCTCCAAAATCGCTTTTTTAAAATAAGATTTCAATTTATCCATTAAAGAATCGTTTACTATCATTTTCAATAAAGGATTTTTTTCCAAAATGCTTTTTTGAAGCTTAACCCCTATTATTTTATCCACAAGTTCATCAACGATTTCTTCGTCAAGATTGCTGCCTTTAAGTCTTTCCGCTATATCGGATACCGAAATCAGTTCCTGTTCCACAACTCCCGCAATATTCTCGGAAATTTCATCTCTTCTTTTCGGTATAAGCCCCTGTATTTTAAAAAACAGAAAATTTATCTCTCTGTGAGGTCTGAATAATAATTTTATCGCAAGATAATTGGTAAACCATCCTATCAATGTTCCTACCGACACCATTATTACAAACTGTATTATTAAATGTTTCAATTTAATATCCTCCGTAATTTCCTTACTTTAATCAATGTATCTATTATTTTTGTTACATTGTATATTATCATATTTGCCTTTATTTTTCAAGCTAAGGAAAGAGAATTTGTAAAATCTCCATGTCATATAAAGTTCTTGTACTTTCTTTTATTTTTTAACTTCCATTTTCAGATTTTTCATCTTTTTTATTTAGCTTCAGACATAGAAAAAACAACATCCCGTAATATATAAATACAAAAAGCAGATTTATTTTCACGGAAATTCCGATTTGTAAAAGAGGAAGTCTGCTTCCCGCATATATAAACCCTTCAAAAGCATTAAAAATAATTTTTGAAACCGTTACAAGAAGGGGATTCAGTATTTTTATCTGAAGAATATTAAGTAAAGTTACTCCGAAAAGCAACTCTATCAAAACGGTTCCCACAGGTACTCCTACTGTATTAAGTAAAAAAGAAAAAAGCGGAAGTTTATCAAAATAATACAGAAACAAAGGAATACTCGTCATCTGTATTACAAGGCTCAGCAGTGTAAGTTTCAGGACATCTTTTATTATTCCGTCTTTCATTTTATCGAAATATTTTTTCTGTAAAAGTTTTTCAAAAATCGGATAAATAAATATTATTGCAATAACTGCAGCGTAGGACAACTGCAAAGAAATATCAAACAGCGAATAAGGATTTAAAACTATTATTATAATTGCAGAAATCATAAGAGATTTCTTACTGTCTTCCTGCTCGAACAAAATTCTTGCAAGAATCATCATTGCACCCATTATATAAGCTCTTAATATCCCCGGCGACATCCCTATAAGTGCACAGTAAAAAGTAAGTGCTGCAAGGGATAATACATATTTTAGTTTATATCCGACATTTACACTGTCCAGCATTTTCACAATTCCCATTATGACAAGACTTATATGAGAGCCTGATATTACTATAAGATGAGCAAGTCCTGTATATTTGAATTTATCATTCATATCTTTAGACACATCCGACTTTTCTCCGAGTATTGCCGCTTTGGAAAAAGCATATAAATTATCTTCAGTCAAAAACAATTCATCAAATATATTCAGAACATATCTTCTTACCCCATTCAATCTTGACTCTTTATATCCTAAAATTTTACCTTCAATAGTAATAAATCCGTTTTTTTCTTTAACATTCTTTATTTTATACTTTATCCAATAAAAACCGTAACTTAAATTTTTGCTATTTTTTATGACCGCCTGCTTTTTAAGATATTTATTATTCACTTTCAAAACTGAGCCGTTGTTTCCGTCCATTTTCACATATAAGATTTTCTCCCCTGCAAGTTTTTCTTTAAATGTTACGAAACTTATATAAAAAGCAAACAGCAAAACTGAAAATATCAATAATGTCCCGAATTTTAAAATATTTGAAAAATTTATCTCTTTCACCGAAAATACTTTTTCTTCGTTCATTTACAGCTCCTCCTCCCATAAAATCGACTTTGTATAATCGTCATTTATATCAATAGGAGTTTTCGCCCTGTAAATACTTATTATCGGATATTTTGCGGCATTTATAGTATTCGTAGATATTCTGTAATATATTTTTTTGCCTTTTTTATCAAGCAGATAAATGGAAAAACCTTTTTCAAAATTTCCTTCATTGGTAGTTCTTCTCTTAAAATCTGCATTTTTATTTGTGTTATTTGTCATATACGATATATTTTTTGATATTTCAAGTTTTCCTATAGTTTCTGTTTTTCCGTTTTCTTCATTTAAAAAATAAGCAGTATTTCCGGATATTTTAAAATCCAATATATACTCTTTTTTGTTATATTGGGCATATTGCTGAATTTTTCTTACGAATTGACTGATATTTCTTTTCTGAATTGTAAATTCCTGTTTTTGTTTCTGATTTTGCAGAACATTAAAAATAATCGTAAATAAAATTGTCAAAATCGACATGTACACCAAAACTTCAACGAGTGTAAACCCGTTGTTTCTTATCTTTCTCATAATTAATCCCCCCGATTATATTAATAAAATTGTAAATAATATGATTTTTCTAAAATTATAATATCTCCCTAACCGCCTCATCAGAATAAATCGTTTCTCCATCCTGAAATAATTTTTTCAGTCGAATTTTTTCCTTTAAAGGCAAATATTCCACAAAAATATTTTTCAAATCTTTTAATTCGGACTTTTTCAGACTGCTCAGTAAAACTATATTTTCAGGTAATTCCTCAACATTTTCTATTATTTCGACATCAGACAACTGCTCCGATTTTCCGGCAAAATCCTTTTCAAAATCGACATTTGAAACACAACAAAATCTCGTTCCCGAATTATTCTCACCTATATATTTTTCAAATTTCGCCTGCTCATCACAAAAGAAAACAAATGGACAATCTCCATCACTTTTATATTTAGGCATTATATCAAAATAAGTTTTTATAAAAGGATTATCATAAGGTGTATTTTTGCCATTTTTTATAATAATTTTACTTTTCTTTCCAGTCTGTTTCATGTAGTAAATCCCTGTTGTAAGCAAAAAATTATTCAGTATATTTTGAGAAGATTTTCCCGTTTTAATCATCAAATTCTTATTTTGCTTGAAAAATATCGAAAGAAGTTTTTTCGTATAGCTGTCATACTCCATATTTCCTATTAAAAATTCTTTTATTTTCCTGAAAATAGAAGTTTCGGTGTAATCATAGCACTCAAAATTATAATCCCTCTTTATTAAAATATCGACAATATTATGATTTCCTGTTTTTCTTATATTTTCTATTTTTATTTTAAAATTCTGATTATAATATTCATTCAATAAAATCAATAAATTTGAAACATTATAATCAAGTCTGCCGACAAATTTTCTGCCCTGAAAAAGAGAAATCTGATCAAATTCTATTTTTACAGTAAGGGGCGAGTCTTTTTCCAAATCAATATTCGTATAAAATACCGACTTTAATGGAAAAGAAGTATTATACAAAGAATGATAATAAGAAAGAGTATCATCTTTCAAATCTGACACTTTGATGTCATCTATATAAACTTTTGTGTAATATCTGTCTTGAAAAGACTCTACTTTCATCTTGTATACAATATCGTAAACAACATTTTGACTTAATTCCTTAAAATATTCTCCTGCTCCGAACCATACGGTATTTCTGTTTGAAAATCCTTTCTGCTTCAAATCGAACATAAGATGATTTTTACTTTCTCCGATAAACTTTATATTCTCCAAAAGAATATTTTTCGTCTGAAAAGTAGGACTCGGATTACCGAAACCGAAAGGCTTTAATAACTCTATCACCTGAAAAAATTCGTAGGATATTTTCTGTATGGGAATTTGCTTATCAATATTTATTACTTTCACAAAATCTTCTTCTTTTAATATTTTCTTTGCATAGTCATTGATTTTTTTTCTGAACAGTTCAATATTCTTAATAGGAATCGTAAAACCTGCAGCTCCCGAATGCCCTCCGAATTTTACAAATAATTCGGGCATAGACTGAAGTGCTTCCAAAATATTGAAATTCTCGATACTTCTGCACGATCCCACAGCTATTCCCTCGTCTTCTTTTACTTCCATAATAATTACCGGTTTATAGTAAGTATCGACTATTTTAGCCGCAGCAATCCCTATAACTCCGTGATGATATTCGGGAGAATAGTCTATAATTACAAAATCTTCATTTATATGCTGTTTTTCTATATTTTTTTCAACTTTTTCCACAATATTGTTTTGTAATTCTTTTCTCTCATAATTTTTATTAATAAGCTCTTTTACTATAATGTCTATTTCTCTGTCATTGTCGGAAATCAAAAGTTTTACTACCATTTTGGCATCTTTCAGACGACCTGCTGCATTAAATACCGGAGCGATAATAAATCCCACATCATAAGTAGAATATTCAACTTTCGGATCATTAACCGAACCTTTGTCATTGTTGAATAACTTGTATAACAGAAAATTTAATCCTTTATTTTCCGAAAAAGGCAGTTTTTCCAATCCGAATTTCGTAAATATTCTGTTTTCTTCAAGTAAAGGTACAATATCGGCTACCGTTCCTATGGCTACAAGATCAAGATATTTATATGCCTTTTCTTTTATTCCTTTTCTTTCAAAAAGTGCAAGAATAACCATGAATATTGTTCCGACTCCGGCTAACGAACTAAAAGAAAAGTCATTTTCACTTCTTTTAGGATTTATAACTGTAAGAGCTTTCGGTATTTTATTTCCGTGTAAATTATGATGATCGGTTATAATCATTGAAAGTCCGAGAGAATTTGCATACTCAACTTCGGTAAAAGCAGTAATACCGCAATCTACAGTGATGACAAGCTCTCCTCCGGAATCTTTTATTTTTTTCAAAGCATCATTATTAAGCCCGTATCCTTCATCACGAACAGGAATATAATAATTCACATTTTCTGCTCCCAACTCTTTTAAAGCCATATACAAAATTGACGTGGAAGTAATACCGTCTACATCATAATCACCATATATCCAGATATTTTTTTGTTTATTTACCGCTTTTTCAATCGCTTTCACTGTTTTTTCCATATCATAAAGTCCGTAAGGAGACTGAATATTTTCCAGTTTCGGATTGAGAAAATTTTTTATATCTTTGGCGGATTTTATTCCTCTTGAAGACAGGATTTTCAAAATATCTTTATCCACAGGAATGTCATTTATTTTAATCTCTTTATCTTTGGGCACACTTTTTATAACCCATTTGGTATTTCTCATGTTTAGCTCCTCAAAATTTATAAATACATTTTACCATATTATGAAAGTAATTAAAATATATTTTTTTAATTTTTTGTTAATAATTTTCCCGAAACATTTCTCGACATTTCCCGATTTTTTACAATAAAAAATCGCTCCGAAATAAACGATCCGAAACGATTTTTTCATGTTATGTTATCTTATTTTATTATTCCGATAAGATCTCTTGTTATAAAAGGAATAAACAACTGTCCGTCTGCAAATTCAAGACCTTCTCCCTGATTGTAAAACAAAACTATAGAGTCATCTTCCATATAGAATTTTGTTCCTTTTGCAGCACCTTTGAATTTATTTTTTCCTGTTTCGTTTACAGTAAGTCCGAATTGTTTAATTTTATCGTTTATCGCAGCATTCAATGCTGTTTCATAACCTTGAACAAATATATCCTTAATTCCCATTTCTTTTCCGTCTTTTACATTAAAAGTAATAGCGTCATTGTATTTTGTAATAACATTATTTTTTTTATCATTTTTTTCTATTGTGAACAATATACTGACAAAACGGTCATTACTTCCTACAACCTGATATTCCACTTTGTAAGTTTTGTCTTTATGTCCTTTGAAAGTATTTACAAATTTTGTTACAGTCTTATTCATTTTTTCGACAACTTTAAGATTTCCCGTAAATACAGGATATGCAACAACAGAACCGTCCAAATTTTTAGTTCTCGCTATTTCCTTTACAGCATCAGGAGCTGAAGGAATATAGTTTTGGAACGTAAATGTAGTATCTTCTTTTTCTTTTGCACCGTATGATACACTGACGATTGTCAGAGCCATTAAAAGTATTCCTAATTTTTTCATTTATAAATCACCTCTAAATTTTATTTATTAAATTCATTTTACGAAAATATTATATAATAAATTCCCTAAATAAGCAAATAACATTTTAAAATAACAGAAAAATTTAATGTATTATTAAAAAAATATATTCTATTTCAAAGCAACTATATATTTTATGTATTTTTGATTGTTGTACGATAAATTTTGTATATTTTCAACAATATTATTTGCTAAAAAAATACTTTGGATAGTAAAATATTTTTTCAAAAAATGTTGTAAATAGGACAAAAAAGAAAAAGAACTGCAAAAAAGAACTGTAAAATATATTTTGTATATCAAAATAATTACGAAAAACATTAGTGAAAAATATACTGAAAACAAATAAAAACTTGACTAAACCGCATTTTAATTATATTATTAATTATAAAATAACATCAATTTTTTAAGATAAATTTTAGGAGGAACAATGGCTAAAGTAATGGAGACAATGGACGGAAATCAGGCAGCTGCACATGCGGCATATGCTTTTACTGAAGTAGCCGGGATTTATCCTATTACTCCATCATCAACAATGGCAGAATATACCGATCAGTGGGCTGCCTACGGAAAAACAAATTTAATGGGGGCACCTGTAAAAGTCGTAGAAATGCAATCCGAAGCAGGAGCTGCGGGAACTGTTCACGGTTCTTTACAGGCCGGGGCTTTGACAACAACATTTACAGCTTCTCAGGGATTGTTACTTAAAATACCTAATATGTATAAAATAGCGGGAGAACTGCTACCGGGAGTTATGCACGTGGCGGCAAGATCCATATCAGCTCAGGCACTGTCCATTTTCGGAGATCATCAGGATATTTATGCCGTAAGAATGACAGGCTGGGCAATGATGGCTACAAGTTCCGTTCAGGAAGTAATGGATCTGGCAGGAGTGGCACACCTTGCCGCGATAAAATCAAGAGTACCTGTGCTTCATTTTTTTGAGGGATTCAGAACTTCTCACGAGATAAATAAAGTCGAAGTAATGGGTTATGAAGTATTTGACAGATTGCTCGATAAAAAAGCTCTACAGGAATTCAGAGAAAGAGCTTTAAATCCGGAAAATCCTGTAACAAGAGGAAGTGCTCAGAATGACGATATTTATTTTCAAGCAAGAGAAGCACAAAACAGATTTTACGATGCCGTACCGGACATTGTAAATGACTATATGAAAGAAATTACCAAAGAAACAGGAAGACACTATGCTCCTTTTGTCTATTACGGAGCCGAAGATGCCGAAAGAGTTATCGTTGCGATGGGGTCTGTCAACGAAACAATAAAGGAAACTGTCGATTTTCTTGCAGAAAAAGGAGTTAAAGTAGGACTTCTTACAGTTCATTTATACAGACCTTTTTCAAAAAAATACTTTTTCGAGGCAATGCCCGAAACAGTGAAAAAAATCGCTGTATTGGACAGGACGAAAGAGCCGGGGGCATTGGGAGAGCCTTTGTATATGGATGTCCGATCTTTGTATTACGGCAAAGAAAATCCTCCGATTATAGTAGGAGGACGTTATGGACTCTCTTCAAAAGATACTACTGTGGAACAGATACTCGCAGTCTACAAAAATCTTGATCAGAGTGAGCCTAAAGACCATTTTACTATAGGTATAGTGGATGATGTTACGTTCAGTTCGTTAGCTTTGGAAGAACCTGTTTTTGCAGGAAATAAAGATGTAAAAGCGTGTCTTTTTTATGGTTTGGGATCTGACGGAACTGTCGGAGCAAATAAAAACTCGATTAAAATCATAGGAGATAAAACCGATTTGTACGCACAGGGATATTTTGCCTACGACTCGAAAAAATCCGGAGGAGTAACAAGATCTCACTTAAGATTCAGTAAAGATCCTATAAGATCGACTTATTTAGTTACAAAACCGAGCTTTGTTGCCTGTTCGGTGCCTGCCTATCTAGGAAAATACGATATGATTTCGGGACTCAGAGAAGGTGGAATCTTCTTATTAAATACTATTTGGGATAAAGATAAACTTGTAAAAAACATTCCTAATGAAATAAAACGTGAACTGGCAAGAAAAAAAGCAAAATTCTTCATTATAAATGCTACAAAACTCGCTTTGGAAGTGGGACTCGGAAACAGAACAAACACCATTATGCAATCGGCATTCTTTTATTTGACCGAAGTAATTCCTTATGAAGAAGCAAAAAAATATATGAAAGAATACGCTGAAAAAACTTACGGTAAAAAAGGCAAAGATGTTGTTGAAAAAAACTGGGCTGCAATAGATAAAGGAACAGAAGGGCTTGAAGAAGTTTTTGTAGATCCTGCATGGGCTGACCTGGAAGTGGACGAAGAAATAATAGATTCTGCAAAACCTGAATATGTAAGGAAAATAGCCGATCCTATTAATGCTATCAAAGGAGAGCAGTTGCCTGTTTCGGCATTTGTCGGATATGAAGACGGAACTCTTGAGCACGGAACGGCAAATTATGAAAAAAGAGGAATAGCTGTGGAAGTTCCCGAATGGCAGCCTGACATGTGTATACAATGTAATCAGTGTGCATACGTATGTCCTCATGCCGCAATAAGACCTTTTCTGATTGATGAAAAAGAAATGGCAGCAGCACCTCAAGGAATGCCTACAATAAAAGCTTTAGGGAGAGGATTTGACAATTTACAATATAAAATTCAGGTGTCTCCTTTGGATTGTACGGGATGTACCGCATGTGTAGATGTCTGCCCTGCACCTAAAGGAAAAGCTATAGTAATGAAACCTATTGAAAGTCAAATAGAAAGACATGAAGTGGAATACAGTGATTATTTATACAATGAAGTTTCCTACAAAGACCATATAATGGGGAAAAATACCGTAAAAGGCTCTCAATTTGCAAAACCGTTATTTGAATTTTCAGGAGCATGTGCGGGTTGCGGAGAAACTACTTATATTAAGCTCGTAACACAATTATTCGGGGAAAGAATGCTTATAGCCAATGCTACAGGATGTTCTTCAATTTACGGAGCATCTGCACCGTCTACTCCGTATACTAAAAATTCATGCGGCGAAGGACCTGCATGGGCATCTTCCTTATTTGAAGACAATGCCGAATATGGATACGGTATGTTTCAGGCTACGGAAACTATAAGACACAGAATGGCTAAAATGATGATCGAATGTGAAAATGAAGTATCTCCTGAATTAGCCGCTTTATTTCTCGAATGGAGAGAAAATATATCAGACGGAGAAAAAACAACGGAATTAAGAAATAAAATAGTTCCTCTCCTTGAAAAAGAAACAGGGAAAACTGCAAAAGAACTGTTGGAATTAAAACAATATCTGGTTAAAAAATCAGTCTGGATGTTCGGAGGAGACGGATGGGCCTATGATATAGGATTTGGAGGAATCGATCACGTTCTGGCATCGGGAGACGACGTAAATATGCTGATTCTTGATACGGAAGTTTATTCCAATACCGGTGGACAGTCATCCAAAGCCTCTCCTGCAGGAGCTTTAGCTAAATTTGCTTCATCGGGAAAACCTGTTAAGAAAAAAGATTTGGCTGCTATACTGATGACTTACGGGAATATCTATGTGGCAAGAGTTTCGATGGGAGCCAATCAGAATCAGACTCTGAAAGCTATAAGGGAAGCCGAATCATATCCGGGTCCTTCAATAATAATAGCTTACTCGCCTTGTATCGCCCATGGAATAAAAGAAGGAATGGGACGTGGTCAGCATGAAGAAAAACTCGCTACCGAAGTAGGATACTGGCCTATATTGAGATATGATCCGAGGCTTGCTGAAAAAGGTAAAAATCCTTTACAGCTGGATTCAAAAGATCCCGCTTGGGATAAATACGAGAATTTCCTTAAAGGCGAAAGCAGATATTCGGCACTTCTTTCGGAATTTCCCGAACGTGCAAAAGAATTATTTGAATTAAACTTAAAAAATGCCAAAGAAACTTGGAATTATTATAAAAGAATGGCTTCAATGGACTATTCTGCGGAATAATGGTGTGGAGGATTTTTCACCCTCACATTTTTTATGACAAATAAAAACATAATATGTACCTAAAAACTTGACAGAAATATCTGAAAAGTTTAGAGGTACATATTTTTTATTCTTTAATAGATAAAGGTAATTTTCAAATCATATTCTGCCACTTTTTCTGTATATGCTCTTTATGACGAATACCCCATTTATGTAGCTGATCAATAATCGGCTCAAGTTCCTTTCCATGCTCTGTCAATGAATACTCTACTTTCGGCGGAATTGTAGGATAAGAAAAACGGCTTATCAAATCATCTTCTTCCAATTCACGCAGATTTTTTGTAAGCATTTTCTGGGTTATTTCGGGCATAGCTCTCATAAAGTCTGAAAACCTCATAGTTCCGTTTTTCATCATATGTAATAAAATAGGTAATTCCCATTTTCCAATAATTGTATCAAGTCCGTCATCAGTCCGACACAAATTCGGTTCAATTTTTATATCTTCAGACATCTCTCAAATCCTCTCATTTCAATTTGTATACTTTTTCATATTATAGCACTTTTTAGTGCGTACTTGTATATTAAATTTAAGAATGATATAATTCGTTTGTACATAAAAATAAAAGAAAAAGAAAAGAGGGATTTATTATGAATAATACAGGATTGCACCATGTTTCGGTGTTGTCAAGTAACGCAGAAAGAGCATTTTACTTTTATCATCACATTTTGGGATTGAAATTAATATTAAAAACCGTCAATCAGGACGATCCGAATATGTATCATCTGTTTTTCGGTGATGAAACAGGGAGAGGCGGAACGGAATTTACTGTTTTTGAAATGAAAGGCATGAAAGAAAACAGATTCGGAACAAATGCAATTGAAAGAACAATGTTTTTAGTAAGATCCGAAAAATCACTTTATTTTTGGGAAAAAAGATTTGACGACTTCAATGTATGTCATTACGGTATCGAAACATACAACGGGCAGAAGATATTGAGATTTGAAGATGAGGACGGACAAAGACTGGGACTTGTTTACAGAAAAGGAGAACTCGGAGAAATGGAACCTTTTGTAGCAGAAGATATTCCTGAAGAACACGCTGTTTTAGGAATCGGCGATATTCATTTGAGAGTAAGATATACAGAGCCCACACAAAAAATTCTTGAAAAAAATTACGGATTTGAAAAATATGACGAAATTACAGTAAATAACTTGAAAGTGTCATTATTCAGATTTAAAAACAGTCCTTTCAAACATGAAATACATATTATTGAGGATAAAGCTTCAGAAATACAGCGATTAGGCGTAGGAGGAATACACCATATAGCTTTCGGAGTGGAAAGTGTGGAAGATTTGAAAGTTCTTCAAAAAGAACTTGAAGATAAAAATGTTCAAAATTCAGGAATTATAGACAGAGAATTTATCGTCTCAAGTTATTTCAGAGAGCCTAACTTCAATTTATTTGAAACTGCAACTCCCCTAAATAAAGAAAAAGAATCTTTTCCTGAGCAGGGAAAACAGTTTCATGAGATTCCTTTATTTTTACCGGAATTTTTGGAAAACAGAAGAGAAGAAATAGAACGTAATGTGAACTACGAATTAAAATAAAACAGGAATAATAAAATACAAGAATAACAACCGCAAAAAGTAAGGAGGAAATTATGGAATATATGTATATAAAAGGAACAGACGAAATGTTTGTACTGTTTCATGGAACAGGCGGCAATGAAAACAGTCTACTTTTCTTGACGGGAGAACTGGATCCTTATGCAAGTGTATTGAGCTTTTCAGGAGATACAGGTGTCGGAATAAAAAGAAGATTTTTTGCACCACTTATAGGAAAAAGAGAGCCTGACAGAAAAGGCTTGGCAGAAAGAGTAGAGAAATTTCTTACTCAATGGGATAATTTGGAACTGACAAAAGGAAAAAAAATAACATTTATAGGTTATTCCAACGGAGCAAATTTTATAACGGCAATACTGGAAAAAAGACCCGATATTGCAGATAAAACTATACTGCTTCATCCAAGTCATCTAGGTTGGAAATTTGAAAGCAGACCTTTAAAAAATGTCATTATTGTCACAACAGGAGCTACAGATCTTATGGCTCCTGCAGGAGATGTAATGAAAATGAAAAAAGAATTTGAAAATATCGGTTACGATAAATTTGATGTCATTCTTCTTGACGGAGGGCATGAAATTAATGATCAGGAAATAGAAAAATTGAAAAAATATTATAAAAATAAATTTTAAAGAAAGAAGTGATAAATATGATAGAATTAGGAATAAGTTCATTCGGAGAAACAACTCCCATAGAAAAAACAGGAGAAGTATTGTCTCATGACAAACGTATAAGAAACTTGATTGAAGAAATAGAATTATCCGATAAAGTAGGATTGGATATTTATGCCATAGGAGAACATCATCGCTCTGATTTCGCAGTATCAGCCCCTGAAATAGTTCTTGCGACCGGAGCTGTAAATACAAAAAATATTAAACTGTCCAGTGCAACTACAAATATATCGTCCAATGATCCCGTGAGAGTTTTTCAGAATTTTGCAACAATAGATGCTATATCTAACGGACGTGCAGAAATTATGCTTGGAAGAGGTTCTTTTACTGAAGCATTTCCTTTGTTTGGATATAAACTCGAAAATTACGAAGAACTGTTTAATGAAAAACTGAATATGATGCTTGAACTGAAAAAAAACGAGATTATGAACTGGAAAGGCAATTTCACACAAAGTATTGACGGTAGAGGTGTTTATCCTCGTCCCGTTCAGGAAGATTTTCCGATTTGGGTCGCAACAGGAGGACATGTGGAATCAAGTTTAAGAATTGCTCAGAAAGGTCTGCCTATAGTTTATGCAATAATCGGAGGAAATCCCCTTGCATTTAAGCAATTAATAGATATTTATAAAAAATTCGGTGTAGAAAACGGTCATAGCCCTGAAAAACTTAAAGTTGCTGCTCATTCATGGGGATTTGTCTGGGATAATACCGAAGAAGCGATAGAAAAATATTTTTATCCGACTAAAGTATTGACAGACCAGATAGCTAAAGAAAGACCTCATTGGAGAGGATTGAGCAAAGAACACTATCTGCAGTCAGTCGGTCCTGACGGAGCAATGTTTGTGGGATCTCCTGAACATGTTGCCGACAAACTTATTAAAATAATAGAAAATTTGGGATTGGACAGATTTATGCTCCATCTTCCTATCGGTTCGATGCCCCATGAAGAAGTATTAAAATCTATAGAGTTATACGGAACAAAAGTAGCTCCTATAGTGAAAGATTATTTTAATAAGAAAAAATAAAACAACAAGCAATGAAAGAATTGGAAAAAAGATAGTAAATAATAAAAATGTACTTATAAGATTAAAGGATAAGTAAAACAACTCTATGAAAAATGATACCTGCCAATTAATTTGGCAGCTTTTTTTGTTATTTATAAAAAATTGATTTTTTAAAAAACACTTACAAAAATTTACGGCTTCAAAATATTGAAGTCATTATCTTTCAAATCATTTCTAAAGTGTACCTACGGTATACCTACCGCACTTCAAAATATTGAAGTTTTATGTTATTTTATTGAAGTTTTCAGAAAAAATGACCATATTACCGATACCATCAAAACACAACAAAGTCCCTAAAAAATATTGGGAAAACAAAAAGTCGACGCTGTGGACACGTCGACCGTTTGCTTTTTGGAGAGAAAATCAACTCGTGAAAATTGATTTATTTTAGTTATATATATAAAATATAGCTAAAATCACATTTAATGTGCTTCCCGTCTTTTAAACAGACCTATTTTTATTTATAAAAATATCTTATTGTCTTTTTTAGAAAAGAACCTTCTCATAACAGTGATATTCCTATTTTCTGTTCTGAGGTAATTCCTTATTATTTTATAAAACTTTTTTTAACTCTTCTACCCACACATCTATTCTTTCATCAGTTAAATCAGGCTGATTTATTTCGTCAATCGCCAATCCTAAAAATTTTGAATTTTTAACTGCTCTCGACTCACTGAAATCGTATCCTTCAGTACTTGTCTGACCTATTACTTCAGCTCCTGTTTTTTCAATCTCTTCGTTTAAAATCCCTATTCCGTCAACATATGTTTCAGAGAAAGTCATTTGATCCCCGCATCCGAAATAAGCTACTTTTTTACCTTTCAAATCAAGCTTAGCCAACTCATCCACTGCTGTTTGCCAATCATCCTGCAAATCACCGAATCCCCAAGTAGAAGTCCCTAAAATAAGAACATCATAATCTCCGAGTTTATCTTCATTTCCGGCAATATTAAATACATCCGCTCCGTCCAATTTATCAGCTATTTTATTAGCCGCATCTTCAGTTACCCCTGTTGTTGTTCCGTAAAAAATACCAATTTTTGACATGTTTATTTCCTCCCAAATATATGTTAAAAGTAATCCTTAATAATTATAAATAGATATTATCATATTTTACTTTGATTGTCAAACTAAAATCTCTTTTTTTATTTTAATTTTTTTTAGCCTTGTAAATTCTATATCCTCCGTCTATTGTTAATGTTTCACAATTTCCGAAAATCTCTTCCAGTTTTTTTTGAGTGCTTTTAGCTCCGTGTTTTGTCTGGATTACACAATAAAATTCCCCTTTATTGTTCAAATGCTCGTAAGCTCCTTCGTATATTTTAAAAATTGTTTCTTTTCCTGCCCTAATCGGCGGATTTGACATAATTATGTCATATTTATCCGAAATATTGTCAAAAGCAAAAGATTTTACTATTTTATAATCATTTATATTATGATTTTTCAAATTTTCTTCACTTAATTCCAAAGCTCGCTCATTTACATCGGATAAAGTTACAGAAGATAACGGATAAAAAGTTTTTAACACAACCGAAACTATTCCGTAGCCGCATCCTATATCCAAAACATCAAAACTTTTTTTAGTTTTAAAATTTTTTATAAAAGTTTTCAACATCAGATCCGTTCCGAAATCGATTTTCGACTTTGAAAAAACTCCGTTATCGGTAATAAATTCCATCTCCTTATTTTCTATCGTATATTTTATTTTTTTCCTTTGAGATTTTATATCCGGTTTTTCCGAAAAATAATGATTCATTTATATTATAGGATTCCTTTCGTAATTTTATATTATTATACAGTTTATATCGAAAATTGTAAATATAAATTGACAAGATAAAGTAATTTTGGTAATATTTCATTAGATATTTGTATATAATTATAAAATATCTTTAGTTTTTATTTTTTACGAATAAAATCAGGAGGTAAACAAATGAAAAAATATTTATTCTTATTTCTGTTAGCACCTGTTTTAGTTAATGCAAGTACCACTGAAATAAGATTCGGAGGAAATTTATTGTCAAAAGGTAAATTTAAAAATGAATTTTCAGGAAACACTTTTTCTAAAAAAGATATTGTAAAAAATGGATTTGGAGCTTCGATTGAAGCAAGAGATTCCATAGATGATTTTGAAATAGGACTAGGAATAGGTTTAAAATATAATAGTTTAAAATCTATTGAAAATTCCAAATCTAAAAATATAGTTTCGGTACCTATATATTTTGTGGGTAAAGGAAATCTTTTTAACAATTTTACAGATGGGAAAGTAGCACCTTATATCAGATACGAATTAGGTTATGCTTTCAGAAATGGAAATTTAAAATGGGAAAATCAAAAAAATTCAGGTGAAATAAAATTTGGAGGAGGCGTATATGCTTCAGCAGGTTTAGGTATTCAATATAAAAATTTTACAACGGACTTAAGCTATAATTGGGAAGGAATAAGAGTAAAAAGAAACTATAAAACAGCTGCTTACAATTATAGTGATAAATTTACATTACATCAAGGTTTTGTCACTTTGAATGTCGGATATGCTTTTGAAAAGTAATATAAAAATTTTTAATTTAAAGTTCATTCTTTATAATACATCTAAAATTATTAATGTATAAAGAAAGGAGTCGTATTTTTAATATACTTGAGAAATAAGATTCATATTAATTATACAAAATAACAAATGAAAAAAATCATAGAAATAGAAGGCATGAATTGTAGTCATTGTACCCAAAAAGTCGAAAATGCTTTATACGGACTTCCTGAAACTGAAGAAGTTAATATAAATCTTGAAAATAAATGTTCCGAAGTTGATTTTTCTTCGGATGTCGATGACAAACTTATTTCAGATTTAATAAAATCTATAGGATATTTGGTTACAAACATAAAAAATATATAAATTCAGGATTATATGATCGTAAAATTAATTAAAATTACTAAAATTCAATATAAATTTTTGTAAAAATTATAAAAATATAAAAAATATTTTTGAAAGGAATGATTTTATTATGAAATCGAAAACTGTTTTAGTTTTAATGTCAATATTTCTTGTTTTAACTTTTACTTCCGGCTTTGCAGCTAAAAGTAAAGTAAGTAAAGGAACATCCGTTAACAACAGCATGAATACAAATAAACTTTTGCATACTTCATGGAAATTAAAAAGTGTCTCGGGAAAAGCCTTAAAAAAAGTTGTTATTGAGGGAAGAGAAGAAAATGTTATGATTACTCTCAATTTTTCATCTGATGTAATTAACGGAAGCGGCGGAGTAAATAACTATACCGCAGGTTATAAAATAAAAGGAAATAATATTTCGCTTACTCAAATAAGCAGCACTCTAAGGGCAGGTTTCACTGAATTAATGAAAGCGGAACAAAATTATTTCCAGATTCTCCAAAATGTCAAAACCTTTGAATTGAAAGGTGACATTCTTACACTAAAATCCGATAATGGATCTTTGGTTTTTTCAAAAATGCCTAATTAATAAATTACAACTGATTGCGGAACAATTCAAAGGAGCAAAAAATGAACTTAAAGAATACTCCGAATTTAGAAACAGAACGTCTGATATTAAGAAAATTTACAAAAAATGACTTAAAATCTATATTTGAAATTTACAGTGATGAAGAAGTCAATACTTTTTTACCGTGGTTTTCTTTAAAATCTATAAAAGAAGCGGAAATGTTTTTTGCTGAAAGATATGAAAAAAATTATAAAAATCCTTTAGGCTATAATTATGCAATTTGTTTAAAAACCGATAACATTCCTATAGGATATATAAATGTAAATATGGACAGTAATTATGATTTAGGTTACGGACTGCGTAAAGAGTTTTGGAATAAAGGAATCGTAACGGAAGCTTGTAAAGCTGTTATTGAACAACTGAAAAAAGACGGAATACCTTACATTACAGCTACTCATGACATCAACAATCCCCGTAGCGGAGAAGTCATGAAAAAATTAGGAATGAGTTATCAATATTCCTATGAAGAACAGTGGCAACCTAAAGATATTAAGGTTACATTTCGTTTATATCGTTTAAATTTTATAAATAAAAATAAGTTTTTCTAAAAATTTTATCCGCATTACCGAAATCGACAAAGTCGACAAAGTGGCGGTTAACAAGTGTATGAGGGCAGCAATAAGCCCTCATTTATTTCATTTTCTTAAAATGCCCAGTTTCCTTTTCTGAATACAGGCTCTCTTGTTCCGTCTTCATTAATACCGTCAATATCCATTTCGGCATCTCCTATCATAAAGTCTACATGCGTAATAGACTGATTCAAATGAGCTTTTTCAAGTTCTTCTTCGCTCATATCTTTTCCACCTTTAACATTTGTAGGATAAGCTGCCCCCAATGCCAAATGATTTGAAGCATTTTCATCAAATAATGTCTGATAATACAAAAGTCCCGAATTGGAAATCGGTGAATCATGAGGGACCAAAGCTACTTCTCCGATACTTTTTGCTCCTTCATCAGTATCAAGAAGCTGCTTCAAAATATCGTATCCTGTTTCAGCCTGAAAATCAACTACTTTTCCGTCTTTAAAAGTCAATTTAAAATTATCAATTATATTTCCCTGATAAGACAACGGCTTTTTATTGGAAACGTATCCGTCTATTCTGTATTTATCTGCCGCTGTAAACACTTCTTCTGTAGGCATATTCGGCATAAAATGATCTCCTTTGAGATTTTTGCTTCCTGCTGCAATCCATACATGATTTTTAGGCAATCCTACTGTTAAATCTGTTCCCGGTGCAGTATAATGCAAAGCCGAGAAAGCTTTTTTATTCAAATAATCAGCCTTTTCCGAAAGTATTTTATGGTGTTCTTCCCAAGCTTTTACAGGATCTTCTCCGTCTACTCTTACTGTTTTCAAAATAGCATCCAACAGTTTTTCCTGAGCTTTTTCAGAATCTTTTTCTTCAGGAAATACAAGTTTTGCCCAGTCTGCCGAAGGATAGCTTGCCAATGTCCATGAATTTGCATCTGTCATCACACGGGAACGATAGTATTTAAAAGCTTCTCCCATATTTTTAGTATATGCTCCGAGTTTTTTCGGATCTACTCCCGAAAGAAGATTGGGAGAACTGCTTAAAATATGTATAAATACTACATTGTTATCTAAATATTCATTTCTCTCGTCTACTAACCATTGAGGTACATGTGAATATACTTCTGTAGGTTGATATTCAGCGTGCATACGTGTCAATTTATCATCGGATAATTTTACGTGAACATCACTTGCTCCTGCTTTATATGAAGCTTCTGTCACTTTATACACCAAAGGCAACGAATCAGTTGTACAATTTATCCATACTCTTTGTCCCGGCTGCACATTTGCTCCTATTTTTACTATTACCTGTGCATACTTATCCAGTTTTAAATCTAAATTTTTCATTGTTTATCTCCTTTTGTCTATTATTATTTTTTTAATTTTTTCTGTACTTGTGAAAAATAAATCAAAACAGCTCTGTTCTTAAATAACATTCTATCACTTTTTTTGTTTTTGTCAACTATTGAATATTTGAAAAAACTGCTATAAAATAAAATTTTTACTTTATAACAGTTTTTTCTATTACAAATAAATTTCTTTATTTGTAGTCAAAATAATTTTTTAAATACAATTATATATTATTTATTGTTTCCGATTTTGTCTTTACAAAATTAGGTATAATTAATACTATCATAATTATAGCAATAATTATATATACTCCTAAATGTCCCATGAAATTATTTATTGTTCCTAAAACAATTCCTATAACTGTAAAATCAACATCTCCAAATGTAGTGTTGGCAAATCCGAGTTTTCCTAATACAGGTAATAATGCTGCCGGCAAAAACGAAAGAAGTAATCCGTTTATAAACGCACCTATCATTGCCCCTCTTTTTCCTCCTGTAGAGTTACCGTAAATTCCTGCTGTTGCTCCACAGAAGAAATGCGGAACAAGTCCCGGTATAATCAAAACTCCTCCGGTAATTCCCAATATTATCATTCCTATTATTCCACCGATAAAGCTGAAAATAAATCCTATTATAACTGCTGTTTGAGCAAACGTAAAGAAAACCGCACAATCCACAGCCGGAATACTATTCGGAATTATTTTTGTAGCAATTCCCTGGAAGGCAGGTATTAAATCTGCTAAAATCATTCTTACTCCGTTATAAACTATTGCTACTCCTACTGCAAATTTTAATCCCAACATTATTACATATAGATATGGCGAAACTCCGTTTGAAAGAGTTGAAACATATTCATTTCCTGCAGCAATTCCTGCTATTAGATAAAATACTATCATTGTAATAGCTGTTGCTATTGTCGTATTTCTCAAAAATCCCCATTTTTCAGGTATTTTCATATTTTCAGTCGTATTTTCAGGATTTCCTACTTTCCCTCCAATCCACGCAGAAATATAATAGCCTAAACTTCCAAAATGCCCCATTGCAATTTCTTCTTCATCTGTAACTTTCAACGTATACTTTTGTCCGATTGCAGGGGAAATAGCACTCCAAGTTCCTAAAAAAAATCCTCCTATAATAACCAACGCTACATTGGAAAATCCCATAGCTCCTAAAACTGCTGATAATAAACATGCCATATAAAAGCTGTGATGTCCTGTTAAAAATATATATTTATACTTTGTAAATTTAGCCACAATCAAATTTACAAATAATCCTGCAACAAGAATAAGCATTGTCTCTTTTCCCAACAAATTTTGAGCAGTTGCAACTACAGCTTCATTATTCGGGACCACTCCTGTGATTTTAAATCCTTTTTCTATCATTTTACCTAACGGATCCAAGTTTGATACTATAAAATCCGCTCCTGCTCCCAGCATAATATACCCGAGTATAGGTCCCAAAGTTCCGGTCAATACTTTATGTCCCGGTTTTTTCAAAGCTATCAACCCTACAAAAGAAACCAATCCCAATAATATAGCAGGCTGACTTAAAACATCTCTTAAAAATAACAATATCTCTTTCATAATTTTTTTCCTCCTTAATTATTATAATATTGTCTCAATTCTTCCAATATATCCTCTTTTATTTTCTTTTTATTTGTATAACTTCTTGTTACAATGACTTTTTTATCTTCGGGAAATTGTTCTGCTATTTCTTTAACTGTTACAATTATGTCCGTTTCTTTAGATTTAGCACCGTTAAAATCTGATGATTCTACTGTTATACTATCCATTCCCTCCTCTTTACATATTTCTTCTATTTTCATTGCAAGCATTAGACTGCTCCCTATTCCGTTTCCGCACACTGTTAAAATCCTTAACATTTTTTACCTCCTATTTTTTAAAAATTTTTTCAATTTCTTCAATAGACTTCGCATTTATCAGCGACTCTATTCTTTCATCACTATCAAGAAAATCTGATAATTCTTTTAGCACGCCAATATGTTTTTCTTTATTTTCAGCAGCTAAAATGAAAACAAGATTTACTTCATGTTCTCCATAATTCACAGGTTTTTCCAATTTAAGCAATGATAATGCAGTTTCCTTAACACCGTTTTCAGGTCTTGAATGAGGCATAGCAACTTTATCAGTTATCACAACATAAAAGCCCATTTGTTTTATATCATTTATCATGGCTTCAATATATCTTTTTTCAATTTTTCCCGTTTTTTCCAATAAATTAGAAGCTTTTTTTATACTCTCTTCCCAATCCGAAACATTTTCCTGCATTATTATATTATCTTTCAATATTTCATATAACATTATAACTCCCTTAAATATAATAAAAATTAAGTAAATAATCCCCTTTAATACAGACATAGTAGAAAAGACTATGCATTCAAGGGGATCTGTCAAAAAATTATTATTGTGTTACTAATTTAGATTCTACAGGAACTTCTTTAGGTGTTGCACTCGGAGATATCTCAGGTTTATTTTTTATTGCTTCCAATAAAATTTTCAAACTTTCCGCCCCTATATTTGCAGAATCCTGTGCCACTGTTGCACTTAATCCTTTCTGTTTTATAGAATCCAATGCTTCAGGTGCACCGTCTGTTCCTACTACTATTATCTGATTTTGTTTATTTGCATTTACTACAGCCTGTAAAGCTCCTAAAGCCATAGTGTCATTTGCAGCATATATCGCTTTTAAATTAGGATATTTTTGAATTAAATTTGCAGCTAAATCAAGAGCCTTGGATCTGTCCCAATCAGCAGGTTGGCTTGCCACAAGTTTTATTTTTGAATTTGCTTTAAACGCTTCTGTTGCTCCCTGTTTTCTATATTCTCCTGAAGCATTTCCCGCTTTTCCTTCTATAATAGCTACTTCTCCACCGTCAGGTAATTTGCTTATAATAAATTCTGCTCCTTTTGCTCCCACTTTTACATTGTCCGTAGTAACAAAGGCAAGAACACTTCCTCCTGAAGCCTGTAACTGATTCATGTCTATTTTTTCATCAATGTTTACAACATAAATTCCCTTTTTATTAGCTTCTACTATTCCCGGTATCATATTAACAGGAGATAAAGGAGCTACTCCTATTGCCTTATAACCTTTTCCCAATAGATTTTCCAAAAGTTTTAACTGTTCCTGAACATCTTCTTCTGAATTTGCAGCAAAAATATCAACTTTTATTCCCTGAGCGGCAGCTTCTTTTTCAATTCCTTCTTTCATGCTAACCCAAAAAGGATTTGATAAAGTTTTTAAAATAATTGCCACTTCGGCTTTTCCTTCTCCTGAATCTGATTTTGCACTTTCTGTTTTTTCAGCTTCTTTTGAACCTCCACCACATGATACTAATAAAAATAATCCTAAAAGCATTAAAATGCTCTTTAAAAATCTGTTCATAGTTTTCCTCCTATAAAAATATTATTTAATCACTACTGTTAAATTTGTTACCTATTTATTTCATATAGTTTCTTATATAATAAGCCGCTCCCAAAATTCCACTTTTTTGATCATGATTGGATACAATTATATTTAAATCTTCTGCGGGATAAGGCTTTCTGGCCCTTTTATAAATCGATTTTTTCAGTTTATCCATAGGAAAATCTTTCATTATAGGTACTCCCCCTGCAATAATTATATAATCAGGATCCAAAATATTTATTTCCGTAACAATAGGTATTGACAATGTATCAATAAAATCTTCCATAATTTTTGTATCTCTATGTTCGGAAAAAATATTATCTATATCTGTTTCACGAAAGTTTTCTTCACATATTTTCTTTAAAGCTTTTCCCGAAGCATGTGCTTCAATACAGCCTGTGTTCCCACATGCACATACTTCATTTGAACCTAAAACCGGAATATGTCCCAGCTCTCCGGCTACTCCATGTTTTCCCTCGATAATCTTTCCATTTATATAAATAGCATTTCCAAATCCGGTTCCTATATAAAGTCCTATTGCTATTTTATCATTTTCTATATTATTTTCTTTTACATCTTTTAACATAAGAAAATTCACATCTTTATTTATATATACAGGAATATCAAGTTTTTTCTCAAGAGTATCCGTAACATTTATATTATCCAGATTTTTTATATTCGGAGTGGAATAGACATATTTTTTGTCTTTACTTACAATTGAGGGAAATCCTATTCCTATAGCCTTTATTTTTTCTCTGTATAAATCTGTATAAAATTTTATATATTTTAAAAGATTATCTATAAAATCTCCTTTTTGTAACTCTAAAATAGGCTTTATTTGAAATTCTTCAACTTCATAATTTTGGGAAACCAATCCTATCCTAAAGTTTGTCCCTCCTATATCTATCCCTAAAACATAGTCTTTCTGTTCTTTCATAGTTGCCCTCCCTACTCGGCAATTTCTCGATTAAATATTTCTATCATTTTATTCCAAGCAACTACAAGGTCTTCTTCCAAATTAAATAGCCCCGAACTTCCGACTATTAGAACCTCTGCTCCTGCTGAAGTCAATCTTTTAAATGTTCTTTCATTGCAGGATCCGTCAATCTCAATTAAATATGAATAATTATTTTCTTCTTTTATTTTTTTTAATTCTTTTATTTTTTCAAGCATTTCAGGAATAAAAGGCTGTCCTGCAAATCCCGGATCCACTGTCATAATAGTTATTTTATCTACAAGATGAATATAATATTTTATCCATTCCACAGGTGTAGAAGGATTTAAAACAACTCCAGCTTTACAGCCTAAAGATTTTATTTTATTAATTACCCTGAAAGCATCTTTATTTATAGTTTCAGCATGAGGACATATATACGTTGCTCCCGACTTCGCCAGTTCATCAATATAATCTCCCGGAAATTCTACCATTAAATGTACATCAATAGGAAGTTTCGTAATCTTATTCAACTGTTCTACAAAAAACGGAGATAGTGTTATATTTTTTACAAAATGTCCGTCCATTATATCCACATGATAAAAGTCAGCCCTTTCATTGAGTATATCCACCTGTTCTTTAAACTTTGTCAAATCCATACACATAAGTGACGGAGAAAATTTCATTTTTTCCATTGTTACTCTCCTTTCTTTTTGCCTCCAAATATTTTATCTGCAGTAACTGCCAATATAATCAATCCTCCCATTACAATTTGCTGATAATATGTAGGTACTGTCAATAAGTTTAGTCCATTATTAATAACTCCTATAATTAATCCTCCCATTACTACTCCGAATATTTTCCCTTTTCCTCCGAAAAAACTTGTTCCTCCAATAATTGCAGCAGCTATTGCAAAAGTTTCAAATCCGGCTCCTGCACCCGGTTCAGCTGCTCCTACTCTTGCTGTAGAAACCACTCCTGCTATTCCTGCACATGTTCCGGATATAATAAATACAATTAAAGTATGCAGTTTTACATCTATTCCCGAAAACCATGCTGCCTGTTTGTTTCCTCCGAGAGCATATATATTTCTTCCCAATTTTGTTTTTGCCGTTAAAAATCCTAAAAATAAAGCTACAATAATCGCTATAATTGCAGGTATCGGTATTCCTACAATTCTTCCTGCTATCATTTTTGCAAATAAAGGACTAAATCCAAAAACCGGTCTTGCATCGGAAATAATAAGTGTTACTCCTCTGAAAATTGCCTGTGTCCCCAAAGTAATTATAAAAGGATGCAGTTCTGTGACATTAACTAAAAATCCGTTTAACAATCCTATTAATGCTCCTGCCAAAATTCCTCCTATTAATATTGCAAAAATAGGATTCATTCCCGCTACAAGAAGCTTTCCTGTAAACATACCCGTAAGAGCTATTACTGAGCCCACAGACAAGTCTATTCCTGCAATAAGAATTGCAAAAAACTCACCACATGCTATTAATATATTTACAGAACTTTGTAATATAATTTGTGTTATATTGTCAAACGAGAAAAACAAAGCAGGTTGCCCTATTCCGAAAACTACCATTACTATAATTAAAATCCCGAAAGTCCCATATTTTTGCCATAATGTATTAAATTCCGATTTCATTATTCCACTCCTTCACTTGTTAAAATTCGCATTATCGCTTCCTCGGAAGCTTTTTCTATCGGTAAAATTTCCGCTATTCTTCCTTCTTTAAACACGGCTATTTTATCACATACTGCTAATAATTCAGGCATTTCCGATGAAATCATCATTATGATTTTACCTTCATCGGATAATTTTCTTATAATAGTATAAATCTCGCTTTTACTTCCTATGTCTATTCCTTTAGTCGGTTCGTCAAATATTATGAGTGAAGAATCAGCCATCATCCATTTACTTAAAATTACTTTTTGCTGATTTCCTCCTGACAGTTCGGTTATATTCTGATCTATTGAAGCACATTTTATATTCAGCTGATTTTTCCCTTTTAATGCATATTCTTTTTCTTTGGAATTATCTGTAAGTCCCCAAGTCCCTTTAAATTTTGAACTTTTTATAAAAGGAAGTATGGAAATATTCTGCTTAATATCAAAGTTATGGAAAAATCCTGTTTCTCTTCTGTTTTCAGTAACAAAACCCATTCCTTTTTTTATAGAATCATATTCACTTTTAGGAACAGATTCTTTTCCGAACATTTTTATTGTTCCTTTTTTTATAGGCTCTACACCGAAAATCGCTTCCATAAGCTCACTTCTTCCCGAACCTACCAGTCCTGCAAAACCGAGTATTTCTCCCTTGTGAATCTTAAATGAGATATCTTTTACTTTTTCATCAGAACGGGTCAAATCATTTACTTCAAAAATAATTTCTTTTCTGTCCAATTCAGGATTATTGGAATCATATCTTGATTTTATTTCTCTTCCGACCATCATTGTTACTAAATCTTTTATATCAACAGTTTTAATATCTTTTGTTCCTACATCTTTTCCGTCTTTTAAAACTGTTACTATATCCCCTATTTCTTTAAGTTCTTTCAATTTATGAGAAATATACACTATCCCTTTTCCTTCAAGTTTCAGTTGTCTTATTATTTTAAAAAGATGATTTGTTTCAGTTTCTGTTAAAGATGTTGTAGGCTCGTCCATAATTATAATATCCGCATTCGCCGCAAGTGCTTTGGCAATTTCAACCTGTTGTTTTTCACTTATTGTAAGTTCTTCCACTGTTGTATACGGATCTTTATCAAGACCTATTTTTGAAAGTATTTTTTTTGTTACATTTTCCATATATTGATAATCAACTGTTTCTATACCTAAAACTTTTTTTACAGGCAATTTCCCTACAAATAAATTTTCCTGTATTGATAATTCGTCGATTACACTTAATTCCTGATATATTATACTGATTTTATTTTCAAAAGAAAGTTTCGGTGTAAGAAAATCATAATCCCGGCCATTTATAATAATTTTTCCTGAAGTTGGCTGATAAACTCCGCTTAATATTTTCATAAGAGTAGACTTCCCCGCACCGTTTTCACCTAACAGCACATGGACCTCACCTCTGTTTATTTTAAAAGAAATTTCATTCAAAGCAGTTACTACACCGAATTTTTTTGTAATACTTTTCATTTCCACTAACGGATTACTATTCATATCAGTCCTCCTTTTTAATTTTCCGTACTTTTTCTTCTTATAAGATTGACAGGAATTTTTATATTATTTACATTGCTTTTTCTTGACAGTATTTTATCCATAAGCAACTCTACCGCAAGTTCTCCCATTTTTCTTTTATTTTGATTTATTGTTGTAAGAGGTATCCCTGCTATTTCCGAAGCCGAAATATTATCAAAGCCTACTATTTTAACTTCATTAGGAATTCTTATCCGTCTCTCATTTAATGCCGTCATTACTCCCAAAGCCAAAGTATCATTTGTAGCAAAGACTCCGTCAAAAACTTCCCCTGAATCAAGTAATTCCAAAGTTTTTTCTTTTGCTTCTTTATAGCTTATTACTGTAATATCACATAATAATTTTTCATCAAATCCTACTTTAGAATCTTTCAAAGCTTTTAAAAACCCCAAATATCTTTTATGTGCTGAAGATATTTTTCTTATATCTTTCATTACAGCTATCTTTCTGCAGCCTGATTGTATTAACTCCTGTCCTGCCAAATATCCTCCATGAAAATTATCAGATTCAATATATATCTCTTTATCGTCTATGTATCTGTCAATATAAATCATCGGTATTTTCAAAGCCTGAGTTTCATTTCCCAACTGAACTCCGCCTCCTATATAGATTATTCCGTCTACAAACTGTCCTATAAGATTATTCAACTGTCTTTTTTCGATTTCAATATTTTCATCGGTATTACATACAAAAACCGAGTAATTATATTTTATTGCCTGTTTTTCTACTGCCTGAATAATTTTAGCAAAAAACTCATTACTGATATCAGGTACAATAACCCCTATTGTTTGAGATTTTTTTGTCCTTAAACTTCTGGCATTGACATTTTGCTGATAAGATTTGCTCTCTGCTAATTTTAAGATTTTTTCTTCAGTTTCTTTAGAATAACCTCCTTTTTTATTTATTACTCTTGAAACCGTCGCTATAGAAACTTCAGACATTTCTGCCAATTCTTTGATAGATACTACTTTTTTGTTTTTCATATTACCCCTCATTTTCAGTAAACGTTTACGTAACTCTTAATAAAAATATACCTCGATTTTTTAATTTGTCAAGAGGAAAAGCTTTAATAATTTTCTATATTTTTTATAACAGAAAAAAACTTAAAAATACGTATACAAATATATGAGGACCGTATAATTCTCCTCATATATTTTACATATTATCAAGCATATTCACCCTATTCGCATGACGTCCACCTTCAAACTCAGCCTCCAGCCATTCCTTTACAATCATCTTTGCCAATTCACTTCCTATTACTCTTGATCCGAATGCTAATATATTAGTATTATTATGCTCTTTAGACAATTTTGCCGAATAAGGTTCACTGCATACGACAGCTCTTATTCCTTTTATTTTATTTGCCGCTATGGAGATGCCTACTCCCGTTCCACACATAACTATTCCGCAGTCATAATTTCCTTCTATAACAGCTTTTGCAACCTTTTCTCCATAAATTGGATAATCTGTTCGTTCTTTTGAATACGCTCCAAAATCTTCGACTTCATGTCCTAATTCTTTTAAATATTCCACTATTACAGGTTTTAATTCCAATCCTACATGGTCACTTCCTATTGCTATTTTCATTAATAACACACCTTCCTTTTTATTTTTTGATATTAAGAAATCGTTTACGTAAATTATATTATTATAATACCACATCTTTTCAGAATGTCAAATTTTGATTCTAAATAATCAGAATCTAATAAAAATGAAGTGTATTAAAAACAAATAAACACTTCATTTTTTTATTATTCTATTTTAGAACTTTTCAACTGTTTCAAGCACTTTTTCTCCAGACAAACCATACTTTTGTTTTACATCACCTGTTTTTCCAGATTCTGTAAATGTATCTTGAATGCCTACTCTTCTTAACGGAACACCCATGCCGCTTTCAGCAATTATTTCAGAAACAGCTCCGCCTAAGCCTGCATTAACAGTATGGTTTTCTATTGTAATAATTCCTTTCATATTTTTTGCTTCGTTCAGAATTCCTTCTTTATCTAGCGGTTTTATACTTTTTATATTTAACAGCTTATTTTTAAAACCTTTTTCTTTTAAAAGTTTAAAGCCCTCCACTGCCTGTTTTGCAGCTGTCCCTTCAAAAATAAGCAAATAATCATTTCCTTCATTAAATAACAATTCGGAAACTCCTTCTTTAAAAATTAGAAGTTCTTTATAAATTACAGGAACTATATCTCTTGCAACTCTTATATATACAGGTCCTTTTATTTCTATCGCTCTTTTTATTGCAGCCTTTAAGTCTTCCAAATCTAAAGGATTGAATACTTTTAAGTTAGGTAAAACTCTTGATAAAGCAATATCTTCAAGAGCATGATGAGAAGCCCCGTCAGGTCCGTTATCTATTCCCGGATGAGTTCCTATTATTTTTATATTTAAATTTGCATAACAGGATTGACGTAGCTGTGTCCACACCGTACCTGTACTGAAAATAGCAAAATTTACATAAAAAGGTATAAATCCTTCTGTTGCTAATCCTGCCGTTACTCCCAATGAATTTTGTTCGGCTATACCCATTTCAAAAAATCTTTCGGGGAATCTTTGTTGAAATTTATGAGTAGTAACTGATGATGCTAAATCACTATCTATAACTGTTATTTTGTCATTTTTTTCTCCCAATTCAATTAAAATATCTCCTATATAATCTCGAGGTGAAATATATTCATATTTTTTCATTTTCTAGTTCCCCCTTTCTATATCTTCTATTGCAACGTCATACTCTTCCTGTGTTAAAGCACTGCTGTGCCATTTAGGATTATTTTCCATGAAACTGACACCTTTTCCTTTTACAGTATGAGCTATTATAAAAGTAGGCTTATCTTCAGATTTTTCGGAAAATTCTATACTCTTTTTAATTTCATTAAATTCATGACCGTTTATTTCTATTAGGTTCCATCCGAAAGCCTCAATTTTATCCTTTATAGGCTCCAAATTCATAGTTTTGTTTACATCATTTTTAGATGACAATTTATTATAATCAAGAAAAACTGTCAAATTATTGAGATTATAATGTGCTCCGCTCATTAATCCTTCCCAAATCTGTCCTTCCTGCATTTCTCCGTCTCCTATAATAACATAAACTTTACTGTTATCCTTTTTTAACTTTTTTCCTAAAGCCATTCCTATTCCTATTGATAGCCCTTGACCTAAGAGCCCTGTATTGGCATCAAGTTCAGGAATTTTATTTCTATCGGGATGTCCCTGTAATCTTGAATTTACTCTCCTAAAAGTGTCAATCTCATCATCATTTATAAATCCCAAGTCCATGAAAACCGCATATATTGCCGGAGTTACATGTCCTTTTGATAAAACCAGTCTACTTCTATTCTCATTGTTAAAATCAATTTTATAAGTATACAAATAATTCAATATGTCTATACACGACAAAGAACCTCCAGGATGTCCGGCTTTAGCTCTGTATATCAGTTCTATTATTGCTTTTCTGTATTTTTGTGATTTCTTTTTTAAAAGTTCTAAATCATATTCCATAAACTTCTCCTATCTTTATAAATTATCTTCCGAACATTTTTCCTAAATAATAAATTACTAAACCTAATGCGACAAAATCTGTTTCAGGGAAAGTAGTTCCTTTTAATCCGATAATTTCCATAATCGGATATAATAACGCAGGTCCTACAGCTATTAATATTCCTGTAACAAAACCTCCCGCTACAGCTCCTTTCCAACCTCCGGTAGCATTTCCGAACACTCCTGCCGTCGCACCGATAAAGAAATAAGGCACTGCCACAGGTATAATAACTGTCATCCCAAGCATAGCCAATACTATCATACATAACAACCCTCCTGCATATGCTGATAAAAATCCTACTACTGTAGCTGTCGGTGCATAAGGAAATACTACAGGACAATCAAGTGCAGGTTTTGCATTAGGTATTAATTTTTCTGAAATCCCTACAAATGCAGGAACTATCTCACCTAATAGCATTCTCACACCTGTTATAATAATGTAAAGTGAGGCAGTAAAAGTTAAAGATTGGAATAACGGATAAACAAGCCAGCTTACTCCTCCTGATAATTTTTCCACTGTTTCTTTTCCTGCTGCAAATGAAGCAATATAGAAAAATACAATTATTGAAATACTTACCGAAACAATATAATCTTTAAATATAGAAAGCCATCCGGGCAATTTCAATTTTTCGGTACTTTCATCGGGATTTCCGACTTTTCCTCCTAACCAGCCTGATAAAGCATAAGCAATTGTTACATAATGTCCCATTGCTATATCATCATTCCCCGTTACTTTTCTCATATACGGTTGAGCCAATGCAGGGTATAAAGCTGCAGCAATTCCCAGTATAATTCCACCAAGTATTACTGTTGTCACGTTACTGAAATTCAAAGCTTTCAATACAACAGTCAACAATGCAGCTAAATATAAATTATGTTGTCCTGTAAGAAAAATATACTTAAATTTTGTGAATCTTGCTACTAATAAGTTGCAAAAAAATCCTAAAACCATAATCAACGAAACAACAGTCGCAAATTTTGTCTGTGCTAATGCTGTTACCGCCTCAGCTAACGGCAATACTCCTTTTAACCCAAAACCTGCACTGAACAAACTCTGAAAATTATTCAAAGCAGTTACTCCAATTCCGGCTCCTCCTGCAAATATTAAAAATCCTACTATCGCTTTCAGTGTTCCACTTATAATTTTTTCAGGTGACTTTTTCTGCAATGCAAGACCTAATAATGCCATTAATCCGACAAGTATAGGTGCTGAACCCAGTAAATCAAATACTACGATTTTCATTAATTCCATATTTTTCACTCCTTCTCTATTAAATTATTTATTTTCTTCAAAAAATTTTTCAATTTTTTCTTTCATTTCAACTTTGTTCATTAAATCATTAATTCCTATTACATATTTTGCCTCGTCTTTTATCTGTTCCACTAAATCCATCATAGTAATAACACAATCTACATCATAATTACTTATTGCACTTAAAACATCATGCTCCAATTCTAAAGGAAATTTATTTTCTCCTATAACCTGTTCAAGCTTTATTCTAAGCATCATACTACTTCCCATTCCTGTTCTGCAAACTACCAGTCCTCTTTTCATTGCCATCATCTCCTTCTATTATTATACGATTATATTATTTAAATACTTGTACACAATTTCTCTATTTTTTTCATTATTTTGTCTATTTTTTTCAACCAATTCAAAAAAATTTTTATCTTCTATTATTTTTGAAATAAATTTTATTAAATTAATATGTTCCTCAGAATTTAACGCCATTAAAAATATTATATATTTTACAGGATCATTTTCCTTACTTCCGAAATCTAAAGGTCTTTTCAATCTGATAAAACTGAATCCTCTTTTTTTAACACCTTCTTCAGGTCTTACATGAGGAAGTGCTATATTTTTTGTAATAATATAATAAGGACCTTCATCTCTTGATATTTTCAAAAGAGTTTCAACATACTTTTTTTCAATATATCCTTCTTTTATCAGTATTTCACCTCCTTTCATGATAGCTTCTTCCCAGTTTTCAGCTTCTAAATCAAGGTTTATTAATTTTTTACTGATTATTTCTGCCAATATTTTTCACCTCATTTCCAATTTCATTTATTAATTCAACTAGCATTCCTTTATTTTCTATTTTTTCGATTCTTTTTTTAAAATCATACTGCTCTATTAATTTAAGTATATCTTCTATTATTTTTAAATTATCTTTTCTTTCTTTAGAAGAGAGAAAAAACAAAATTTTTACTCTCTTGTTTTTCGGAAAAAACACAGGATATTTTAATACTAAAAGTGCTATACCTTTTTCATAAACATTTTTATTGGTTTCCGAATGAGGAATAGCTATATCTTCGGTTATTACCATATAAGGTCCGAAATTTCTAATTAAGGATTTTATGTCTTCTGAATATTCCTCATTGACTTTTTTGTTATTTTTTAGAATATTAACTCCTATATCTATTATTTCTTCCCAATTTTCTATTTTTTCTTTAATATATTCAACATTTCCTGAATAAAAATAGCTATATAAATTTTGATTTTCTTTTAAATCATTAACAGATATAACATCTGAATTTTTGCCGAGTAATAATTTTTCAATTGACTTTTCCAGTCCCTCTCTATTTTTTATCTCAACAAATTTTTCAATGCTTTCTATTATTTCAGGCAATTCTATCCTTTTAACTCTTCTTTTATTAAAATAACTGTCCAATCTTTTTATATCTTCTTCAACCAAAAGGGGTGAAACTTTTATAATCTTTATATTCAAATTTTCCTGTATACTTTTTTTCAGATTAACAGTTGTTATTACGGCATCATAATTACTAATATCTATATCGGATAAACTCATATATGAAATCGGCTTTAATTCTTTCAAATCATATTTTTCTTTTAATTTATACATCAAAATTGTTGTTGTTCCATATCCTCCTATACACATAAGTAAAACTCTTTTATTTTGTTTTATTCTTTCAGCTATTCTTTCCATAGAAGCTTGAAAATGAACAATAAATAAAATTATCTCTTCTCTTTTAAAATTAATATCAAGTAAGTTTTCTATTTTCTTTACTTCTTCTTCTACTTTTTCCAATAAATTTTTATCAAAAGATTCTGATTCATTCAGATATAATTCCGTTTCTTCTAAATTAATTTTATTTTTAGCTCTATAAATTGCAGGCTTAATATGATTAAGAAGTCCTTCCAGCAAAACCTCATCTTCGGAAAAATTTATTTTCATTTCTTTTTCCATTTTGTAAATCATATTTTTTATTATTAAATTTACTTCTATCCACTTTTCAAAAATTTTTGTATTATATGAATAGGAAAAAAATCCTATTAGATAATCCGTGAGTTGTAATTTTTCATTTTCATTGAATATTATTTTATTATTTTTCTCCAATATACTTATATATTTAGTTATTATTTCGTATTCTTTGGTATTTTTTAAAAAATTTGCATTTAAAATTCTTGTACTAAGACTTTTTCCTGAACTTATTCTTAAAATACTCACTAACATATACGAGTAAAAAAAATCATAAAATTCACTTTTTAATACTTTTTCTCCTGAAATTTTTTCTAAAAATTTTTTTATTGATTTCTTATTTATAAGAGAAATTTTATCTTTTATAAACTCGGTTACCATATTTGATTTTAACTTCAACATTAAATTATCTCTGTATTTCAGTAATATTTTCACTAAAATTCCTCTTAATTCCAATTCATGTTCATCTTTTAACAACATTTTTAAAGGTTGATGTATTTTCTTTTCTTTAAAAATTTTTTCTTCAATATATTTCAAATCTTTTTTCAATGTCGTTCTGCTAACATCAAATTCCTCTGTAAGTCTTTTTATGTTTATTTTTGATTCAGTTAAATACTTAAATATTATTATATCTCTTCGCTGTTTTTGGGAAGGTTTTTCCAGCGACAATAAAATTTTAGAAAATTCTACTGTTTTCAAATTTTTTTCTATTGATATTTTTCCTACTGAATTTAATATTTTGTATTCAATTTTATTCAACGACAACAAAAAATTCAGATTTTCAATTTCATATCTTATTTTTCTTTCATCAACACTCATGTCTTGTGCCAATTCTTTTACAGTTTTATAAGGATTATTCAAAATATAACTATAAAGTTCTATTGTTCTTATATTAACTATCATTTATACCTCCATCTTACATTAAAATAATACCCTGTTTTAGAAATTTGAAAAGATACACCTTTTAGTAAACATTTATTACAAAAAGTTTCATTTTTATAATTATACCCTTATTTTGTAAACTACTACAGTAGCCAAATCAAACTTTATATGCTACTATAAATATTATAAAGTCCAAAAGGAGCTCCGACACCATGAAAAAAGATGAAATTCGTAAAAATATGATTAAAAAAAGAAACTTACTTTCAAAAGAAACTGTAGAAAAAAATAGCGATATCATTATCGAAAAACTTGATATTTATATCCGAAAATCAGAAAATATAATGATTTTTATGAATATGGGAAATGAAGTTGAAATTACAAAAATAATAAAACTGTATTCTGATAAAAATTTTTATATCCCGAAAACGCTGCCAAACAAGGAAATGAAAATAAGCAGATATAATGAAAATGAACTTGTTTTACATAAATTCGGATATTACGAATCAAAATCCGATATTTTTAGCGATGAAAACATCCTTGATTTAATTATTGTTCCTGCTCTTGCCTTTGATATTTCCAAAAATAGAATTGGATTTGGAGGAGGATATTACGACAAATTTTTACATAAAATCAGAAAAAATCATAACAATCCTTTAATTATAGGTATTTGCTATGATTTTCAGTTATTGGACAACATTCCTTCGGAAGACCACGATGTAAAAGTCGATTTTGTTATTACCGAAAAGAGAAGTCTGTAAATATTCGATTATTTTACAGATTGTTCTATGATTATTTCATTTTTATAAGTATCTATTTTTGCTTTAGCTCCTATAGGGATTGTAATAAAAGGTCTTACGTGTCCTGATTTCAGTCCGCTTATTACAGGCACTTTCATTTTCCCGAAATTATCTTCAAATACATCTTCCAAAGACATGTCTCCCGGCTCTGCTCTTTTAGCATTTTTAAAATCTCCCAAAAGAACCCCTTTTATATTTTTCAGCTTTCCCGCCAATTTCAGTTGCTTTAACATTCTGTCCACTCTGTAAGTAGGCTCGTTCACTTCTTCAATAAACAATATTTTCCCATCGGTATTTATTTCGTATTCAGTTCCAAGCGATGCAATGACAAGAGATAAATTCCCCCCTGTTATCTGTCCTTCGCCTTTACCGCCTTTCAACACAAAATACTCACTGTCAAATTCAGCTAAGTTCAAAGATTCTTTATTTATAAAAGTCTTATCAAAAGAACTTTCGGTAACAACAGGAATATCTTTAAAATTAGAGCTCATAGGTCCGTGATAAGTTACAAGTCCTGTTTTTTCATTAATTGCTATCAAAAGAGTAGTAATATCACTGTACCCGGAAAATATTTTCGGATTTTTCTTTATTAAATCATAATCCAGTTTATCTACAAGTCTTATAGTCCCGTATCCTCCCCTTATAGCAAATATCGCTTTTATCTGTTTATTTGCAAACATATCGTTTATATCTTTGGCTCTTACTTCATCAGTACCTCCGAAGCCGTACCATACCGAATCGAAAGATCTTCCGTAAACTACATTAAACCCTCTGTTCATAAGATATTCCACTTCCGCATCGGCAGAAGTTCCTTTGTAATTTGCAGGAGCGATAAGACCTATCGTATCTCCCGGTTTCAAGCCTTCAGGTATTATTATCTGCTGCTTTTCAGCTCCCGAAATCATATTTGCCGTTATTAACAGCAATACCAACAATAAATTTCTTATTCTCATCATTTTAAAAATTCCTCTAACTTTTCTTTTAATTTTGTATAATCAGGCAAATGAATACCTTTTATTCCCAGTTTTTCCGCAGCATCTATATTTACTTTCATATCATCTATAAACACTGTTTCTTCAGGCTTCAAAGAATATTTATTCAAAATTTCTTCATATATTTCTTTTTCAGGCTTTAATAAATGATAGTAACATGACACTACTTTCCCTTTAAAACACTTGAAAAAATCATATTTTTCATATATTTCTTCAAAAGCCCCTTTATGAAAGTTGGATAAAATATACAAATCATATTTTTCTTTCAGTTGCGACAATAACTCGGTATTTTCTTTTATAGGAGTCAACAACTCAAAAAAATTACTGTCAAAAAGTTCATTAATTTTCTCAGCCTTTTCGGGAACTCTTTCTTTAAATATTTCTTTTGCTTCCTCATAAGTCAGTGTTCCCCTATCCAGCATAAGCCACTCGGGGCTTGCAAAAACTTCTTTTAAAAGCTTTTCATTATTTGTATACTCTTTCGGATTAAAATTTATAAGGACATTTCCCAAATCAAATATTATATTTTTAATACTCATCCTTTTCTCCAATCTGTTAATTATATTTTATTTTTACATCGGTAATAATGACATACTGTTTCCTGAACTTTATAATATCGCAATCTTTCCACGTAGCTGCATATTTTTTCAGATATTCTTCTTATTCTTCTATGAATCTTCTTACAAAATCAGTTACTTCTTCGGCTTTTACTTCCCGACTTTCTCCCGTTCTTCTGTCTTTAATCTCGACTTTTCCCTCAGCTGCACCTTTTCCTACAACTATTTTTAACGGAATACCTATAAGATCGGCATCTTTAAACTTAAATCCGGCTCTTTCGTTTCTGTCATCAAGCACTGTTTCAATTCCATTATCGCATAATTCCTTATAAAGTTTTTCTCCCAACGAAAACTGTGTTTCATCTTTTATATTGGCGATTATTACATCAACTAAATAAGGTGCTATATTTTTCGGCCATATTATACCGAATTCGTCATGATTCTGTTCTATAGCGGCAGCCATTACTCTTGAAATTCCTATTCCGTAACATCCCATAGCTATTATCTGTTGTTTCCCGTTTTCATCAAGAACTGTGGCATTGAGTGCTTTGGAATATTTATCTCCCAGTTTAAATATATGTCCCACTTCTATTCCTCTTGCGACTTTTAGCGTCCCTTTTCCGTCAGGAGATCCATCTCCCGCTCTTGCTTCTCTTATATCTGCTACTAAATCATAAGCCAAGTCTTCAAGATTAACATTTATATAATGGTATCCTTTTTTATTTCCGCCTACTACAAAGTTTCTCATATATTTTACAGTTTCGTCCATAATGACTTTCAATTTATCATTTTTCTCAAAAGATCCTACATATCCTGTAGTAATCCCAAGTTTTTCGCAGTCCTCTTCGGTCATCATTTCAAGCTCCATCGAAGCTCCCATAGCATTTTTCAACTTAATCGGATTAATATCCAAGTCTCCTCTTATAAGCCCTAAAACGAAATTTTGTCTGTCAGGCAATACTTCTTTCATCAGCACAGCTTTTACCGTTTTTTCCTTAGGTATATTCAAAAACTCAGCCAGTCCTTCTATCGTCTTGGCATTGGGAGTTTCTATCAGTTCCTTTTCTTTTTTTTCTTCAGTACTTTCAACTAATTCTATTATACTCGATGCTTTTTCAATATTTGCAGCATATCCTGAAACGTCACTGTATAAAATATCGTCTTCTCCGCTATCTGCAAGCACCATAAATTCGTGAGAAGAATCTCCTCCTATAGACCCTGAATCGGCTTCTACCGCCCTGAAATTAAGCCCACATCTTTTAAATATTCTTTCATAGGCAGATTTCATATTAAGGTATTCTTCATCGAGAGATTTCTGATCAATATGAAAACTGTAAGCATCTTTCATCAGAAACTCTCTTCCTCTCATAAGTCCGAATCTCGGTCTCATTTCATCTCTGAATTTTGTCTGTATCTGATAAAGATTAAAAGACAAATCTTTATACGAACTCACCATATTTCTCACTATATCCGTTACAACTTCTTCATGAGTAGGCCCTAAAGCAAATTCTCTTTCATTTCTGTCTTTCAATCTCATCAATTCAGGTCCGTAAGCAAACCATCTCCCCGACTCTTCCCACAAAGAAGCCGGTTGCAATACAGGCATATGTATTTCCTGTGCATTTGCTCTGTTCATTTCTTCTCTTACAATATTTTCTATTTTTCTCAATACTTTATAGCCCAAAGGCAAATAGCTGTAAACTCCTCTTGTCAGTTGCTTTATCATCGAAGCTCTTAACATAAGCTGATGACTTATTATTTCGGCTTCTTTAGGAGCCTCCTTATATGTTTTTAAAAATGCTTTTGATAATCTCATTTTCTATGACTGCTTCATGAGGGCTCATTGCTACCCTCATACTCCCGCTACCCAAGTTCTCCGCTTCTCCGTCGACTCCGAAAATACGGGAATATTTTTAAACAGTACTCTCCTTTCTTTATTTTATTTTTATCCTTTTTCCACTTCATTTTTTCCGAATTTAATCTCCGATACAACTACCGAAGAAAGTATTAATACTGCTCCGAATATTACTTTCAAAGTAAGCACTTCACCTAAAAGAAAATAGGCAAATAACGGAGCAAACAGTGATTCTGTAGTCATTATTATTGATGCCCTTGTAGAAGTAGTCCATTTTTGAAAATATGTCTGGAGCAAAAACGGAATCGCTGTTGAAAATATCGTTAAGTAAAGTATAGCAATTAATGCCATTCCATGTAAAGGTTTTATTGCACTTACTCCGGAAAAAATCACCAAGTTTCCTAAAAACAGCACTCCTCCTGTAACCATCTGAATGAAAACAAGGTTCAGTGTATGGACTCTTTCACTGTAATATCCTGTTGATGCAACCTGAGCCGCAAAAAACACCGCACAGATTATAGTTAAAATATCTCCTTTATTTAAACTTGTTAAATGCATATCTTTGTCAAAACTTATGATTCCTATTCCCGCTACACATAAAACCGAAGCGATAAAAGCACTTCTGTTAGGTCTTTCTCTGTATATAAGCCAGAAAAAATAAGGCACTATTACTACATTTATCGCAGTAAAAAACGCATTATTACTGGCAGTTGTGGTCAGCATTCCGTATGTCTGAAAAGTATAACCGAAAAACTGAAACATTCCTATTATTATTCCGGCTTTCATGTCATACAGAGTTATCTTCTTCATTTTTTTTCGGAAAATCGCATAAAGTATGGCAAAGCCTCCCAAAAATCTTATTGAGAGAAGATAAAACGGGTCTATTCCTTCATTCAATCCGATTTTCACAAAAACAAATCCCAATCCCCACAATATTCCTACCAAAAGCAATCCCATATCTGCCTGTTGTCTTTTCATTTTTTTGCAAAACTCCTTTCCGAGATTTTTTTAAATACTGTATATACTTTTTTCTTCGCTCAATTTTCCCTATTCAATCATTTTTTTATGAAATTTCTCATAAATATCCCTTTTTAAATATTCATTATTTATTTTACCGTTATTTTTCTCCAGATAGTCGACTACATAATCTCTTATCGCCTTTATTTCTTTTACATTTTTGACAATATCCGTAAGTACCATATCCGACACACCGCTTTGTCTTGTACCTAATATCTCTCCCGAATTTCTTAACTTTAAATCTTCTTCGGCTATTTTAAATCCGTCTGTAGTCTTTTCCATAACCTGCAATCTTTTCATGGATAAATCATTATCGGTTTCCGACTCGAGAAAACAGTAAGACTGATATTTTCCTCTTCCTACTCTTCCTCGCAACTGATGAAGTGATGACAAACCGAATCTTTGAGCATCTCTTATTACCATTATTGACGCATTCGGAACATTTACTCCCACTTCTATAACCGTTGTGGATATTAATATATCAATTTCATGTTTTTTAAATTTTCTCATTACTTCCTGTTTTTCTTTATAATTCTGTCTCCCGTGAATCAGCCCCAACCGTCTGTTTGAAAAAATTTCACTGTATTCTTCAAAAGTCTGTTGTGCCGACTTTACATTAAGTGTTTCGCTTTCCTCAATTAACGGTGACACTACGTAAACCTGCCGTCTTTCTTTTATCTTTCTTTCGATAAAATTATACATTTTGTTTTTTTCGTCAAGATCTCTGATCCATTTAGTTTTTATAGGCATTCTGCCTGACGGCAACTCATCGATAACAGAAACATCAAGATCTCCGTATATGGTAAGTGCAAGGGATCTCGGGATAGGAGTAGCACTCATTACTATAAGATTGGCAATACTTCCTTTTTCCCTCAGAAGCTTTCTCTGTACTACTCCGAATCTGTGCTGTTCGTCTATAACTATAAGTCCGAGATTTTTAAAAACTACATCATTTTCTATAAGAGCATGTGTTCCTATGACAATATCCACAAGACCGTTTTCTATCTCCGAGAGCAGTTTTTCTCTTTTTTTACCTTTGACACTCCCCGTTAAAAGTTCCACTCTCACATCAAGATCGTTAAATATATCCACAATTCCTAGATAATGCTGTGTAGCAAGTATTTCCGTCGGTGCCATAATTACTCCCTGGTAGCTGTTTTCAGCCATATACAGCAACATAATAAGAGCAACTATCGTTTTCCCCGAACCTACATCTCCCTGTATGAGCCTGTTTACTATTTTTCCTGATTTAAGTTCTTTATATATTTCGCTTATCACTTTTTTTTGAGCCTTTGTCAGTTCATACTCAAGACTTTCTATAAATTTACTCACAAGTTTTTTGTTATCTTCCAGTTCGTATATATTGTTATTTTCCTTATCAGTTTCAAATCTGTTCTGTAAAATCCCCATTTCCAGAAGCAGAATTTCCTCGATCATAAATCTTTTTTTCGCTTTTTCCTTTTTCTCAAATTCTTCAGGAAAATGTATATTCAGTATTGCTTCTTTTCTTGAAATCAGGCTTCCTTTTTTCAGCAAATCTTCAGGAATATTTTCCTGTAACAGATATCCGTAATCAAGCAATGCTTCATTTACAATTTTTCTTATCGCTTCCTGTCTTAATGATGCCGTTGATGGATAAATAGGCAATATCTGTTCGTGTCTTGCTTCTCCTCTTATCATTCCGTCAGCCTGTATTTTTTTATATTCAGGGTTTACCATTTGAAACTTTGCCGCTCTTTTGACTTTTCCGTATACCTGCAATTCATCTCCCGTTTTTATGCTGTTTTTTATAAATCTGTTATTAAACCATACCAATTCTATAATTCCCGTTTCATCTCTAAGCATTGCACGAAACATAGTTCTTCCCGATTTTATATATTGATTTACGGCATTTACAACTGTTCCTTTTATAACGACAAACTCTTCAGGAAGTATTTCAGATATATTTTTACTATTGGCCTTGTCTTCATAAGCTCTCGGAAAAAAATAAAAAAGGTCATATAAAGTATATACCCCAAGTTTATTAAATTTATTCAAGGCTACTTTACCTATCCCTTTGATTTTCAATTCTTCCAAACTTTTAAACAATAAATTGTATGTTGCCATTTTTATTTTTCCTTTTATCAAATAAATTATAATATTTTATTATTTCTATCACATCAATCCGAATAATTTCCAAATGTACTTTGTTATTTAATCAGCACTCATATATTATCATATTCTGAACTTTTTTGGAAGATGATAAGAAAAAATTATAAAAAGTAGTGAGGACGCTCAAATGAAAAAGAAAATGCAACCAAAAGGAAAACAAGACAAAATTAATTATATAAAAAGAGTTATCTGCTAGTATTAAGATAACTCTTTAATACATTCTTTATTGACTTTATCTTGCAATATTAAGGATTTCTATTATTTCTTCTTTTCCTAAAGGTAAATAATGACCTATTTTATTACTTCCGTTTTTAGTTGCTCTATCTGCCATTTTCTCAAAATCAGTGTCATTTATATTCATTTCCGAAAGTTTTGTTCTCAAATGAAGTTTTTTATAAAAATCTTCCAATTTATCTGCTAAAATTTCAGCCATTTCCGTTAAAGAATAATCAAAACTATCTATTCCAAACACTCTATTTACAAGTTGAGCTAGTTTTTCAGGCTTCTTTTTAGCCATATATTTTGTGTATGCTACAAGAACAACTGCCATTCCTTCTCCATGAGTAATTCCATATTCACCGCTTAACTCATGCTCTATTCTGTGAGATGCCCAGTCTGCCATTCTCCCTGAATCCAATATATTATTATGTGCGAATATAGATATTAAAAACACCTCTGCTCTGGCATCAATATTATCAGGATTTTTTATTAATTTCAGTCCATTTATTATTAAAGCTTTTAGAAGTCCTTCTATCATATAGTCGGTTGTATCTGTATTCTTAACTGCTGAATAATATCTTTCTATTAAATGACTTGATATATCACATATTCCGACAGAAGTCTGATATAACGGCAAAGTTTTTGTATATTCAGGATCCAATATTGCAAATTCGGGAGTTATCAAATCTGTTTCTAAACCAAGTTTATACTTTCCGTTTGAAATTATCGAACAATTTGAAGCTTCCGATCCGCTTGCAGGCAATGTAGAAATCACTCCTATATTCAATGCTTTTTCAGGAATTTTATTATATAAATAAAATTCCCATACATCTTCATCAGATAAAGCTCCAACTGCAACAGCTTTCGCAGTATCCATAACGGAACCTCCTCCTGCAGCCAGTATAAAATCTACACTTTCTTTTTTACATATATCAACCAGTTTTCTTACTAACTCCACTTCAGGATTAGGGATAACTTCATTATTATAAATAAGTTTTATATTAAGTTTCTCACAATTTTCTTTTACTTTATTATATATTCCTAAATCTTTTAAATATTTCCCGTTTCCACTTATAAGCATCAAAACTTTAGAATTATATTTTTTTAATTCGTCTTCCAATTTATCTATGGAATTTTTACCAAAAATTAATTTAGTATTATTTTTATAACTAAAATTTAACATTTATATCCTCCCGTTTAAAAAATTCTTCCCATTTTTTATTTATCTTTTTATCTGTTATTATACAATTTATATTAGAAATCTTTGAAAATACAATAGATGCGTTTTCAGAAAATTTTGTATGATCCATAAGTAATATTTTTACTTTGGAATGCTTCAACATTGTTTCTCTGACTCTCAATTCTTCATAATTATTATCCCCTAAACCCAATTTTATATCTATTGAAGGATAACTTACAAAAGAAATATCTGCATTATATAATTTCAAAATATCTGTAGTATGATAACCTGTAAAAGACTTATTTCTAGTTCTAAATTTACCTCCTAAAAGTATTAATTTTGCATTTTCGGAAAAATCGCATAAATTTGCAATTTGTAGCGAATTTGTTATTATAGTAACATATATTTTAGAATTTAATATCTTTTTTGCAAATTCAATACATGTAGTACTGGAATCTAACATTAGAGTATTTCTATCTTTTACAAAATCCAAAGCTATATCCGATATATACATTTTTTCTTCTTTTAATAAAGTTTCTCTTATATTTGAAGAAAATCCCTTGTCATATCTATCCTCAATATAAGCTCCTCCATGTATTCTGATTAGTTTTGACTCTCTTTCCAACTCTACAAGATCTTTTCTGACTGTTTCTTCACTGCATTTTAATTCTTTTGATATTTTTGATATGGATAAACTTCCATTGACATTTAAATAATGAAGTATTTTATTTTGTCTTTCTATTTTTATCATACTGTTCTCCTAATTTAAAAATCCAATATTTTAGGTTTTCCTGCTGTTTTAGCGTAATAATATATTTTTGAAGCATCTTCTACATATTCAGCAGAGATAAAAGCTTCTTCCAAAGTAGTTCCACAACTTATTGTACCATGATTTGCCAATAAACACGAATTTCTGTTTTCAAGATACGGTAATATTACTTTACCCAATTCTCTGCTTCCTGCTGGCTTATATGGTGCCACATCCAGATCACCGCCAAGAAAAGGTTTCATCTCTACCAGAATTAAAGGTATTTTTTCTCCAATTACAGCAAATGCCGTTGCAAATGTCGAATGAGTATGAATTATTGCATTATATTTGTTATATTTTTCATATACAGATATATGCATTTGCCATTCTGAAGAAGGCTTTTGTCCCCTTATATAAGGTTCTCCTTTTGAATTTATTTCTACAATATCTTCTTCTTTAATTTCATTATAGGGTAAACTGCTCGGAGTAATAAAATAACTGTCCTTTTTTTCTAAATTTCTCATACTGATATTTCCGCTTGTTCCTGCAACCAGCCCTGTATTATAGAGTCTTTTTCCTGCTTCTACAAGTTTTTTTCTAATATTCATATTAAATTTCAGATGTCTCTGAGAAAAAATAATTATTATCTTTGTATTTTTATTCTTTACAGTTTTTCTGAAACATCTTTATCTCCTTTCAATATTGTGTATTCTAATAAAATCTTTTTATATCATTTTTAAAATACGAGCCTAAATCATATGAAGAATATACACCTTTATCTGTAACTATCCCACTTATTAAATAAGGAGGTGTTATATCAAAAGACGGATATATCGCATTTACATTTTTTAAAGTATGATTACCTAAAACTGAACTGGGATCTCTGTATTCTATATTTATATCATTTTCCCCATATTTGTCAATATCCGGAATCCCTGTCACAAAATAAGGTATTCCAAAATTTCTAGCAAGTAAAGCTATCTGATATGTGCCTATTTTGTTGGCAATATAACCTTCTCTTGTTATTGTATCAGCTGCCGATGTGAATAAATTTATTTTTATATTTTCCATTAAATAAGCTATCATATTGTCTGTAACTACAGTTGTTTTAAATCCTGCTTCAGCAAAACATGTTGCAGTCAGTCTTGCTCCCTGCAAATAAGGTCTTGTTTCAGCACAGTAAAACTCCACATTATTTTTATTTTGTTGTTTTAATATTCTTATAAGCATACCTATTATAGTTTCTCCAAAACATTGTGTTAAAATCTTATCTCCGTCTTTTATTTTATCTGCAAGATATCTTCCTACTTCTTCCATTATACTGTATCTTCTGTTTAACGAATCTATTGTTTCATTTTTTATGGATTCAAATGCATTATCTCCATTTTCCAGATTTTTTTTAGCTTTTTCAACACATGCTTCCGTAATTTTACTCATTCTGTTGGCAGTGGTAGGTCTTGCGTGACTCAATGTATAACTTGCTTTTTCCAAATACTCTATTTGCTTTTCTACTGACATATTCTTACATTCAAATGCGGCCAAGGCCATTCCCATACCTACTGCAGTATACGGTCCTGCACTTTGAGTAACCATATCTTTTACTGCCTTTGCTACTTCTTCATGTGTATTACATTTTACAAATACTGTTTTTTCAGGGTATATTCTTCTATCTAATATATTGACATATCCTTCTTCATTAAACCATGCAATATTTTCATATTTCAGCATAAAAGGAAGATTATAATCCTGTCTAATCATTTTCATTCCTCCTTTTGAAGACTTTGCTTATTTTTCACATAAGGTTCCCTGATCCATGTATAAGCAGCTACTATAATACAAAAAACTATAATAGGAGTTATAGCTCCCTGACTTTTCAAATAATCCCAACTCGATAAAACCCCTATAACGTATATACACATACTTATCGCAGGTATTGTATACATCGCCCATTTAGGTAATTTAAATTGAGCATTTTCATATTCTTTCGGACGTTTTTTAGCAAGAAACATTATAGCAACAACAGGGAATCCTGAAAATATCAATCCTATATTTGTTCCTATAACTGAAATAGTTTTGATTTCCTGTCCAATTAAAATAGGATACATTCCTACTAAATAATACATCAACAATAACCAATGTGCCGTTCCGAATCTTTTATTTTCTTCTGCCAGTTTTTCAGGCAACCAACCGTCTTTTATAGCTTGTTTGATTCCTTTTGTTGCCCATGCAAATACTGCATTTAATGATGATATTAATGCAAACATTCCTCCACCTATCATAAACACAAAATACATCCATGTAGGTAATATTTTTTTCGCAACAACTCCCAATGTTTTAAAAGCGACTTCGTCTATAGGAAGTACTCCTGCAGCGACTATGGCAATCAAAACATACAACACCGCTACACATACTGTTGAAAGTATCATAGCTATCGGTATATCTCTTCCCGGATTTTTAGCATCTCCCCCAAATTCGGATAAAAATTCCGAACCTATTAATGCAAATCTTACTAAAACAGAAGCTGCTAAAAAACTTCCCAAGCCATTAGGCAATATATTGGAAGCTTGAAAAAAAGAGCCTACATCTTTTACTTGAGGAAATCCGTAAATAACAAAAACTAATAAAGAACCTACGAGTATAACTACAACAAATCTTTGGAGCAACACTGAAGTTTTAAGTCCTATTAAATTTACAATAAATACAAAAGTCATTACTCCCATAGATATAAGTCCGACATTTACATTAGACCATAATTCTTTTGCATATTCTCCAACCCCTATTGCATACTGTGCCAGTATAAATTGTCCAAACACTAATAAAGTAACATAAAAAAATCCTGTCTTTTTTCCTATAAGATCTCTTACATAGACATACATTCCTCCTGAATTCGGTATTGCAGATCCCAACGCAGCCATTGCAATCAATGGAATAATTACTATTACTGCAGCAACTATAAACGAAAAGGCAACTCCTTTTCCTGTCATTCCCATAGCAATACATAATAGAACCATTATTCCGGAACCTATAAGTTGACCTATTCCAATAATCATTAACTCCCAAAAACTTAATTTTTTTTCACTGCCTGACATATTTCCTCCTTTATTAAACTAAATTTTATATTAAAATTTGACATTTATTAAAGCTTCCAATGCTATATCTGCACATTTTTCAACAGTCTTTTTCAATAATTCAGGATCAGGATTATTATCCTCCGCACAATCTAGAACTGCTAAAGCATTTCCATCAACTGATAATATCGATCCTGTTTTAATTCCATAAATTGAACCCGCAGTATATAAAGCGGCAACTTCCATTTCTAACCCAATTGCTCCGGATTCTGCAAGTTCTTCAGTATTAGTTTTAATAACTCCTCCGTAAAAAGCCCCCTGTGTCACTATTATCCCTGTATGAATATTTTTTATATTCTGTTTTATACCTGTTTCTCTTAAACAATTAATTACATCAATATCTGCTACCGCAGGAAATGAGACAGGAACATATATATTACTTAATCCATCCTCTTTAGCCGCTGCTGTAGCAATTATTATATCTCCTGCTTTCACATCTTTTTTTAATGAACCGCATGTCCCCAGTCTGATTATTACTTCTGCACCTCCTTTAATTAAACTTATGAAGGATAACATAGCTCCACTTGCTCCGACTCCGTGAGAAGATATATTAATCGGGACTCCTTTATACTTACCGTAATAAGTCCAATACTCCCTCGCTTTTGCAAGACATTTCATATCATCCAACCTTTGTGCTAACATTTCTGCCCTGAAAGGATCTCCACAAACTAAAACTCTCTCAGATATTTCACCTTTTCTCAATTTGATTCCAGGTAAAAGTTCTTCTGCCATTCCGCTTCCTCCTTTTTGATTTTTTGGTTTTCTTATTAACATTATACCTCATATACCAAAAAAGTCAATTTTTTACCAAAAATATCCAAAAATTAGAAATTTAATATATTTATTGTCCTAAAAAAGAAAGAGTATTCCAATCTTTGAAATTACCCTTTCCGTCAAAAATGAATATTAAAATCTGTTAATAAATCACCCTAAACCCTAATCCTCCTCTTACATTTTTACCTTTTGTGTCATAACCTCCGTTTAATGTTACTCCGAATCTTTGGTTTTCTATTCCGATATTCAAGTCCGCTTTAAAGTTTCCTTTTCTGTCGTCTTTTTCTCCTCTTATATTGAACCAGTCTGCATCGGTATAAGCCACTCTCCCTTTATTTTTAACATCTCTCACTTTTCCAAGCTCATTTTCATAGCCTAATCCAAGAGTTGTTACAAAAGTTGTTTTTACAGCCATCGGTTGTTTATACTTAAACTCTATTCCGACTTCAGGTTTTACAGAATAGTAATCATTTCCTTTTACTTCAAGTCTTACTTCTCCTGTTTTTTCTTTGATTGTATTAAATCTTCCATATTCAAGTTTTAAACTCCCGTAAGGTTTTATACTTGTTCTTTCATTTGTTCTGAATTCTTTGCTTATTTCATTTTTAATTGCTGCTCCATAACTGTTATAATCGGATTTTCCTTCAAAGATTTCATCTACTACCAAATATTTTCTGTGCATACTTGTTCTTGCTACGTAGCCTTCTCCCAAAACTGTCCATTTCAAGCTTCCGTTATTATCAAAAGCTGTTGATTTAAATATTCCCAACTTTAACATAGTAGTATTTTCTTTTGATCCGCCTATATCTTTAAATTTAAAGCTGTTGTTTACAGCTCCTGCATACCATCCTGAACTGTTTCCAAGCTTAATTGTTTCATCTTCATGTAAATATGCAAATCCGTAAGCATTACTTGTGTAATTTATTATTCCTGCAGTATCTGTTTTATACTCATCTCTCATTCCGAATACTTTTATTTTGTTCGATTGTTTTGATTTAGTATCCCATTCTTTTCTTAAATGAGTGAACTCTTTATCCAACAATACTCCTGTTCCGTGTATTCTTTGCTGCACATTTGCATACTGATGTCCCATCATTTCGTCTATAGCTTGGTAGAATAATCTCTGCTCATTTTTTCCTATACTGCTTATTTTATCAAACAATGTTTTTTCTCTCATTCCTAACCCCTCTACTCCGTATCTTTGTTCCAATCCGTCAAGGAAATTATACGTATCGGTTACTTCCACAGGCATCGGTTCTTTCCCTGCCCACTGAGTATAAGGTATTTTAGCCATATAAGCATTTTCCATTGTACCGTCAGTCTGATTTTGAGCTACAGTTGCCATCCATGTAAGCGATCCCGAATATATTTTCCAATCTTTTATTTGTGTATTTCTTTTTATCATATCGTTATACGGATCCAGTATTTTTTTATCCAGCTGAATATATTTACTTGTAGTATTTTTAGCAGCTTCAACTCCTATTATCAAATCGGCTTTTCTTAAACTGCTGAGATTGCTCAATCCGGCTATAGGTCTTGTAAATCTTTTATTTGAGGTATCTATATACATCCCTATTCTTGAGACATTCATATCCTGATATTCTTCCCGAGTAGTCGTTGCCAATGTCGGTACTACAGGTTTTCCGTTTACGTTTATCGTTCCTGTACTTGAACCTTTCGGTACATCTATGGAAACTCCTCCCATTCCTTTACCGAAACTGCTGTTATTAGTATCTTCCTGCTGATTGACCGAGCCTTCTCCCGTTATCGTCATGTTTTTATAGTTTTTAATTATACCTAAATTATTTCCTAAAACATCTCCTTTAGCCAATAATCCCACTGCCGATTTAGCATCCAGTATTATATCTCCGTGATTTTCTATTGTGGAACCGTTTCTGACAACAACTCCCGCTACTTTTTCCAGTCCCGTTCCGACTGTTTTTATAGTTCCGTAGTTATATCCGTATGCTCCATTATCCAGATACATTCCCGTAGTATTACTTGCTCCGAGATTTATTGTCGCAACGGAACCGATTGCAGTACCGTTATAAACTTTTGTTCCAGCTCCTGTTCCATACATTCCGATACTGTATTGTCCTGTTACATTTATCGTACCGTTATTTACTATATTTCCTGTATAATCGGTTTTTCCTGCCAGTCTTTCCAAATCAGTCGGTGTAAATCCTGCTGCCATTCCCACTCCGTAACGGTTTTTCTCTACATCATCAGGATCTATAAATGATTTTCCTATTGTAATTGTTCTTCCTGCCGAGTTTGTTGCCGTTCCGCCATGTGTACTGTATATTCCTACATTTCCCAATCCTGCTCCGAAATTTATATCGGCATTGTTTGTTACCGTACCTGCCGAATACATTCCGTAATTATAGGATCCTGTTGAAGTCAATGCGGTATTATTTGTTACCGTACCTGTTCTGTCAGTCGAATAAATATAAACTGTGTCAGTTCCCAACGATTGACTTGAAATATTACTGTTTATTGTATTCCCTGTCCCTTCATTAATAAATCCGAACGAATTATCTCCTATATTCAAAGTACTTCCGTTATGAGCCGTTACTGTTTGTCCGTTTCCTTTTGTATAAACTGCCACAGCCTTATTTGTTCCTGTATTTATTGCACCCAAAAGCAAATCAACATTTCCTCCCGTACTGTAAATACCCGTTCCTCCGTTCCCTACGTTTACAGTACTTGTATTTACTACAGTGTATCCGAATATCCCTACAGAGTTTTCTCCTGCAGTTATTATTCCGTTGTTTGTTATTTTGTCACTTCCTTGAGTATAAATACCTACACTCGCTTTTTTAGTTGCATTGTCTACAGGATTGTTCAATGTTATATTACCGTTATTTACTATTTCAGTTTCGCTTGTAATAATTCCGTATCCTTTATCTCCCGCAATATTTCCTGTATTTGTTAAAATGCCTCCGTTATTCGCAAACAGACCTACCAGTCCTCCTGTTGTTCCTGTATTATCTACAAGATTTACATTGGTTTTGTTAAGCATATTTGCAGTTGACGAACCTTCGTAGAATATTCCTACTCCTGTTCCTGTATTCGAACCGTTATATTTCAGTTCTAAAGTTCCCGCACTTACAGAACTGCCGTCTTTTACAAAAATTCCTGTTCCCTGATCTTTTACTTCCATTCCGTAATTTGACAATAAATTGATATTGGATTTTTCAGCATACACTCCTATTCCATTCACTCCGGTTACTATATCCGAGCTTCCCGTTCCGCTTAAATCAATTTTGTTTCCGAATCCTTTGGATACGATTCCGACAGCGTTATCACCCGTCATAGTAATTTTACCGCTATTTGTTATAAGTCCGTTACTTGCCGCTATATTTGTACTTGCATGAGCTCCTGCAGCTTTATTTGTTTCTCCGTACATTCCTACAGAATTATTTCCGTTTACGGTAATAGTTCCTTTATTTAACAATTCCAAAGTTTTGTCTGTCGAAGCCAACGTACCGTCTTTTATTTTTTTATCAGTTCCGTAAATCTGTAAAGTCGAGGCTGATGAAAATCCTGCCATACCTACTCCTTCAGTTCCGACAGTTATTGTTCCGTTAGTATTGTTTACAAGTCTGCTTCCGTTTATTCCGTAAACTCCTATTCCTTTATCAACATTTATTATATTTCTATTATCAACAGTTCCGTAGCTGATATTTAAAGCTGATGTATTTGCTGTTCCGCTTGTTATATTTATTGTTCCGTCATTGTTATACGCATTACTTGCATTGGAAGTTGCCGTATCATTTGACCCCATTGCGAGTCCTTTTCCTGCTGCAGAACTTACAGTAACTCCACTTCCTATGTTAAACACTTCATTAGACAAACCTAAACTTTTATTAAATTCGTCAGTAGCATCATCAAGATTCAAATTAGTTGCCAGATTAAAAGTTCCGTTTATATAAAATATTTTAAACTTTTTATTGTTTGTATCTAATTCTCCAAGTTTCATTGCATTTTTTACGGCTGTTGATCCTGCTGTTGAACCGTTCCAAGTCACCGTTTTACCGTTACTTGTTTTTAAAACTACTCCGTCTGCCTGTAATACTACTTTAACATTTTTCATTCCTTTGTATTTTCCGACACCTGTTGCTGCAGCAGAATAATCAGTATCTTCTCCTGTCATTAAAATACCGCTTGACATATTTATAGTAGTCGGTTTACTTGTCGGAGTTGCTCCGTCTTTAAAAGTAACAGATGAATTCGGATCTTCATCTGCGTACACAGGTGTGGAACTCGAACGATCAGCTCCCACATTTATTGTTCCTCCTGCAAAATTGACTTTTCCTCCTTTTACTGCAGCAAGTCCGCCTTCTTTACCTATATTAATTATATTTCCTGTCTTATTTAAGTTTACTGTTGAACCGTTTCCTGAAGCAAGTGCACCCATACCGTTTACATTTACGTTACCGTTTATATTAACTGTTCCACCTACTGTTGCTCCCGATAATGCAGTTGTATTTAATGTTGCCAACCCTGCTATATTTTTATATTTATCATCAGCATTAGTGACCTTTGCATCCAATGCGGTAATATCTCCGTCAATATTTACCGTTCCTTTGTTTCTTGCAAATCCTATAATTGCACTGTGACTTACGGCTACTGTTGTCTTTTTGGCATTGACAATCCCCTGATTATCACCCATATATGCAATTCCTTCTTTAGAAGCTAAGACTACATCAGGGTAGACATTTATTTCAGAAGCCAGTCCCTGGAGTTTAGCTGCTGTTGAAGCAGCAATGTCTGTCAACGGTTTTCTGGCTGTTCCATTATTTACAGCTACTGCATCATTATCATTTTGAGTTTTTTCTGCAGCTTTAGAGCCTAATTGATGTTTTGCCTGATCCCAAGTTCCTTCAGCATAGGCTATAACTGTTCCGGTTGAAGCATCAGTTTCATTTGTATTGGCACCGTTAACTCCATCAGTAATTGTAGAACTTATACCTGTTACATAATCATTTGAAGAAGCAGGGTTTCCGACATCTATGACACTTCCTAATTTTGAAATTAGCATAAATCCGTTTTTAGAATTTTTACCGAAAGTTATATCCAACTTTCTTACTTGCAGTGCATGAATTTTATCATTTGCAATTGTTGGTGCTTGTGCATAATCTCCTCCAAGTCCTGAAGGTACTCCTAAATCTTTTATAGGATCTATTCCTTCTCTTTGCCCTGACTGAGCAAATACTCCAACTCCGCCTTCAACCCATTTATCACTATTTCCTGTTAAGTTCCCCACTGAAGCTTGTGCCGTATCACTTGCATTAGCTCCTAATTGAGTCCCTATTTTAGCCGCAAAATCTATTTCTCCCTGATATATTCCTATATATGAGGCTTTTCTTATATAACCTGCACCATCTTCAGAGATTCTATGCCCGGGTTCCCAAGATTTAGGATTATTTCCTCCCATTTTGCTACCAAAAAACATTCCGACATTTTCATCTCCGTAAAGATTAACTTTCGATAGTTGTATTTTTGATTGCATTTTATCAGGATGAGGTCCCATAGTTTGGTAAGCTGATTTTGACCAGTCCGGAACATAGCTCATTCCTGAATAAACTATATTTGAAGCTCCATAAGAATTGATTACTCCATCATTTTCTATATGTCTTGCCCCTGATATTCCTGAAGACAGATAGACATTATTTCCGGTACCGAATATATCTATATTAGTCTTTCCTGTAATTTTTCCAAGATAAAAAGCCCATCTATTAGAATTGCTATATCCATAAGTTATTGTCCCGTAAGCTGAAGGCATTATGTAGAATACCGAGTTTTCCGAACCGTATACATTTACTTTATTATTATTTCCTACTATATTAACAACACCGTTACGCCAAGTTTCAGAAGTTACAAATCCGGCTCTTCCGTATAGATTTGCAGTGGCGTTTTCTATATTAACATTTAATAAAGTGTGTATTCCCATTGTTCCACGGGTAGGACCTCCTGTATCTGCTCCTCCTTCTGCTCCACGGCCGACATCTGTATAACTGTCAGTTGGGCCTGTTCCTGTTCCTCCGCTATCAGTTCCGTCAAAATTTCCTCTAACATGCAGTGTTAAATCTTTCAATGTAAGAGGAGTTCCATTTGTGTATCCGCTTCTATATAAAATATTTGTTGTACGGCCAACTTTATTCCCTTGGGATGTATTCGTATTAGAAACATCCACAATAGTTCTGTCTGATTTTATATAACCTGTTTTTGCAGCAGGTGTCATTTGATCTGCAGATTTATTTGCATTTATATCACTCGGTTCCACTCCGGAATATAGTGTAACACCTTGTGTTGCAACATATGTTACATCAGCTCCGGTAGGTATTAAACCTTGGCTATTATCTTTAGTAATAGCATTTGCACTTCCATCAAAAAAGAAACCAGTAAACGGACTTGCATTTGGTTTAACAATACTTACTGTCTTTTCCGGTACATTAGGAGTAGGAACGCTGACAGGGGGCGGTGTTAAACTGGGTACATTCAACGGTGGCAGATTTGGAGCCTGCACACTGACTGTCGGTGCATTTACCGCGTCTCTGAATACATCTTTGGGTTTTATTGAAGCATCCACGTTTAAAATTGCCAGAGGTTCCTGTTTCGGAGTTGTACTGGCTATTCCGTATCCCTGATTTAATCCGTTTCTTATATTCGACATTCCGTTTAACTCTTCATAACTCGGACTTAAAGGAGATGTGTATCTTTCAAAAGCATTGGTACTTCTTTCAAATATTCCTTCATAAGGATATTTTTGGGCTTTATCACCTCTCCCTTTATATGCCCCTCTCCAATTGCTGTAGAAGTAGTTCATCCCTATTTGCCAGCTGCTCCACGGAGATTTTACCACATGGTCTCCCTGTTCCATTAATTGAATCAATTCCAAATTGGCATTTTTCAACAATCTGTTATTTTCCCTTTTCGTCTGTTTAAATGACACATGTAAATCATTTATTGACGTATTCAAATCTTTTCTTGCATTTACGATATTGCTGTCAACATTTACAGAAAAAGTAAGCATTCCTGCAAAAAGAAAACTCAAAAGAAGTCCGCCTGTGTATTTTATATTTTTACATCTTTTGGCAAAATTTCTCAATTCCTTCTCCAATCTTGTCAGCTCATTACTCAAAATAATCACTCCTTTGTTTTTTATTAGTATTAAACTTAATATCTGTTCATATTTTTCATCAAATATAAAACTTTATTTTTATCTACAAATAAATTTGCTATATTTACTGAATTTTTATTAATTTTAATTTCTTTATTGGAATAAAAATAATCATTTTAATTATACTTCTTTTATATTTTACCTAAATTTCCGAAGAAATAAACATATGAAGTAGAAAAAAGATTAATTTTATTGCTTTTTTCTACATTTTTTTCTTGACTTTTTCTTTATTTCTATGTATAATTATACATAGGTGATAATCTTATGGCTTCTTTAGTTTTTCTATATAATAAAAAATACAATAAAACTTATGTTTATGAATCTATTAACTATTGGGATAAATCTGAAAAAAAATCTAAATCTAAAAGAAAATTAATCGGTATTAAGGACCCTCTTACTGGACAAATTGTACCTACTTCCACTCCAAAAAAGAAATTGGAAGAAAATAAAGCTCAAAATGATAAGCGTAAATTTTATGGTGCTAATCTGCTTTTAAATCTTATTGCTAAAAAATTGGGACTGACTTCTAATCTTAAAGAATGTTTTCCTGATTTGTACAAAGAAATTTTATCTGTTGCACAATATCTGATATTAGAAAAGATAGTCCTATATCAAGATATGAAAATGGAGTAAAATTCATAAAACATTTAACAGAAGTGAACTAACTTCTCAAAGAATAAGTGAAATGTTTTCAGAAATAAATGAAAGCGGAAAAAACAATTTCTTTAAATTACAGGCTGAACAGTTGAAAGAAGATGAGTATTGGGCTTATGATACAACAAGCATATCATCTTATTCAAAAGCTATTAATCAAATGAGATACGGATATAATAAGGAAAATGATACATTAGCACAAATCAATCTTGCAATTTTGTATGGAGAAAAGTCAAGATTGCCTTTTTACTATAGAGTTTTACCAGGAAACATTGTTGATGTGTCAACAGTTAGAAGATTAATAAAAGATGTTCAGTATATAGGAGTTAAGAAACCTAAATTAGTGATGGATAGAGGATTCTACAGTAAAACAATATAGATGAACTCATGAATAATAAATTTAAATTTATTGTAGGAACAAAGTCATCATCAAAAATAATAAAAGAAAGAATAGAAAAGTAAAAGATATTAAGAAATTTACTAATTATATAGCTGAATATAATATATATGGTAAAAAAAGAAATACTTATGTGGGACGATACAGACAAGGAAAATAAGAAGTATCTTTACTTGTATGTGTTTTTTGATGATGAAAAGCTTTAAAAGAAGATAAAGATTTTACAGAATACCTGATTAAATTAAAAACAGATATAGAAAATAATGTAGAAAATGAAAAAAGAGTCGAAGACTATAGGAAATATTTCGATATTAAAGTTGAAAAAGAAAATATAATTGCTGTAGCAAAAGATGATATTATAGAAAAACATATGAAAAAATATGGTTATTTCAGTTTGATAAGTAATGAAAATCTTGAAGCAAGAGAAATATTAAGTATATATAGACAAAAAGATGTAGCAGAGAAAGCATTTCATAATATAAAAGACCGACTTGATGCAAGAAGATTAAGAGTATCATCAAAACCTACAATGGATGGAAAAATATTTGTAACATTCGTGTCATTAGTAATGCTATCGTATATAAAAAATAAGATGAGTGAAAAAGAATTATATAAGAAATACACAACACAGGAACTTCTTGATGAATTGGACTTGATAGAAAGTTATGAAAGAGGTAATGAAAAACTTAAATTGGGAGAAGTAACAAAGAAACAGAAAGAAATATTTAAATATATGGATATTAAATTTCCTGAAGAATTATTATAGAAAAAGACTAATTCTATGTCCTTTTTTCATATGTATAATTCTTCGGAAATTTAGGATTTTAATTTTCTTAGTTTTAAGGATTATATAGAAAAAATCCCGTATTTTCATTATTAATGAATCACAGGATTTTTTAAATTATATATAAACCGTTATTTTACCTGAATTTCTCTTTGTTTTCAAAATGAAAAAACAAAACTAATACACAAAGTCAAGCAATAGTTACATTTTTCAAAAATTATTTTATAAAATCTTTATCCCCTTATCTTTCAAATCATAAGCATACTTCTGAGCAGTTTTGTAATCCGTTACAATTACAAGCTGATTTCCGCTTCTTACAACGGTCTCTCCGTCAGGAATATATTCTTTCCCGTTAGCTCTGACACTCACAATCAAAAGCTTTTTCGGCAAATTGAGATCTTTTATTTTTTTATTTTCCAATTCGGAGTCGGCTCCTACATGTATCAGCAAAGTAACAATTTTGTTTTCTTTTCCCGGACTGTGGCTGCCCTTTTTTTCAGTTTCACTTTTAGCAAACATATTTTCAAACAGCACTTCATAAATCGGCTCCATTTTCATCATTTCAGTCAAAATATAAGTAATTGTTGCAGTTATCGTAAGCAAAAACAGACAAGAAAAATTTCCCGTCATTTCAAGTATAAGTATAATCCCTGTTATAGGTGCTTTTACTACTGCCGTAAAGTAAGCTGCCATTCCCAAAAGCATAAAATGAACTATAAATTCATTTGAAGCAGAAAAATAATTAACTAAAATCACTCCGTACACTTTTCCGACTAATGCTCCGATTACGAGCATCGGCAAAAATATCCCGCCCGGAAAGCCTGTGCTGTAACTGAGCATACTGTAAAAAAACTTCAAAATCAGAATAACGAACAATATTTTCAGAGGAACATCGGCTTGAAACATATTTTCTATCAAATCGTGTCCGCCGCCTGTTACTTCTCTAAAAAATACCGCTGTCAAATAAGCAATTATCATAAAACATGATATTTTTAAATATTTATTCAGCTTTACTCCCTTGTACTTTTTCTGGAAATAAACAAGAAAATATCCGAAAGCTTTTCCCGATACTGCCATAATAACACAAAAAATTACAGTCGTTACAATAGCAAATAGAGGAGAAGTACCGTCAGGTAAAACAAAATTATGCTGAAAAGTAATTCCGGTTTTCAAAATCGTTCTTGATACATAATTGGCAGCACCGCTTGCTACAAGTACACAAATAAGCAGTAACGGAGAGAAAAACTTATGCAGTTCTTCCAGTGCAAATATTGCTCCTGCAAGAGGAGCATTAAATGCAGCTGATAATCCTGCACTTGCTCCGCATGTAACCAGATATTTTTCTTCTACACTTGTTCTCTTGGATAGTTTATTTATCCCGTCACCTATTAATGCACCCAAATGAATGGAAGGACCTTCTCTTCCCAAAGACATCCCTGTTCCGATTGCCAAAACTCCTCCGACAAATTTACATATCAATTCGGGAAACCAGTTAAATCCGACTTTCTTTTGCAGCAAACCATTTACCTGAGGTATTCCGCTCCCGCTTATCATAGGATATTTTGAAAGCATAAACTGTACAGCAATTCCTATGAGAATAAAAATCGACATTCCGATAATCACTCTTCCCAAAGACATATCTTTAAAAAAATCGTGTCTGAAATATGCTATTTTATCCAGTAGTAATCTGTAAGAAGCAACAACTCCTCCTGTAACAATTCCCGTTAAAAAACAGAAAAATATTAAAACCGTACTTTTTCTTCTTGATTTTAAAGAATTAATATCATGTAATTCACGTAATATACCCTTTGCCATAACTTCCTCTTTTATTAATATTTTGTAAGATTTCCTTTTGCCACTGTTCCTTTGACTTTATAATTATCATCAAAATAAGTCAAATCGGCTATATATCCTTCTTTTATATATCCGTATCTGTCATTTACGGATATGGCTTTTGCAGGATAAGAAGTAGCCATTCTCAGTGCTTCTTCCTGAGAAACATGCACATGCTGCACAAGATTTTTAACTCCGTCTATCATAACAAGAGCCGATCCTCCCAATGTTCCTAAAGGAGAATAACATCTTCCGTTTTCATACAACACTCTGTTTCCTTCAAACATAAATTCTGTCATATTGTCAGTTCCCGCAGGACTTACGGCATCAGTCACAAGATAAAGTCTTTCTTTCAATATTTTCTTTGCGATTTCCGCCGAAGGATATTCCATGTGGAACCCGTCTATTATTATTCCGCAGTTTGTAGTATCATTATTAAATAAGAACCCTATAACTCCCGGATTTCTTGATTCTAAAGGACTCATCGCATTGTACAGATGTGTTGCACAGTTAAAATATTCTTTCTTTTCCATACATTCTTCGTAAGTAGCATTTGTGTGCCCTACAGCTATATTTAAACCTGCATTTTTCAAAGTTTTCAAATGTTCAACTTTAGCTTTTTCAGGAGCAATAGTTATTATTTTTGTTACTTCAGGTCCTGCATCTGCTATTTTCTGTATCATTTCATCGGATAAAATTCTTATATATTCAGGTCTGTGAATACCTTTTTTCTCCACACTTATATAAGGACCTTCTATATGAAGTCCCAAAACTCCTATTTCTTCTTTATCCTGCATTTCTTTTATCAAATCTAATGCTTTTTCTATTTTTTCATCGGGAGATGTTATCAGTGTAGGCAAAAATGAAGTACATCCGAATCTTTTATTAGTCTCATTCATTATTTCCAATGCTTTTCTTGAAATATCGTCATTAAAAAGAACTCCTCCGCATCCGTTTATCTGCAAATCAAGGAATCCCGGCGATAAGATCATTCCGTTTATGTCTACCACTTCATGATTTTTCAATTCTTCTTCAGACAATTCCGATGTATTTGCTACTTTTTTTATCTTTTTGTCTTCAATAACTACAGCATCTTTATCTGTAAATTTTTCTCCGTCAAAAATTTTGGCATTTTTAATAATCATAATATTACCTTCCTTCAGTTATATTTTGTATTGAAACTATTTTTTTAATTTTATTATTTCCTCTTTGTATTTTTCCAAATCAAGATTATGAGCTTCTATTTCTTTAAAATATCTGTAAGTTTTTACTTTTATATCCGAAGCTGCCGACTCGTCAATGACAAGAATTGCTCTTCTGTGTAACTGCAATGCCGACACTGTCCACAAATGATTTATTCCGCCTTCTATTCCATGATATACGGCTCTTGCTTTTTTATATCCGTCAGCAAGTATCATAAGTTCTTCGGAATCCATTAACGTTCCCACACCCACTGTCAACGCAAGTTTAGGAACTTTATTTACATCATTATCAAAAAATCTCGAATTTACCAGAATAGTATCATAAGTCAGCTCTTTATCCCTCGTTCTCGAAGCGAGAGATGATCCCGGCTCATTAAAAGCGATATGTCCGTCTTCTCCTATACCTCCTAAAAACAGTTTTATTCCTCCGACACTTTTTATTTTGTCTTCATATCTTTGACATTCTTTCGTCAAATCCTCTGCCAGTCCGTCAAGTATATTAACATTTTCAGGTTTTATATCAATATGCTTGAATAAATTTTCGTGCATAAAATAATGATAACTTTGCTCATGTTCAGGAGAAAGTCCTACATACTCATCCATATTGAAAGTTATAACATTTTCAAAGGAAATAATCCCTTCTTTATACAAATTTATAAGTTCCTTATATGTTCCTAAAGGAGTCGATCCTGTGGGCAAACCTAAAACAAAAGGCTTCTCTGCTGTAGGATTAAACTTCAATATTTTTTTTGCTATTTGATAAGCACTCCATTTTCCTATTTCCTGCTTATCTTTCAAAATTATTACTCTCATTCTGCTTCCCTCCTAAAATCTTAAATGAGGGCTGTTGCTGCCCTCATACTCCTGCCACTACAGTTTAGCTATTACACTGGCTATGGCAATACAGGAGATTTGTTTTTTTATTTCCTTATTGTTTTCCATTTCCCGACATTAAAATTTTTTCATTTCTTCCGCAACAAATTCTACCAAAGGTCCTATAACTACCTGAGCACTTGTTTTGGAAGGTTTTATTATTCCTGCCGATACCTGTTTTATTTTTTTATCGTCTATTGCCGATGTATCCTTTACTTCAAGTCTTAATCTTGTTGCACAGTTGTCAATAGATACAACATTTTCTTTTCCGCCTAATGCTTCATATATAATTTTTGCAACTTCGGCATGATTATTATTCGATGATCTTATTTCCATTTCCTGTTTATTATCATCTTCTTCTCTTCCAGGTGTCATAAGATTAAATTTAACTATCAATATTCTGAATAACAAGTAATAAATTACTGCAAACACCAATCCCTGTACTAACAGCATCAAAGAATTATTTGCCATAGGCATTCCCGAAGTAAGTGTAAAGTCAATAAGTCCCGCACTGAATCCGAATCCTGCAGTCCAATGGAAAAGTGCCGATATAAATAAACTTATTCCTGTCAAAACGGCATGTACAAAATATAGTACAGGTGCTACAAACATAAATGCAAATTCAAGAGGCTCTGTTACTCCTGTAACAAACGAAGTAACTCCCGCAGCAAGCATTAATGAAGCTACCTGTTTTTTCTTTTCAGGCTTTGCTGTTTGATACATTGCAAATGCTGCTGCCGGCAATCCGAACATCATAATAGGGAAGAATCCCGCCTGGTACATTCCCGTTATACCTTTTGTTCCCGTTCCTCCAAGAAAGTTTTTTATATCGCTTATACCTGCTATATCAAACCAGAAAACGGCATTTAAAGCATGGTGCAATCCTAACGGTATTAACAGTCTGTTAAAGAATCCGAATATCCCCGCTCCTACAGCTCCCAATTTCAGGAATGTTTCTCCGAATGTTAATAATGCTCCGAATATTACAGGCCATACAAAGAACAATACCGGTGATAATGCAAGCATTGCTGTGGCAGTTAATATAGGCACAAGTCTTCTTCCGCTGAAAAAGGCAAACGCCATAGGCAATTCAGTTTTATGAAACCTGTTATATATTTCTCCGGCTATTATTCCTACTAATATTCCGATAAAAGCATTTCCGTTATTCATTTTTGCAAAAGCTAAAGGTACATTATTGGGGTCTACTTTTGTTAAAACTGCTACTGAATCTTTTGATAATAAAGTAGTTATAACCAAAAATCCTACCAATCCTGCTAAAGCCGATGAACCGTCTTTTTCTTTAGTCATTCCTATTGCTATTCCCACTGCAAATAAAATACCCATATTATCCAGTATAGAGGCTCCCGACTTAATCAAAAAAGCTGCTATAGAACTGTTAGCTCCCCAACCTACAGGATCAAGTCTGTATCCTATCCCTAATAAAATCGCTGCTGCCGGTAAAACTGCCACCGGTAACATCAAAGATTTACCGATTTTTTGCAAATACTTCATCATTTCAAACCAACTCCTTTTCTTTTCATCCATACTCCTGTAGAATATAAACACTATTATACTTAATATATATCACTTCATGTTATTCATGTCAATATTTAAAATCTTTTTTTTTAATATATTTTTTTAACTTTACTTTCAATCAAATGACTAAAATACAATATTATAAATCGAAAATCAAGAAAAACTTTTTTAACCAAAAATAATTTTTAAATTTTTTTTCATTTTAGAAATTTTATTTGATTTTATCTTTTTCAATATCAGAATTTTATTTCTCTCTCAACATTCAAATTTTACAACGTAAAAAATGTGCTAGTGAGCGTTTATGAAAACATCTTTTTTGTTTTCATAGCAAACGGACATTTTTAAGTATGCAAAATTTGAGTTGAGTTATTTTTTGCTGCTTTTTTTAGTAAAAAGCAGATGATTTCCGCTTACTCTATCCGACTCAAAACTTCATCACTTATATTAAAGTTGGCATATATTTCCTGAACGTCTTCATTATCTTCCAAATCGTCGTATAACTTCAATATTTTAGTTGCAGTTTCCGTATCTGTAATATCTATCTCATTTTGAGGATACATCGTTATTTCAGCTTCTTCCGTCTTTAGACCCTCTTTTTCCAACGTTTCTTTTACTGTTTCAAAATCATTAGGATCGGTTATTACAACAAGAGAATTTTCTTTGTCTGCTACATCTTCAGCTCCCGCCTCGAGTGCGATTTCCATCAGTTTTTCTTCATCAACTTTTCCTTTTTCAAATTCAAAAATCCCTTTTCTGTCAAACATAAATGCAACAGAACCTGTTTCTCCCAAGTTTCCGTCATTTCTCGAAAAATTCATTCTTACTGTCGATGCCGATCTGTTTTTATTATCGGTAACTACATCCACTAAAAAAGCAATTCCACCGGGTCCGTAGCCTTCATATCTTATTTCAATATAATCTACTCCTTCAAGTTCCCCTGTTCCTTTTTTTATTGCTCTTTCAATAGTATCCTTAGGCATATTCGCCGCTTTGGCTTTATCTATGGCAAGTCTTAATCTCGGATTAAAGTCCACATTCCCTCCGCCGATTCTTGCCGCAATCATCAATTCTTTTCCTAATCTTGTAAAAGCCTTTCCTCTCTGTTTATCCTGTCTTCCTTTTCTATGTTGGATATTTGCCCATTTACTGTGCCCTGCCACAAACTTACCTCCATAATTTTATTTGTATCAATATTTCCGAAACTTATATTCGGTATTATTTTTTATTTTGAATTTTTTGCAATATAGATTTAATAGCTTCTCCTATATCATTTATTTGTGAAAACTCTTCATCTTTTATCCATTTGGAAACATCGGCATTCAAATATCCCAATGATTCCAATGCCAGTTTTATATCTTCTTTCATTAACAGTATTTTCGTATTTGACGTATCCGAAACTATCGGATTTCCTTTGGAAATTTCGCCGTTTTCGTTATATGTTTCTATTATGTTCAGCTTTTTAACTTTATCTTTCAGATCCAGTATTATTTTCTGAGCTTTTTTATCTCCCAGTCCCGGAACTTTCGTGAACAATTTTGAATTACTCTCAATAACAATATTTATAACATCTTTTACATTATACGTAGACAAAATGGCAAGTCCCAACTTAGGTCCTACACCGCTTGTGCTTATTAAAGCCTTAAAAAGTTCTCTTTCGTTTTCCGTCTTAAATCCGTAAAAAGAAATATCGTCCTCTTTAACATGGGTATGGACATAAAGTTTTTCATCCTGTCCTGTTTCTCCCAACGCTTCAAATGTTTTTAACGATATGAATATTTTATACGCAAGTCCGTTAATATCCAAAGCCACATAATCAATTTTCTTTACTGTCAGCTCTCCGAATATATACTCAAACATATCTTTCCCCCTTTGATTACAATTTTATAAGTTCAACATAATCAATGTTTTCGTCTAAAAACATTGTTCCTATTTCTTTAAATTTTTCCTGTCCGTCAGTGACGTAATACCTCACTTCTTTGCCTTTTTCTCCGTCATTTTTCATTAAATTATTATCCGTCAGAATTTTTTTGAGATCCTCTGCTGTTTCTTTGGCAGGATCTACAATTTCGATATTCGGATAAAGATTTTTTATCGTTTCCTTTAAAAGCGGATAATGAGTACATCCTAAAATAAGAGAATCTATTTTCTCCTTAAATTCTTCAAGATACATTTTCACTACCAAATCGACTATTTCTCCTTTTGTTATTCCCTCTTCAATAACAGGTACAAATAACGGACACGATTTTGAGTAAACTTCTATTGCACTGTTTTTATTTTTTATTTCAGTTTCATATTTTTTCGAGTTGATAGTGGCTTTAGTTCCGATAACTCCTATTCTATTATTTTTTGTAGTATAAAGAGCCGTTTTTACTCCGGCATCTACCACTCCTATAATCGGCACTCTGAAAGTTTCTTTTAATTCCTCCAAAGCCAAAGAAGTCGCAGTATTACATGCGACTACAATAGCATCTACATTCTGTTCAAGCAGAAATTCCGTAATCTGCTTAGAGTATCTCACTATCAGTTCTTTAGTTTTTTCACCGTAAGGAACTCTCGCCGTATCTCCTAAATAGTGTATTTTCTCATTCGGCAAAACTTTTCTTATCTCTTTTAAAACCGTAAGCCCGCCGACTCCCGAATCAAAAATTCCGATGGACATTGATTTCTCCTTTTTTTCTATTATTCAGACTGTTTATATAATTATTTCATTATTAATGCCCCTGTATATTCATTTTTCCCGTCAGTTCCTATAAATGTGCCTACCACCTGTCCTACATCTTTTCTCGAAACATTGTCTTTTAATGCCACTTTATAAGTGAGTTTCGGTTTTTCGAAGCCGTTTTTACTTTTAACTGTTACATCTTCGGAAGGATACAGTCCGTATCTGTCTTTCCCTATTTTCGCATAAGCAACAGCAGTATCTTTATCTATTATTTTAAAAGACTTCGACCCGTTTATAAAATAGTCATTTATTTCTTTTTCTCCGATAGCATCTCTGTTTTTTGCTTTCGTAGAACCTAAAATAACAAGTATCATTCTTTCGCCGTTTCTTTTCGCTGTCAATATTATATTCGAACCCGCAGCATTATGATATCCTGTCTTTAACCCGTCCACTCCCGGAACTTTTCCCAAAAGATGATTTGTCGCTGTTAATTTTATATTTCCGTGATCGATAAAATCTACAGATTCCTTGGCTATATTCATATATTCCTTATAAGTAACGGCTTTCATCGCCATTTTATACAAATCTCTGGCATTTCCCTGATCCATACACGATCCTGTATAACTTGGCGGAAGTCCGTGAGGCGAACAGAATCTCAAAGAATCCCAGCCTGACTGTCTTGCCTTATTATTCATCGAATTTACAAATTCGTAAACATTCCCTTTTGATACGTATTCTGCAAGAGCATATGCCGCATTATTTGACGATCTTATAGCTGTTGCTTTCAGCAAATCTCTTACTGTATATTCATTTCCCGCTACTAATTTTATCCCGTAAGGAACTGAGGCTGCAGCTTCTGAAACTACAACTCTGTCGTTCAGAGAAATTTCTCCGCTATGGACTTTATCAAGTGTCAGCATTATCGTCATAACTTTCGTTACCGAAGCCAAAGGTCTTACTGCATAAGAATTTTCTTCTCTCACAATATTTCCGTTTGTGTCCCCTATTAAGATTGCTTTATAATCAAAATAGTTTTCTCCTTCTGCAAAAGCAAATGAAGATATTACAAAAATTGTCAAAACAATAAATATTTTTCTTAAATTTTTCATCTTTTCTCTTTTTCACTTTCTATAATTTTTTGATTTTTTGAAGCATCACCAACACCGTAATTTCTTTACTTTTTGCAGTCCGAAAATCTGAATGACTTTATTTTAAAGCATTTTTCGTTAAGGCATTTCATTTTCTTTTCAAACTAAAAGCAAAGATACAGAAAAGTGCTTTCTAATATTACGATAGTATAATACTCTTGACCAATAGAAAAAGTGAAAACTTTTTTCTTCATAAACTCCTTTTAAGAATCGGGTATCTTCAGCCCGATTCTTTTTTCGTTCATAAAGACTTATAGAGTATATCATTTTTCTCAATTTTTATCTACTTTTATAACAATTAATTTTTCTTAATTTTTGTCTTCATTTTTCAAATACTTAACAGTTTATTCTCTCATTTTTTCAATATATTTCTATAAATTTGATTTACATAATCAGCAAATATTTTTTCAGCAAAAAATCGGGATTAATTTTTAACCCCGGACTTTTAACTAACGATACTTAAATTTCATAGGGTCTACGGGGATATCTTCTATTAATACTTCATAATGTAAATGAGGCCCTGTTGCCATACCTGTACTTCCCACTTCTCCTATTTTATCTCCTTCCTGTACTGTTTGCCCTGTTCTTACTTCTATTTTACTCAAATGTGCATATCTCACTTTCAGTCCGTCATTTCTTCTTACTTCTATCATATTACCGTAATTTCCTTTTGCTCCCGCATATGTTACAACTCCTTTAACTCCCGAATTCACTGCAGCTCCTTTTACCGAAGCTATATCCACTCCCCTGTGAAATCTGTTTTCTTTCAATACAGGATGCATTCTGTTCCCGAATTCACTTGTAATCTTCGTAGAAACCACAGGCCAGTACAGTTCATAACTTTCTATTTTGGATAAGTCCAGCTTTCTTATATCTTCTTTTGTTATTTTTATTTCTTCTTCCCCTTCAAAATTACTTTGATTACTTTCATTATCAGTTATAACTTTTACTTCGATATTTTCAAAATTATCCTCACTGCTGTAGTTATTTTTTATTCTGTTACTTTTAGTCCTGTTATTTGATATATCGGAAATTATCGTTTCTTTGTTTATTAAATCACTTTTATTATGTCCTTTATTTAATTCGACCGATAAATCAACAAGACTGCTTATTTCTTCCATTCCCTTTTCAACAATAAGACTGTCATTTATCACAGGATTTTTTATAACAAGATACTTTTTATTACTAAGATTTTCCTGTATTATATCGGAATTTATATTTATAATTGACTCTTTGGAAACTTGAAATTTTGAAGCAATCACGCTTAATGTATCTCCATCCTTTATTTTATAAAAAATCACAGGCTCTTTATACACAATTATACGTGTTCCCGGTTTTAACAAACAGCTTTTTGCAGTCACAGGATTATTATATTGCAAAACTTTGACATCTTTTTTCAGTTTCAATGCCAAATCCGTAACTGATATTTCTTCACTTACAATATAGCTTTCATATTCAAATTCTCCTGTATTCCCTTCTGAATTGGGTACTTTTAATATTTCTCCCGATATATTTTCAACTTTTTCATTCTCGTTATAGTCTGTCCGGTATATTTCATAAATTATAACCAAAAATATTACAGGAACTATTATGTATACCGAAATTTTGAAAAAATTTATTTTTTTCTTCATTTTCTTTACTTCTTATTTTCTCCTCTTTTAAGTCTTATTATTTCTATCTCGTTCTTTTCAATTTCTTTCTGTTTTTTCTCGTTTTCTTTTTCCAGTTTTGACAGCTCTTCTTCCTTTTTCTTTTTCTCGGTTATCAAATCCCGTCTTTTCACTATTATATTATTTCTTATTTTATCATCGGGATTTGCTACTATTTCAAGCCCTTCTTTAATACCCGTTCCGTATATTTCTATTCTTTTTCCGTTATTTATCCCTATCTGTACTTCTTTTTCCGTAACTTTATTGTCTTTGTTTATCAGATAAATAATATATTTTTCTCCATTTTTGCTACTTTTTTTCTTAACAACTGCATTTAAAGGAACTGTTATCGCATTTTCCTTTTTCTGATAAATCAGCCTTATTTTCAATATTTGATTTAACGTAACGTCTGCAAAAGAAGAAGTCAGAAATTCCAGCACTTTCAAATCAGGAATACCCGAGTCACTTATTTTATAAAGTATTCCTTCAAATTTCGTTTCAGTATTATTAATTGCCTTTATTTCAGCTTTATTTCCTAAATTCACATATTGGAGCTTATTTGCAGGAAAAGGCTCACTCACTATTTTTATATCATGTGTCTTTGCCAATATTACAACAGGCGTCAGAGAGTCTGTCGTTCCCCCTTTAACAGCATTCAATTTTACTATATAACCGTCTATCGGACTCATTACTACTCTCTGAACAAGGGCATTTTCTTTACCTGTCGTTGCCAATTCTCCTTCGAGTGATTTTATTTCTCCCATTAATTTCTGTATCTGATTTGTTACATCAGCTCCTAATTTATACTGCTCCTGTAAATATCTTAACTGTGAAGTTTTTACAGCCAGTTCCTGTTTTTGATTATATAATTTTGCTTCAAGGTCTTTTGACTTATAATCACTGAATTTTATAATTATATCTCCCTTTTTTACACGATCCCCCTCTTTAAAATACACATCATCAATCCCGAGTTGAATATCAAGTCCGATAGGAAGAAGGTCTTTTGCTTCCACTTCTCCTTTCATATCCAAAAAAAGTTCCAATGTTTCTATTTTTGTATTTTCGATTATATATTTGTTATTTATCTTCGGAGTACACATTCCCAACATTAAAAGAACCAAAAATACAAATAGAGGAGGTAAAATCCATATTATATTGTCTTTTTTATTTATTCTCATCTTCCTAATGCTCTCCATCAAAATACGATATTTCATTTAAGTTATCTTCATAAGGGAAATACTCTCTTTTTCCCAAATATAGCTGATCTCCGCTTCTTTGCACAGGAAATACGAAAAATCCCCAATTATTCATGTCCGTATACACAAAGAATCTTACTGTATCATTTTGTATCGTATCAGTATCGTCCTGTGTTATTACTCCGTTAAATTTCGGTATCAGTTCTTCCGCATCTTCTTCCGTGTACTCTATTTCATTCTTATAAACCATTTCCTTTTTAAGTTCTCCTTCGGCATTATGCAGATATATTTTAAGTTCCATCGCAGATATCGCCTTATCTATATAGCCCATCAATATACTCGCCTTTCTTGATGTCTGCAACACTCTTTCCTTTTCTCCGTTATATTTTTCTACCCAAACCGAATAAGGAACCAACGGCACTTCATTTTCTATATCCACTTCCATATGTCCGAATCTCTTGTAATCAAGATACTTTATCGACCCGTCAAGACAGTTAAGTTTTAACTCGTAATCATCTCTATGGCTTAATTCCTTGTATTCTATCATTTTCCCGGGAACAAACTCTTTCAATACTTCCTGAAACGTATTTATTTTTGTCGATTGTCCACTCAGCTTAATTAAAGAGTACTCAAACAGCAATCCCTCATTGTAATATGTATTAAGGAACTTTCTCAGCATTGCATATATATCGGCTTTTACTATTTTCTCCACTTCTTTTATTGTAAATACCTGATTAGGGTATTCATTTATTGTTTTAAATATCCCGTTTTCCGTTATGTGCATTACCCACGCTTTTAACTGCGTTATATGCAAATCATTTCTTTTTTCATATGTTCTCAGTATATCAAACTTTGTTCTTAATCTGCTGTCTCTGTTAAAAAACTCCTTTTTCATACTTTCTGCTGCTTCCCACAACATATAGAAATTATTTTTTATCTTTCTGTATTCATCACTCATCTTATTTTCAAACTTTGCAAATTTTGTAGGTATTATTTTTTCGGATTTATTATACTCTTCATCTATTTTCTCAAATATTTTTTCTATCCCGTGTTCGTCTATCACCTTGTAAATCATATCATTGTCATATTCTATAAGGTCATCTATAGTTATCACTCCTTCTCCTGAATACTTTGCAGCAAGAACTATTTTCAAATACTGCATTATTCTATACGTAAGATTATTTCCTCCGAAATTTTCATCTCCGTTTTCAAAACTTGTCTTTACATCAAGATGATATGCCACTCTTCCGTTTTTTATTGTATATTTACATGCTGCAAGGTCTGTCGTTCCTCCTCCGCAGTCTATTACCAATGCACTGTATTCTTCCCCTTCTTTGTACTTTCCTTTTCTTATCTGATTTTCTATTGTATTATAAAGGACCGCAATAGCTTCATCCATTGCATTTTTTCTTATTATTTCATATTCATAAATTTTTTCCCCGTTTTTCTCCGTTGTAAATATTTCCTGAAACATATCCAAAAACTGTTCTTTCAGCCTTACAGGACTTGATGCGTGTATTCTTTTAAATTTACACTTAAATACATATTCCGCTCTGTTTACAACATATTTCAAATATGCTTTTATTATTTCTCTTCTTTTTATGTACAGTATATTTCCCAATTCATCTACTATTTTTTCTTCTTCATCATGGTCATGTACCCATCTTTTAAGCCCGTAAAATAAAGAACCGTTTACTATATAGTCATTCATTTCGAGCTTTTTGATCACATCATATCCGAACGAATACTTTATATCGTCAGGATTACTGCAATTATCCACATATGCAAGAGTCGGAAATATCTCCCTGTAATGTCTTTCTCCGTCATTAAATTTTACATAGTTTATTTCATTTAACGTTATATTTCCGTTCAATATATCATTTGTAGGCAAATCTCTCACATAATGTCTGTCAAGATAAGCCCCCAAAGCTGTATTTGTAGTCCCGAAATCTATACACAAAGTCGCATTGGTTTCTTCCAAATCTCTCACTTCAAAATTTTCTATATCCACTTTGTAGTAATCAAGTTTATACGGATATGTCGGAAATGAATTGCCGTCTTTTACATTATAAAATTTGTATATAAATTCAAGTTCCGGATTTTTGAAAAATATTAAAGAAAATTTATTGTTTTTCAAGTCTTCCACTCTCAAAAATTCCTGTCTGCTCACTAAATAATAGGCATCTCTTGAGTTCAAATCTTTTTCGAGCTGCAGTATCCCGCATAAATAGTTATTTGCATTCACTAAAAACACATTGGCATTTCCTATATAGTCGGGTATTATTATTTTATAGTTGTCTTCTCTTGTCAAATTCAAATCTTTATACAGTATTATTTTGTGAGGAATTTTTATTCTGTTTTCATGGTGTATTCTTGTGCTCAGTTTTTCATCAAACAAAGCCTGTACATAAGCAATCCCGTCTTTCTTATATTTATTTATACAATAATCGGGTCTTGCTCCTCTGTACTTTAAAAGTAAATTTATCAGTTCTTCCCTTGTCGGTGTGGAAGTATATAATTCCACAAGTCTTTCTTCCACTGCTATCTGATACATTTCATAATATGATTTTCTTCTTAATTCTTCTTCATAAAACAATCTCATATTTTTTATCCTCCGATTTATTTATTTTTATTCTGTTAAGTTCAATTTTTTAAATTCTTCTTTCATTTTCTGCATATTTTCATATCTTGCTTTCATTTCCTGCTCTAACCCTTTTTCTATGAATACTCTCGCATTTTCGCTTACAGTATCTTCATAAAGAAGTTCGGGATAGTAAAATCTTTTTACAGAATCCATAGGCTTCTGTTTATTCAGCATAAAATAAAGTAATGCGGAAAGGCTGTAAATATCAGTTCTTTCATCATTTTTACTTTTTACCGAATACATTTCCATAGGCGAATAGCCGTTTGTCAGCTTTACATATTTTCCATTTTCTTCTTCTTTTGTTATTGCAGAACCGAAATCTATTATTTTTACATTTCTATTTTTATCGATTATTATATTTGAAGGCTTTATATCTCTGTGAATAACGTCTTTACTGTGAATTTCTTCTATTACTTCCATTATTTCTTCAAATATTTTTATTATTTCTATTTCAGTCAAATCTTCTTCTAAAATATATTCTTTCAGCGTTTTCCCTTCACAATATTCCAATATTAGGTAAACTGTTCCTTTTTCTTCAAAAAAGTCCTCCAGTCCCACTATTCCTTTATGGATAAATTTTTCCAATATTTCGGCTTCTTTTCTAAAACTGTTTACCACCATTCCAAACTGTGTTTTGTATTTATTTGTAAAAACTCCGTATTCATTATCTCTTATAACCAATTGAGCAGGAAAACATTCTTTTACAACATATTTCTTTTTTCTGTATGTCGCAAGATATATATTGGAAAAATCACTTTCCGCTATATATTCGGCTATTGAATATTTTTTCTTCAACTTATATTTTAGAGGCAGTTCATTCATTATTTTTCCTTTCAGTTTTTATTCTTTTTATTTCCGTTGCTGTCTCTTCCGAGAGCTTTCCAGTTCCTTTGAATCTCACGATCCAAATCCGATTGTCTCTTGTTTTTGCTGTTTTCTCTTCTTTTCGTTTTTACTGTTTTCTTTTTCTTTACATTATCGTCAGCAACTGTTACTTCAGTCTTTTCAACGACTTCTTCTTCAACAACTACAGGCTCGGGTGCTTTAGGCGGCTCAACCGCAGGAACTGTAATCTTAATATTATTAACGCTGTTAATAAGGTTTTGTTCTTCTTTTTCGGCCGTTTCCTTTTTCTTTTGAAGTTCGTCTATTTTTTCTTTTGTTTTCTTATTCTGAGGACTTATCTTTTTATAATAAAGTATTGCCGCGTCTATTTCATTTACAGACTCCTTGTATCTTTTGTTTTTAAATTTTTCTTCCGATAAAGCTATATGCTCTTTTGCTTTTTTCACATACCCGTTATTTTGTACTGTTTTTCCTATAGCAATAAATAAAAACAGTAAAACGAGCATTATCAATAAATATTTTAAAGGATTTGTCCTTTTTTCTTCGGTTTTAATTACAGTTTCAATTTTCTCTTCTTCCAAATCTTCTACAAAAACAGATAAAAAAGGAATAGACATTTTTCTTAACTTTTCATTTTTTTCTATTTTTTCACTTAACAGTTTTTCCAATTCCTTTTTACTGCCCGAACTTATTAACATGTCGGAAACTTCAGTATCGTTTATCGACTCCCAAAACAGAGGACTTCCCACTAAAATATAGTCATTTTTTTCAAGTATAATGTTCTTTATTTTATCTCCCGAAACTTCTTCAAAAACTTCATTATTTCTGAACATCTTAAATTTTGTTTTGCCTATATTTCCGACAATTATTTCATTTTTTTCGGCTATTACCGCCAGTATGGAAAATCCTTTATTATATTCTTTTCCTTTGGAAATTTTACTTTCAACAATCCTTTTATTAGCCACGTTAAGGAAAGTGTTCATATTTTCCATAGAAAAATCCGAGTTTTCCAAATACTTTTCTACAACAGCTTCTACTCCTGCTTTTGCAAAATTTTCCTCAGTTTCACTGTCTACAACCGTTACCCAAAGCCCCTTCCCATCGCTTGGAATGTATGCCGAATAAGTATTCTTTTCAGCCATTCCCGCATACTCTTTAAAAAAGAATGTCTTGTACTTATTTTTTCCGATTTTCAATTTTAAGGTCCTCCTTTTTTATTTAAAATTAACAATTGCTTATCAGTATACGACAAGATTTATTTTAAATCTCACGATTATATAACAAGTCATAAAAAGTATAATTGTAAATTTTTTAAAATAATTCTACCGATTTTGTTTGTTGATTTTCCATCAATTTCATCTCCCTACTTTTTTAAATTTACTTTCCTATTTCCAAAATTCCCACCATTTCTTATTAGCTTTTTTTGTAGCGTTTTTCAGTTTCTTCTCTACTCTTTTCTTATCTTCCGTGCTCACATCCGAAAGCTCCATATTGTCTTTTGACATCTGATATTTCTTTTCAGCTTCTTTCCATTTTTTGTTTTTACTTTCGGTATCTCCCTGCTCTTCATACAAATATCCTTCGCTTTTTACTATCTTTTTCCCTAAATAATCTATCTTGTTCGTCTGATCATTAAAGTTTCCTGCTGCTTTTAAATTTTCAAATATTTTCTTTGCTTCACTGTACTTTTGTATACTTTCCGTATATCTTTTCAGGCTGAACATCTGATCTCCCTGTATCTCAAGGTTGGTCGCATTTTCTATATCCTTTGCTATCTTCTCCAGTCTTTCTTTTTCAGCTATTATTTCATTTTCTTTTGCCTGTATCTCTAATTTTGATTGCTCTTCCTGATTTGCCAGCTGCGTTTTTGTATCACTTTCAAACTTTATAAATTCCTGTGCCTGTTTTATGTAATTATCCACATTACTTGCATTATTCGTATCCTGTAACCCTTGATATATAGCTTTTGCTTTAGTCAGTAAAGCTATTGCTTCAGAAGGATTATTTGCCGTTATCTGGTCCAATCCCTCTTTTACCATATTACTTGCTGTCTGCAAATTGGCTATCTGTCTTGAATTAAGTTCCTGTATCTTGTTATCTATTTCCTGCGTCTTTGCACTGTCTCCCAACACCTGATACATTTGTCTTGCCTGATAATACGCTTCCCTTGACATATTAGAGTCCGTAGGTGCCAATATATCTCCTCTGTTCTCTGTTAACATTGCTCCACTGTATGCTGTCTTTTCCTTATCGTTTATTTCCGATATTTTTCTTTCCATACTTGATACATAATCAGGTCTTCCGTTTACCAAATATATATCCGAAGCTGTCTTGTAACTTTCTTTTGCCAAATTATAGTTTCCTGCTGTATATGCACTGTCCCCTGCCAGTTCCATTGACTGTGCTTCTTTCAGTTTTGATGACGAATCTATTCTCGTATTCAATGTTACAAGTATTTCTTCTGTATTCAGTTCATCTTTTTTGTATGTATTCTGTTCAAGATTATACTTCGCCTGCTGATATTTTCTCGAGGCTTCGTCATATCTTCCTCCGTTAAAAAATTCATTCCCTTCACTTATATCTTGAAATGCCTGTTTTAATTTTTCCGTCTGTTCTATCTTTTTCCTTACTCCGTCTATTCTTTTATCAGCGTCCGCCCTTCTATTTTTGGCATTAACGAAAAATCCTATTATTCCTCTGCTCTTAGGCTTCAATTTCTCATATTCTCCTATGGACAGTTTCAATTCTTCCATGGAATTATTAAAATCCTTTTTTATAAGATCCTCATCAGCCATCTGCTCATATGTTGTCGCCTTTTTTATAATATCGTTTCTCTTTTTTATATTCCAAAATGTCAGCATTAAAATAAGAAGCAGAATTACCAAAGATATTAACGCTACTTTTATCCAAAATTTCTTTTTGTCTTTTTCTACCGGCTCCGGTGCTGCCACTCCTTCTATGCTCACCGCTGCAAATGTATAATTTTCCACTTCGTCACGCAATGTCGCTATTATTTTTCTTTCCAATGATCTTAGCCATTTTGATTTGTCGTCGTATCTCGAAAGTTCTACTTCCATTTCTCTTTCATCTATATTTTCCCAAAATCCCATAGTTGTAAGACAAAGCACGTCTTTTTCTTGTAACTGCACAGGATGTTTTATGACATTGGGCTTTATCTTTCCGAAATCTCCTATTGCCTGCAGCAGATCGTTTCTCTGTCTGTGATATTTCATATCCCTTGTATTCAATGCCCCTTCTTCTACAAGTAACTGAGCTATACTGTCATCACTGCTCTGATACATGACATAGCCGCCTCTCAAATGATAAAGACGGGTATTTCCTACATTCCCGTACAATATCGAATTATAGTTGCTTATTACTATTAAAAGTGACGTATGCATTAAAGAATAACGCTCGGTTTCTTCCTGTTTTTCTTTCACTTTAAGATTTGCATACTCCATCATTTCCTTTATTACTTCAGGATTAAATCTCGGTCTTAGCATAAAATATTCTATCGCCGATTCTACCGCAAGTTTTGACGCTATAGCTGCTCCGTCTTCTTCATCATATCCGTCCGCTATCGCCCAAACAGCATAATTATCTAACTGAACATATCCGAAATAATCATTATTCTTCGGTTTTGTCCCGGGTTCACTCACAAATTTTGTCGTAAATTTTGCCTCTTCTCTTCTCATCAGTTTCTCCTCATATTACAAAATCACATCATTTTTCTGCAAATATTTATTATCCGTCTTTATTAAAATAATACTTGCATTATCCTGATTCAGTCTTCTTCTCTCTTTTAATGTATTCATTATCAATTCGGTAATTTCTTTACCTGTCTTATTTATATTTTCTTCTATGATCCTCTTTATTGTTCCCGTTTCCATGTATTTATCCACTCCGTCACTGCACATAAGTATAATTACGGGAAACTTTTTACTTCCTGTTTTTTCATCTGTTTCAAGTTTCATAGAATTTATTTCCGTTACATTTATTCCTTCTTCGCCAAAATCTTCATATCCTACATAATTTGTCAGATACGAGCCTCTATTTTGAGATTTATTAATCTTTCTTATATATTCTTTCGTCACTATGTAGGCGGAACTGTCTCCTACCGAAAATATTCTCATTTTATTTAATATTATTTCACACACAAGAAAAGTAGTCCCTATTCTGTTTTTCAAATCCAGACTTTCCGAAAAATTTAACAGTTCTCCGTTTATTTTTTTTATTATTTCGGGAATCTTCAAATCTCCTCTTGAATACAAATCCAAAAATCTATTTACGGAAAACTGGCTTGCCAGTTGACCTTCAGAATAGCCTCCCATTCCATCAGCTATTATGAGTATATGCTCTTCATCTGAAGGTGAAAATACGGCGTAACTGTCTTCCTGTAATTTTCTCTTTCCTATCCATTTCATTCCGGTTATGTCTATTTTCGATTTCTGTTTCTTTTCAGGCTTACCTTTCTTCCTGATTTTACCGAATAATATTAAAAACAGTAATATCGAAATTAAAACTGTATACATAAAAATCCCGTATTTTAATATATTTATCATTCTTTATCAGAAACCTTTTCTTTATTCCAATCAAAATTTTCTCCGCACAGATTTACAAACACAAATTTGCTTTCTCCTATTTCTATCATGTCATAAGCTCTCAATTCTCTCGTGTCGTACAAAGCCTCGTTATTTACATAAACCAGTCCGTTTGACTGTCCGGGAGAAAGCATAAATACTCTCTGTTTCGGGTTATAACTTATGGAACAGTGATTTTTTCTCGAGATAGTCGAATCTCCTTTTATCTGAATATCCATATCATCTCCACGTCCGATAAAGTTTCTTTCGCTCACTATTCTGAAGTCCTGTCCTTTATCGGGGCCTTCTATACAAGTTATCCAACCTACTGCAGGATCCACTTTTGTATCTTTAGACCAGTATGCAGTCGTTTTATCATCGTCATTCATTTCCTCAACCAGATTTATTTTATCTTCTTTAATCTCTACTTCCAAACCTTCCGATTTACAATAAGGGCAAGTCGCTCCGTATCTTGACGCATCATACATATGTCCGTTCTTACATCTTTCCAATTTCATAATTCTTTTCCTCCTGTTTTTATTATACTTTTTATATTTTTAAACTTTATTTTCCAAAAAATCTGTTTCATTTCAATAACAATTTACTTGTAGCCAAATAAATTATATCTCCCGACTCTACTTTGACAGGCGTATTTTTTCTGATTTTTATCTTTCTTTTGTCCGAACTCTTTTCTATTCCGCTTCCGTTTTGCGATCCCAAGTCTTCATAATACCAGACTCCGTTCACTTTATTTAATATTCCGTGAGCCCTGCTTACAAGATTTGAATATATTCCTTCACTCACATCTATATCCACTCTGTTTCTCGGTGTTCTTTTTCCTATGAGAAGCGAAGTCGCTCTTCCCACTTTCCATACTTTAATATCGTAATCTTCAGAATTTTTCAATATTATATTTTCTATCTGATTTTTTTCTACCTGTTCTATTTCTTTTACTTTATCCAAAAATACATTATGTTCTCTTTCTCTTTCATTTTTGATTTCTTTTATTTCTTCTTCGACTTCCACTCTTTCCTTAAATCTTTCCACTACAAGAAGGTACAGCGTCAACCCTATAAAAATAAATATTGCTATATACAGACTTTTTGTCGAATATCCTGAAAAATGAATATATACAAATGTTAAAACCAGTATTATCATTATCACCGTATTTCTTACATTGAAAAAGTTGTACTGTCTTTCTCCTTTTGCTTCCATTTGTCTTTTCTCGTATTTTTTTATCCCTTTATCTACAGACATGGACACTGTTTTTTCTTCTGTTTTACCGTTTTTACTCTTACTCTCGGCATTTCTTCTCATGCTTTCCAGTCTGTATAAACTTCCTCTTCCGATCGAAGTCGGTCTGAACATACTTCTCATTCTGCTTAAAAAACTTCTTATTCTCCAAAACATTTTCTTTTTCCTTTCTTTAATTATTTATTTTTTTTAGGTCTGAAAAAATTTTCAAAACTTTTTTCCATATTTTTTTTATAAGCCTTCATCTTTTCTTTATCCGAATTTTTCATTTCATCTACATTAAACGTTTTTTCAAACATATTTTTTATATCCTTCGGATTTGCCGAAAAATTTCTGTAAAAAGCTTCTGCTCCTTTTTTCGCATCTCCCCCTCCTCCCGCTCCCGTTTTCTTCTTTTCGGAATTTTGCTTTTCTTCTCCTGTTTTCAATATTTTTTTATCATATTCTTTTCTTTTTTCTTTATCTCCGAGAACTTCATATGCTTCACTTACTTTTTTAAACATTTCTTCGGCTTTTTTATCATCAGGATTTCTGTCGGGATGATATTTCATGGCCAGTTTTCTGTATTTAGACTTTATTTCATTCTCATCCGCCTCTATTGAAATGCCTAATATTTCATAATAATTCATTTTTTCTCCCACACATAAGATTTATTTTTACTATCAACTACTGATAAGTATGTTTTTCATTTCTCTTATTTTTAGAAAAAAGGAGACAGATTTTCGTGTAATCTGCCTCCCTGTTTTCTTATGCTTCTTGAGATGCGTATCCACCTTCAATCGCAACTTCTTTTACTTTTTCTTTCTTCTGTTTTATTTTCAGCGTAAACGTTCCTGTTCCCGCCTGATCTCCGAATGTTTCTATATAGTCCACTACAAATACATTGTTCATGTCTATTTTTCTTACCATCTGTCCTGCCGATATTACTTCCAATGTTGCATGTCTATACGCATCACTCGATTCTGCAGGAATCAAAGACCATTGTGCAAGTTTTCTTGTATCGTCTGCAGCTTCTCCGTTTGTTGCCGCCAATATTTTCCCTTTTATTTCCAATATTACTCCTAAATCCGTTGCTCTTGCATTACTGTCATCAGGTGTTTCCGAAATATATTTTACATCCAATATACTTTCTTTTTCCAATAAAATTTCTTCACCCTGTCCTTTTACATTTAATCTGAATCCCATACTTACCTCCTAAATTTTTATTTATAATTTTTTTACAAATCATATTATTAATTCTTGTTTATTTCAACCTGCAAGTTCTTTACATTTCCTGAGAACACTATATTTAACTGACATACATTACTGTCTTCATCTATAACATGCGACAAGTCGTCTCCTTTTTGCATTATTCCGTTTACAAACTTCTCGTCTTTTATCCATACCGATTTCTGGCTTTCGGGATTTGTACTGAAGAAAAAGTTCAGTTTATCTTCTTTAAAGTCTGTCGTTACAAATCTTAATGTTCTTTCTATAAATGTTGTCGTCAAAGTCTTATACAAAGGCTCATAATTACCGTCTACATTTTTTGCAAGTGTTCTGGCTTTATACACCACTATATTTTTTATCTTTTCTTTTTTCAAATGAGCACTGTCAGATGAAAATATAAAGCCGTAACTGAACTGATTTATTTTATCTTTTATCGTATTAGTAAATCCTGATATTTCTTTTGACATTGTCGTTTTTGCTTTATATGAATTATCTTCGGCTTCTATATCAAATCTTACTCCCGGATACACAGGCGATACATTATTAAATCTGTCTTTCAAATAATTCGGACATTGGTATGCCGCTACTATTCCTGCAGCAACATAAGAAGCATCTATATATACTCCTTCTATCCAGAATTTCAGTAAATCTTCTTTTTCTTTGGATAATGCCACTCCTGTTTCATCTTTATACTTCATCTTAAAGTCAAGTACAACTCCCGACTTATCTTTCGGTATTATTGTAAAGTTCGGAATTGCAGGAACTAAATACTCGGAATACTTCTGATCTTCCAACATTCTTGTTTTTTCTATATATTTGTCCACTCCTGTTGTCGCAAGATTATCAAACGATGTTTCATATGTTCCCTCAAAATTGAAAAATACCTGTACTTTATATTCCGACAGTACACTCATAAGATTTGTAAGTGACTCTATTGTATTCTTTTCAGATTTTTCCTCATTTTTAGTCCCTTTAAATCTTTCTCTTACTTTCTTTTCTCCTTTTTTTATATCCAAGTCAACATTAGGATATATTCCGAACCATATTGCATTGTCAAAATCATTTTTAGCATTTACAGTATTGAAAAACGACTGGAGTCTTTCCTTATTTCCGGCTTTCACTATCATTTCAGCCTTTATATTCGTTACAAGTAATGTAGGTTTCATCAAAGATACTTTAGCATTATACTGTTCAAAGAACATTTTTACACCTAACAGTTTTTCTATTAAAGGTTTTGCTATCTTCACAAAATCTTCCTGTGCCGCTTTATAAAACTCAAGATAATTATTATAATTTTCCACTTCCTGTGAAGGTTCTATTGCAACTACTCCTTTTGCCAAAGGTACAAATGTTCTTACTACCAAATCACTTATATACTGATTAGGCTCTTCGGCTACATCATTATAGTCTTCTCTGAAAGCTTCCACCAAAGCGGTACTGTTTTTTTCCTCAATAAGAGCAAGGTCTTTCGTTTCTTCCTGTTTATATTCGATTACTTCAAGCTCTCCTTTATCTCCCACCTGTAACATTCCAAGTTTTATCTTTTCGGATTTCAAGCTGTTTTCATCATGTCCTAAAAGCAGTCTTGTTTTTATATCTTCTATTGCTAAAGGCAACATTCCCAGTACATTACTGTAATTTTGAGATGCTTCCTCAAATTTTGCATTTAATCTGTCCCCGTATTCAAGTTTCTTAGGATTTCCTTCATCAAGTTCTTCGTATTTATTATATATGTATGCGATTTCTTTTCTTGTCTGTTTTATATCTTCTATTACTTTTTTAGGTGAAATGAGCTCAAGGATATTTTCAAATTTGAAATCCACGTTTCTGTTTCCTTGTGATTTTCTTGCTTCAATAAGAGTATTCAACATTTTAAAAAAAGTATTTCCGTTATCGATTTTTATTTCGGTTATCAATTCTTCCGGAATGCCTTCAGGTTTCTTTAAAATATATTTAATACTTTGAGTTTCCGCATTGTAATAACTGTAAACTTTAGGTTCAAATTTTGTCAAAAATTCATCAAAGCTGCTGACCAAAAGGTGTTTATTGATTTCAATTATTCTTTCATCATCCAATGAATCCAAATCTTTAGAATCATCAATTAACGTTATTAAATCCATTTTTTCAGGATTTATTTCTTCAAATAGAATCGTTCTATTCGTTTGATTGATAAAATTTTTATTTGCCATATATTATTAAAGTTTAAAATAATAAATTATATAAACTTTCTCCTTTCATATATAATATTTAAAATTTGATTACTTTTGAATAGAACTGAATTTCTAAATTTGAATTTTTTATTCTTATAGTTTTATTATATTATAATTTTACTTTTACTTTTCACTGTTGCCAATAGTTTTTTATTTTATTAATTGTATATATTATTTATCATTTTAAATTATTAGAAATTCGTCTATTTTTATAAATATTCTCTAAAAATATAACACTTAATCTATAATTATATTTTTTAATCTATTTTTATAACAAATCTATTTTACTTTAAACTTTTCTTTTTGTCAATACTTTTTTTACAAAAAAATAATTTTTATTTAATTTTTTCGAAACAAAAAAGAAACTGTATCAAATAATATCACTTATTTTTCAACAGTTTCTCTCACATCCGTTCAAATATTTACTCATTAAATTATAGGTTATTTTTTTCCTGCACTTTTATAAATATCTTTCATATTCTGTATTTTTTCATCCAACTCAGCTATCCCCCATTTATTATTATCTTTTTCCAGATAAATACCTGCTTTCATAATCGAGTAATCTTTAACAGTATCTATGGCTTTCTTCATTTCATCAAATTCTCTTGTCAGTACTTTATCAATAAGTTCTTTTTGACTCATTCTTTCTATTTCTTCTGGTTTAACACCTCCTAAAACTCCGTCTTTTCTCATATTTTTAAAAGTTTTTTCCATTATTTTGCTCATATCCAACATTTGTATTTCCAATGTAACTTCAACCACATCATTTGTTACGTATCTTATTTTCTCTACTTTTACTTTAGATTTTTTCATATACATATTCAAAAAATCAGAATAAAATTTTTATATTTTTTTCTGATAAAACAAAAGAAGCTCTTTATCGGAACCATCCTCAGGCTCTATCGACTGAAATATTTGAGAAAATACATTTCGAAAGCCTTCCATTGACGCTTCCTTAATCAAATTATAATCTCTTTTTGCTGCAATCTCTATTTCTTTATTATTCTTTTTCAAATCCTGTTCCGATAAAGTAACATTCTTTTTAAGAATTACTTTATAATCCTCTGAAAATAACTGTACCGACAGTAACAACATAACAAAAACAATTATTTTTTTCATAATTTTTTATATAATAGATATATAAGCCTTATTACTGCTAATATATTTATTATACTTCTCCTTTCGTATAATTTATATTAAAATTATACAATATTTTAAATATAATTTTCAATATTTTTTATTATCTGATTTCAAACAAAAATAAACAAATCCTGTCACATAGGAAAACACTGATAAAATTTGAAAAATTTCCCTTTCCTGATTAATTAGTATGCACTTTTTTCCCTTTTATTCTTATTTCATCCGGTGTTTCCATTCTGATTTCTTTTTCTTTCCCTACAATATCAATACTTTTGCCGTATACCGACATTTCTCCTATAGACTCTATTCCGATATAATCATCTGAAACTACTACCAGATTTTTTATCCCTTTATTTACAAAACTTTCTGCTGTTTCACTACTCGTTTTTGAGTTTCTTGTATAAGATTCTTCTATATTTACCGTTACACTATTTTTATCAATGTTGAAATTAAAATCTTTTCCGTTTATATGAAAATTTCTTTTTTCATAATTACTGAATCTTCCGTTTCCGTCATTGTTTATTGCCCATGAAACTCTTGCAAAATTTTCATCTTCAAAAGGAAAATATACTTCTACATTGTCATTAACTTCCGGAGTACAGAAAAATCCTGTATTCGTTTGAGAATAGAAAGTCTGATAACCCAAAGGAATTCTTTTTATTCCGTAATCATTATAGGCCCTATTTTTATTTTCAGAATCTTTTCCCTTTTCATGTACTATTTTATTAAGTCCTTCAAAAAATGTCACTTCCATTTTAGCTATATTATTTTCTTCAAACACTTTTTCGACCTTTACTTCTATCGCACTTCCTTTTATTTTTTCATTATATTTCCTGTATATATGGTAGCTTTCCATATTTGTAGCTAAAAAATTACTTTTCAGAATATAATTTTTCAAAAATATTTTTGATTTTAAAACTGTCAGATTACTTCCCTTATCCGAATTATCCTTTTCATTATTTATAGATATTGTATCTCCTGAACTTATTGCTTTTCCCGAATTTATTTTATAATATAAATTTTTATGTTCTCTTACAATTGAATAATCAGAAAAATATCTATTTTCCTGTTTTATTTCGCTGTTTTCTATAATTCCGAAGGTTATTACTCCGTCTTCGGTTACAAACATTCCTGTTTTCAAATGGCTTGATATTCTTGCTAAAAATTCCCAGTCGGTTTCATCATACTGTATAATCAGGCTATTTACAGGTTTTTGTGCTATATCCGAATATTTTATTTCTATTTTTTTATCAACATAGTCTTTATTTATTTCTTCTATAATATTCGCAAAGGTCCAGCTTATATCCTGAAATACTCTGTATTTTTTCTCATACTTTCTATCAAGTAATATACTTTTTGAAAACGCCTCAATCAAAATTCTGCACCCTTCACTTCCATAATCCAGAACTTCAAAATAATCAACTATTCCCTGAAATATTTTTCTTTTCCCTTTCATTTCACGAAGTTCTATTTTTACTTCTATATCTTCTTTAGAAACTGTATTTTCCAAATTCTTTTTTTGACTTATATCTGTTTCTATCTGCAAATTCAATTTTTGATGTTCATTTATGCTTTCTTCCAAAACAAAGTCTTTTAATATAAATCCGTTCAGATTTTTTCCGTCTAAAACAATACTTATATCCTTACCCTCATACATCCCTTCCCAATTAACCATATTTCCCCCAATCTTACTTTATTTCAATTTTGTGATTTTGATGAAATTTCTGTTTCAGCTTTATTACAAAAAGTCCGATCCCCTTTTCAATACTGAGCTCCTGAAAAAAATTATGCACAAACATATCGGAAAATTTATAATTTATTTTTTTATCGGAGCCTAAATCTACATCTACCTCAATATTTCTGTAATCATTATCCCCCAGATAAGATTCGGACCAGCTTACCAGATCAATAATATTTTTCTTATTCTTTTCATATAAATCATCGTTTATTCCTAAATTTCCCGAATCAGTACTTTCCAAATTGGAAATTATTTTTCCTGTTATTTCCATTTCAACAGAGCTTCTGTTATTTGCATAATCATTTTTTTCCGTTAATCCGATATTATATTTTACTTCTATGATTTCATCTTCACTTATATTTATTTCTTTCTTCTGATTATCCGTTATTTTTATTTTGTATTTCATTTCTCCCCCTCTTCCTTAAAATACTGATACTTCCCCTATTTTCATAGTATCATTTACACCAATCACACCAAAATGATGCCCCCAATAACATTTCAAAGTCGTTCCGAACGGTAAAAACAGACTTTCTAAAACCCTTATTTTTGCTGTATTTATTTTATCTTTTTTATAATTTATATAAACAATTATTTTATTGTCCTCAAATTTGTCCATATAAATAATACTGTCAGGAAAAAAGTATTTTATCCCAAGTTCAAAACTTTTTCTGTTCTCAATTTTAGTCGAAATATTGTTATAAATCAATAAAACTGCTATTTTTCTATCTTCTTCCGACATTCTCCGAAAGTATTTTAAAATATTTCTTCCAAACTTCCCTTTTTCTATGTCTTTTAATATATATTCGCAATATATATCAGCAACAGTTGTTCCTGTTACAAAATCAAGTTCTCTCAAGTATGCCAGAGCATTATGCTCAAGATTATTTTTAAATTTTTTATTAATTAAATCCGAATATCCTTTTTTCTCTTCGATATTTTTAAAAGTATACAGAAAATCCGAAAATATATGATTAAATCTTATATAAGGATTCACTTCTATAATATTATTCTCTCCCTGAAAGTCTTCGTTTATAAAATCACTGTTTATTTCCAGATAAGGGGAAGCATTTTCTTTTATTAAAAATATGACGTTACTTATGTCAACTTTTGGACACCATATATATTCATATCCTTCTCTTCTTCTTTTACTCATATCAGATATCCTCGACAATCGTATTCAGGCATTCTCCATTGTATCTCCGAAACAATAAAACTCAGCATATCTTCTGTATACTTATTTCTGTTTAAACACTTCACAAATAGATTTAATACGATTTTCCCTTTTTTCTGAAATAAATCAAAATCAGTTTCTACAAATTCATTACAATTATAAACATCTATATTTTTTTCCTTTTCTTTATTAAAAACAACGTCTTTTAATTCAAAATTATTTTTTATAAACTCATAATCAAAAAACTTCTTTTCCAAATAGGCTTTGCTTCTTATTCCATTTTCATTATTATAATGTTTTCTTATTTTATCTACAAAACTGATTTCTCTATAATTTGTAAAATGAATATAATCGAGATTTTCCTTATTAAAATTCATTTCCATAATTTTTCTGCATAGTTCTACCGATTTTATTGAAAATACTTTCCAGATACTGTTATCATCCCTTCGGGAAATTATACTTAACTCATTTTTATTTTCTGTATAACAACACAAAATATCATTTTTATCATTATTTTCAATTAATAATTTCTCATTTTCATCAAATTTCAAAATATACTCAAATGAAATATCAACTTTTGTGGGACGGATAAAAATTGTACTTTTTATCTGTTTTTCTTCCACATTCCAAAGCAGCTTCTTTCCTCTTATTACATTATCATCATAGTACTCAAAATCATAATCTATTTTATACTTCTTATTTTTAACCCCTTCATATATTTTATCCGTCATTTCAAAATCATAATCCGATACTTTAATTCGATACATTCTTTTTATATGAGACATATTTACTGTATTCCAGTTTTGTCCGTTCAGCTCAAATGCCTCATAAAGTCTTTTTATCTTTTCCCCATATCGTATATCTTTTTCAAGCACTACTTTTATTTCATAAGTTTCATCATCAGTATGTATCCAAGCATTAAACGTTTCTTCTTCTATATCTTTCAGCTGATAATAAGGTACATCCAAATACATATTTTCAAAATATATATTTTCATTAAAAATATCGGATATATTTTGATTTTCACTTACTATAGGATAAAAAGCTCCTCCGAATTTATATGCCTCTTTTTCATCCACTAATAACGTTTCAATAAAAAGTTCCTCATAATTATTGTTTTGAACTTCAAAAAATTTTTCTTTAATTTCGGAAAATCTTTTATCTGTTTCATTTTTCAACTCAAAAAATAGCTCTCTGCTTGAATTTCCAAGCAACTTCTTTTCAAGTTCCTCTCTTTCCCTTTCCCCTTGCATAGTAATTTCCTTTCAAATGAGATTTTTTCTAGCTTATAAACCAATCCATTATATAGTATGAGTTTCCTACCTTTTTCAAATAAATTTCATCAAATCTGCTCATATCGTCAAATTCCGAACTACAAGTTACCGTCCCAAAAATTTCTCCTTCAATATAACCTATGCGAGTAGGCTTTTCAGTTATTTCAAGAGAACAAATATACTCATATCCTCTTATATTGGCTTTTTTAAATATTTCATGTCGATAATTCAATTGTTTAAGTTCATTTGTTAAACTAAGCAATAATTTTGATGTTTGCTTTAAATATTCATCATTATTATAATAAGGATTCCCTTTAAAAATATCTTTATCATTTTTTTCCAACACATACCTTTTATTAACTCTTGCATTTGCAATAACAAGCAAGACTCTTCTTAAACTTTTCAATTCTGTATCATAAGTAGTATATTTTGGTGATTTAATTTTTTCATACTTATTTCCTGTATATTTTATTTCGGAAATACTTAACGTACTTAAAATCAAAAAAATTATTATATATTTTTTCATTTTTCCTCTCTTTCTATCATTTCTAGCCTATTGAACCTGAATTTTTATATTTTGTTATTATCGGTAAATTCCATTCTTCTGAAGATATAGTATAACTTTTAGGTTTCATGTAATAGTCAATTCTTTTTTCAGAATATGCTGTTACATTGATTTCATTATTTTGATTTCCGCCTAAAAAAACATGAGCTCCTTTCGGTGTTTTTCCTATCAGAATAGCTACATGGCTATATCCGTTATGCCATTTAAAAACTCCTATTGCTCCCACAAAAGGCTTTGTTTTTTCTCCTTCAAACCATCCTCGCCTCGGAAGTCCTTTTCTTGGTGCAACACCCCAATCATAGCCTGCTACAGAAGGATACGATGAATTTTTAAAGCCTGCTTTATTTATACAATAAGAAATAAAAGCTGCACACCATGCCTCCTTAGTCGGATCTTTTTTCTCATGCTTGGCTATTACAAAATAAACATTTTTTATTTGGCTATAAAGAGGTTCATTACCTTCTTTTTTACCCTTATATTTTTCACATTGCTCCTGTGCTATTTTAATCCAAGGTGCCTTTTTCTCAACCCCCACATGAGGACAATTATCTCCTTTACAGAAAGACTCCGCAGAATCTTTAGAAGAACTTTTGCCTGTTTCATTTTTCTTATCGGGAACAATTTTACCTGTTTCTTTATTTGATGAAATCTTATCAGATTTATCTTTTTCTGTCACTGTTTCAGGCAAAGGAGGTACATCTTTTAAAGGTTTATTTTCCTTATGATTCTGATTCCATTCCATTTGGTTGAATGGACATCTTCCCACAGATTTTCCCTGTTCCCTTATTTTATTCTGAATATCCCATTCTGTAGGAATATTTTTCACTGTTGCGTATAGAGATTCTCCTATACCTACCCAAGTCATTATTTCCGAACTCGGAATTTTCATTTTTTGACTATCTTTTGATTTTTTAAATTTACTGTCTATTCCATAACCTGTCAAATCTATATTTACAGTCCCTATTCCTACGGCATCTTTATTCAGTTCATTTTCTATTGTCTGCCTTTCCTGACTATCCATATTAAGATTCCCTGCTTTCATTAAATAACCGTATACTATTGCAGGCAATATTTTAGCTGAATAAAAATTTTTTCTTTCATAATCACATAATGATATTCCCGACTTTCTGATCACCCCTTTCGTATCCAGTTTTGGTCCCGATAACTGTTTTACTCTCTTATTCGCCTCCAAAAATGTCGACATTATTTTATTTTTAAGTTCTTTTTCTCTTGTTTCCGACGCTTCTGTTTTTGCTATTTCCATTTTTTTCTTATTATCTTTTACAAATTTCTCGTATTCTTTTTTCTTTTTTTCGTCAGCCTTCCCCATTCCCAGAACTTCTTTTACGTCATTTTTCAAATATTCAACAGCTCTTTTTTCAGTTTCCTGTTTGTATTTTCTCCATTTTGCATATTTTTGAGAAGATTTTTTCAATTCGGTTTGCATAAAATTATTATTTATATCTCTGCAAATATCTATTAACAATTTATACTCGCAATCGGCATCTCTTTGAGCTTCCTCGGTTTTTTTGTTTTCAGTAACTGCGGTACCCATTTCCTTCTGCCCTGCATCATCTATGCTTACAGTTCCCCCGTATTTACATTGTATAGTAGAGATATCAAGTAATGCAGGATGATTTCTGACTTTTACATCGGTATTTTTCTCCCACATTGCCAATAATTCAGGTTTACAGATTCCGATAGCTTTGCACATTTTAAAAGGCATTATTTTTTTATCATTTATATTTGCCTGTTTTCCCCCTTTAAGAGTTACGCTATCCTCAGCGATTATAAGTCTGCTTATATCCTGACCCAGTGTACACTTTAACATGCAATTATCATTTACAAACATCTCCTGATTAGGTTTTACTATATTTTTCAAATCATAAAACTTTCTGTAGAAAGAGTATAAATCCATAGAATCAATATTCGCAGCATAATCTCTCAATTCTTTACTGTCTTTAAATAAATTATGAATTATTGATTTATCCTTTTCAAAATCATTATTGTCCCTATATTCACTGTATACTTCGTCTATAAGATTGCTTATTTTTCTTATATTTCTCACTTTAATTGCGGACTTTGAATTTATCCAGTCGTTCAAAATTGTAGTTACCCTCATCTCCTTTCCCAATTTTTCCAATCTGTTATAAAGTCCGTTTTCGTTTTTTGAAGGTAAATCAATCCCGTTTTGCTTTTCAACATACCACAATAAATAATTTCTCACAATATTACTGTCTTTATATTTATGATTATCAAAATATTTAATTTCTTTTTCTTCTTTAAAACCTGTCTGAATTTTTAAAAACTCTATTATTATATTGTCTATGAGCCTTCTTGCCAGAGGAAAATGTCTCACTCCGTTTTCGTCTGTCAAATAACTTTTTCTATGCTCGTCCGATTCTCCCAACTCTCTTATCAAATTTTCACATTTCATCTTTGAAAATTCCGAAGAAGGTTTTTTAGTCACTCTTATTACTATTTCATCAATATCCTTTATTCCTTCCATATATTTATTGTACTTTTCAGGAAGGTTATTCTTCTCTACTTTTCTTTCTGAAACATTTTCATTACCCGTGTTTACTTCATTTACTATATTTTTTATTTTTTCCAAACTCAATTCTTTATTTTCACTATTTTCCCTTAAAGGTTTCCGATCGGGAAACAATACATATTTCGCCGAATACTGACTCAATACATATTCCAACGATTCTATTTTACTTTTATTCGGGATAGGGTATGAAAAAATATAGTATATTATGTCCTGTATTTTTAATACTTCATTTATTCCGTCTCTTCCTCTCAATAAATCAAATCCATGCTGTCTTATTACATTTCCTATATTTTCGTTATTTTTTGTCGCTTCGTCATAAATTTTCAGGATTACATTTATATCTTCTTTATTTTCATCCAATACTTTTTTCGCTGTAGTTGTTTCAATATATTTGACATAATCCTTGTTATACATACTTTCATCCTGAAATTTTGCCTGAAGTCTTTTAAGTACAACTTCATTTGAATTAACGAAAACTATATCAGGAGCTTTCTTATTTTCCGCTCTGTCTTTTTTATACTCTTCATTATCCCATACTTCCTGAAATTTTTGACCGTTAAAAATATAGACTCCTTCTTTATCCTCCACTGCCTCCCCTTTGACATTGGATTTTTCCAAAGTTTTTGACTGTTTATTTATATTTTTATTGTCATCATTAGAATCATTTTTAAGAACTACCTTATCTTTTACAGAACATTGAAATATTGTCATAAAATTCTCTTTAAAATATTTCCATCTTTTTTCTCTAGATTTTGTATGTTTATTTATTTTATCCATTATTAAATCAAAAGCTTTTCTATATTTTTCAATTCCATTTTTACTTTCTTCAATAATATTTACATATGTTTCGCACTTTTTGTTTAATAAATCTGCAAAAGATGCTCTTACTGCGTATTTAGGTTGTAGTATCAAATCAGGATTTGAAACAAAATCTATATTTTCTTCAAAAACTTTATTATAAATTTGAGTTGCTTGCATATAATTACTTCTTCCTGTTACCTGTATCAATCCGCGTCCTCTATATTTATATCCATCTCCACTATTTATCCCTCTATTTCCTAGTTCTTTTCTATCTCCATAAGCTATGTTACCTATCATTTCCTGATTAGCTTTTTTCCCATGACTTCTCCCATATTTTACTGCTAATTCTCTATTGTTTCTAAATTTAGAAAATGTACTTATCAGCTGTTCTTGACTATAATTTAAACTTTCTTCAAAGCTAACATAGTCTGTTTCTTGTCTAAAATGAGCAAAAAAATGTGAATAAGCTAAACATGAATCTAAATTAAACTTTTTAAAACATTTATTTATTTCATCTATTGTTGATACAAATAATTTTTCTTTTCCTCCAGGAAACATTTTTTTTAACTGCTCTATTGTTACTTCCATTTTCTTTCCCCCACTTTTTTATACCTAAAAACCCTCTTTCGACATATCAAATATTTCAATTTTTTTATTAACCCTATGAATATTTTCTTCACGTTCAACTATATTATTATTTCCATTAGTATCAGTAACTTTTTCATAACTTTTACTTTTGATCTGGCTTACAATTAAATTGTTTTTATCGTAAATTATTTCTATATAATAATCGCTGAAACTTTGATTAGAGTCCATATTTCTGTCGAAAATTATATACTTGTTATTTTTTATTTCATAATATACTTGACTACCAGCTCTTCCGCCATACCCTCTTAAAGTCAACGGTATTATTACTTTGCAATTATCAAATATTTTATAATCATTTCCGACACTTACCAGAAACTTTAAACATTTTGTATTTTTACCTTTTTTATATTCTCTGTCTGTAAATTCTATATCTTCCCCAGAACCTCCATTTGCTATATCAAATCTATCATCAGTTATATTTGAATACTCTATTAAATAATCTTCATTTTTATCACTATTAACATATCCTGAAATTACTTTTTTTAATTTTACCGTATTTGAAAAATATATTTCTTTATTATTAGATAACAACTTTTTGATTTTATTTCCCTTTATTAAAAGTTTTATATAATTATTATAATATTTTTCAGATTTTTCTTTTTCCTTTAATTTCCATAACACATCTGCATAATTCAAATTTGCAACATCTCTATCAGGAAATTTTTCCAATATTTTCTCCAATAAATATTTCGATTTTTTTAACTCTCCCCTTTTTTCCAACTCATAAGCATAATCATTTAATGCTGTAATATTCTCTTTTGTTATTCCGTTCTTTAATTTATTATCAATTTCATTATGTTGATCATTATTTCTACTGCTGATTTTATTAGTTTTATTATCAGAGTTCAGCTCTGTTTTTTCTTTATCTGTATTTTCTCCGCAACTATTAAAAGCAAGCACAATAAATATTATAAGGACTTCATAAAATCTTCTTTTTTTCACGATTCTATATCTCCTCTCATTCCAGATTAATTTTTTATATTCAAGGGAAATAATGAGAACTTCCACAATTATTATATTTTCAACATTTAATAAATCAAAGATTAGCTTCTCCTTATTTCCCTATAATAAACTTTTAGTCATTTTTATTCTGTCTGTACCTTGTTTCTCATCTCATTTTTAACCTTTAACCCTCTTTTATTTTCCCTTTTCTAAGACCCCTGTTTCGCAAACTGTTAAAACAACCGCAATTTTTCCCATATCAGTTCCTCTCCTTGCAAACAATTATTCTATAGTTATCTTTTGAGGTATCACTCTCCTTTTTTCAACATTTTTCCTTTCCTTTCCCAATTCATCGAGTATTTTCAATAAATTCATGTATAATTCTTCATTTGTATAATCCGACTTATGCAGATTCAATTTAGCATTTATATACGAAATTATCACTTCCCTTTCTACAGGACCTTGTAAGCAGTTCACATAAAAATTTATGTCAAATATATCCAAATTTTCTTTTTTTGCAGCTTCCGAACCCCAAAGCTTGGTTATTTTCGGATGAAGAGTTCCAAATTTGTGATTTGATGAATATTTGCTGTTTATTATTTCGAGTAGATTGAAATCTCTTCTTAAATCCTGAAAATTCATATAATCATTTCTTAATTCAGCTCCCTCCCTTGTAATAAATCTTGTTATTTCTATTCCGTCTGTTCCTGAATCATCTAATGTCTCAAGAACAAATTCCCCCTTTCTTTTATAATATTTTCTTTCTTCTATATTGGAAATCAATCGTAATTTAAGTACATATCTGTTTTCCGTTTCAGGCATTTTAAATTTATAATCTTCATACATCCAGTATATCTCGTTCTGATATTTTACAATACCTTTTGTAACGATAACTTCTTTATTTTCCTCATCAGTTATCAAATCAAATCCTTTTATGATACCGTCTTTTTTATTAAAATACATCAAGTTCAATATTTCCGAAGGATTATCTCTCAGTAACTCCAAACTTTCTTTGTCTACAACATTTCCTTTCCTGAATACAGGATATTTATTTTCAAACATTTTTGTCCTTTCTTTTATTCAAGTAAATATTTTTGAAGAGAGAAACTTTATTAAATTAAAAAATATTTTTACTTTTTTTATTTTTCTCAATTTAACTCCCCGTTTTCTTTTTAAAAATATTTCATTTATTATAAACTTATCTTTTCATTACAATTTTACCCGACTTATTTTGATTTGTCAATATTATTTAATCTTTGTTTATGATTAATCAATTTTAAATATATATAAAGAATTTAAACAAATCAATTATTTCACTATGATTTTTTATTTTAGAAGTATTCTTTTTCAAGTGATATTAACTTTTAAATTTTATTTTTATGATATTACTGAACTCTTTTTGTTTCTAAATTTTTAATTTTAAATTTTTGTTTTAATTTTTAATAATCAACTATAGTTAAATTTTATTTTAATGTTATAGTTTATATTACTATATTTTTCAAATTTAGTCAACTGTTTTTTTCAAAAGAAAAAGAGGCTTCTATCGCCTCTTTTTAATCTCTTTTCTATTTTCTTCTCTGTTTTTTATTAAAAAACCTTTAATTTTCTCCGACATCAAAATTTTAGTCATCTACTTTTTGCTACTTTTTTATAAAAAGTAGGTAAAATTTTTTCAATACTTTTTCCTGAAAAAGCAGAATCAAATTATCTCTTCCTTTTAGACTTCGGTTTCATTCCTCCAAGTCCTGGAATTGCACCGCTGTTAAACATTTTCATCATTTGCTTCATTTGTTCAAACTGCTTTATAAGCCTGTTTACGTCGTTTACTTCCACTCCGCTTCCTTTGGCAATTCTGATTTTTCGGCTTCCGTTCAGTATTTTCGGATCTCTTCTTTCTTGAACTGTCATCGAAAAAATTATTCCTTCCACTCTTTTCATTTCTTTTTCAGCCATAGCCATATCAATAGCACCCGTATCAACACCCGGTATCATTTTCATAATTCCTGCAAGAGAGCCCATTTTTCTTATCATTTTGAACTGTTTCAAAAAATCCTCAAAATCAAACTGATTTTTTCTGAATTTTTCTTCCATTTTCTTCGCTTCATTTTCATCGATAACTTCCTGAGCTTTTTCCACAAGAGATACTACATCTCCCATACCGAGTATTCTCGAAGCAAGCCTGTCAGGATGAAAAGGAGCTATATCATCAAGTTTCTCTCCTTCACTTATAAATTTAATAGGTTTTCCTGCGACTTCTTTTACGGAAAGTGCCGCTCCTCCACGAGTATCTCCGTCAAGTTTTGTTAAAACAACCCCTGTTATATCAAGTCTGTCATTAAAAGTCTTAGCCACATTTACGGCATCCTGTCCTGTCATTCCGTCAACTACAAGGAGTATTTCATGAGGGTTGAACGTGCTTTTTATATTCTGAATCTCTTCCATAAGCTGCTCATCTACGTGAAGACGTCCTGCAGTATCTATTATTACATAAGTGGCATGAACATTTTTAGCCTCTTCTATTCCTTTTTTGCATATTTCGATTACATCCGTACTTTCATCAATAGTAAATGACGGTACTTTCACCTGTTCCGCAAGGACTTTCAGCTGCTTTTTTGCCGCAGGTCTGTAAACATCGGCTCCAATCAGAAAAGGACTTTCTCCTTTGGATTTAAGGTGTTTCGACAGTTTCCCCGCAAAAGTTGTTTTACCTGCCCCCTGTAATCCTGAAAGCATTACTATTGTAGGTGCTTTAGGAGATTTTGCTATAAGTACGTTTGTTCCGCCTAAAACTTCCACTAATTCGTCATGCACTATTTTTATAAATTGTTGTGTAGGATTTACACCTTTTATCACTTCTTCGCCAAGAGCTTTATCTCTTATTTTTGCAACGAAATTTTTAGCAACTCCGTAGTTTACATCAGCTTCAAGCAATGCCAATCTGACTTCTCTTAAAGCCTCTTTTATATTGGCTTCGGTAAGTTTCCCCTGACCACTCACTTTTTTAAATATATCTTTAAATCTGTCTCCTAAGCTATTAAACATTAAAGCACCTCATTATAATCAAAATCTTCTATTATTTTTTCCAAATTTTCTTTTGTAAAATCATTTTTCAAATTTTCCAACTTTTTTTTCAACTCTTTTTCTCTTTCAAACATTCCGAGCTTTTTCTCATATTCATCAAGCTGTTTAAATCCTCTTTTTATATTATCAAAAACTGCCTGTCTTGTAATTTCATATTTTTCGGCAATTTCGCTCAATGACTCGTTTTCTTCAAGATACAGTTCCAGATACTGCTTCTGTCTTTGGGAAAACAATTCTCCGTAATACAGAAAAAGTGTAGAATATCTCAAAAAATCATCCAATTTATCCATAAATAAAATTTCCTTTAAATGGAAAAAGGCTTTATCCAATCGCTGTCTTTTCCCATAGTATAATTTTTTATAAATTCTTCTTTAAATTCTTTAAATCTTTTTTCCAAAATGGCGTTTCTTGCATCTTCCATTAATTTAAGAAGAAAATAAAGATTATGGTAAGTTGCAAGCCTTTGTCCCAGTATTTCATCAGCTTTAAACAAATGTCTTATATACGCTCTTGTATAGTTTTTACATACATAACAGTCACATTCATCTAAAGGTCTGTTATCTCGCGAATATGCAGCATTTTTTATTACAAGCCTTCCGTATTTTGTAAACACTGTTCCGTGTCGTCCTATTCTCGTAGGCTGAACACAGTCCATCATATCTATTCCGTGCTCTACCGCTTCAAGCATATCAAGAGGCTCTCCCACACCCATTAAATATCTAGGCTTGTTATCAGGGGCTTTCGGAGTTATATACTTCAATATTCTGTACATATCTTCTCTCGGCTCTCCTACTGCAAGCCCTCCTATAGCATATCCGGCAAAGTGTTCGTCCATTTCTGTAAGTTCATTTAAACTTTTATCTCTCAAGTCCTCGTAAATTCCACCCTGAACTATGGCAAAAAGTCCCTGTCTATCTTTATTTCTGTTAGCCTCTATACATCTTTTTGCCCATCTTGTAGTTCTCTCTACAGAAGGAATCATATATTCTCTTGTAGACAATCCCGGAGGGCATTCATCCAGTACCATCATAATATCACTACCGAGATTATTTTGTATTGATATTGATTTTTCAGGTGAAAGAAAATGCTTTGAGCCGTCTATATGAGAACTGAAATGCACTCCTTCTTCTTTTATTTTCCTCAAATCTCCCAGACTGAATACTTGAAATCCGCCACTGTCAGTCAATATCGGTCTATCCCAGTTCATAAATTTATGTAGTCCCCCGAAATCATTTATAAGCTCGTCTCCCGGTCTTAAATACAAATGATACGTATTTCCTAAAATTATTTGTGAATTTATTTCCTCAAGTTCTTCTCTTGTCATTGCTTTTACTGTAGCCTGAGTTCCTACAGGCATAAAAACGGGAGTTTTTATCAACCCGTGAGGAGTTTCTATTACTCCTGCTCTGGCATTCCCGTCTGTCGTTTCAAGTCTGTATTTCACAGGATTATCAAATTTACTCATTTTTTACTTTTTCCTCCGACTTTCTGTTTATTTACATTTCAAATTACTTTCTTATTATATCCACTACATCTTTCATAGACTTAAGATTATTCGCCAATCTTTCAAAATCTTCTCTGTTTTTTATCATAATTCCGAAATGCAGTAATACATATCTGTTCATATTTTCTCTTACATAATTTGTATTAACATTTATAAGTTCCATTTTATATTCATTAAGTATTCTTATAATATCAAGCAGCACTCCGTTTCTTTCGAGAACTTTAACGGTAAAGTTAAACTGATATTTGGCATTACTTGAATTGGCAGTTTCTTCATCCCACGACACTTCTATCTCTCTGTCAGGCTCATGTTCCATTAACGAATGAAAATTATCACAGTCGGCTCTATGTATGGCTATTCCTCTACCTCTCGTAACATAGCCTTTTATTTCATCGCCGGGAAGCGGATTGCAACACTTTGCAAAACGGTACATTGTATTTTCCGTTCCTGAAATTCTTACTCCACCCTGACTTTTTTCTTTACGTCTGTTACCTTTTTCAGTTTCTTCTTCAAGAACCTGTTTCAGATTTTTTTCTTCTTTCACCTCAAATTTTTTCAAAAATCCGTCAAGGGATAAATCACCCATCGCAAATTTATAAAACAGAAGATCCATAGTCGTTATATTGAATTTTTTCATATAAAGGAAAACTCTTTCATCTTCTTCCAGATCTTTCAGTTTTATTCCCAGTTTTTCAAACTCTTTTTCAAGAAGTTGCTCTCCTTCTTTAGTTTTTTCCTCAAATTCCTTATCTTTAAACCACTTTCTTATTTTGACCTTGGAACTATGATTGTTAACCATATTAATCCAGTCTTTTCCCGGTCCTTTTGTATTTCTCGAAGTCAGAACTTCCACTTTATCAGCATTTTCCAATACCTGATCGAGCTGAACTATTCTGTCATTAACTTTTGCCCCTATAGTTCTGTAGCCTATCTGTGTATGCACCTGAAATGCAAAATCAAGTGCCGTAGATCCGTTCGGAAGTTCCATTACATCTCCCTTAGGAGTAAAAACGAATATTGTCTGATTTAATACATTCCCCGTTATTGTCTGTGCAAATTTTTCGGGATTTTCAGAATTTGTCTCAATCATCTTTTTAACTGCAGCATAATATTCTTCATTTTTAGCTTTGGATTTTTTTTCTTTGTATTTCCAGTGTGCAGCAACCCCGTCCTCAGCTATTCTGTGCATATCAAAAGTTCTTATCTGTATTTCCACATTCTGATCATTAGGTCCCTTTACAGTCGTATGTATCGACTGATATCCGTTTGACTTGGGAACGGCTATATAATCTTTAAATCTGCCCGAAACAGGAATAAAAAGATTATGAATTATCCCCAAAACATTATAGCATTCTTCTTCTTTGTCGACTATTATTCTTATCGCAATCAGATCATTTAAATCAGCAAATTTCTTTTCTTTTTCGTACATTTTTCTGTAAATGCTGTATAAATGCTTAGGTCTTCCTGTAACTTCAGACTTTACATTATGTTTTTTTAGTTCTTCTTCTATTTTTCGAATAATTTCAAGGGTGTAATTTTCTCTTTCTTTTCTTTTAAAATTCACTAAATCGCTGATTTCTCTATAATCTTCCGGATATAAAAATCTGAAACTTATATCTTCCAGTTCCCATTTTATCCTTGCCATCCCTATCCTGTGAGCAATAGGTGCGTATATTTCTATAGTTTCTTTAGACTTAATCTGCTGTTTTTCAGGCGACATATATTTTAATGTACGCATATTATGCAGTCTGTCTGCAAGTTTAATAATCACAACCCTTATATCCTCAGACATTGCGACAACCATTTTTCTTATATTTTCTATTTTTTTACTGTCCGTTTTCGGTAAATTTCTCAGTTTTGTTACTCCGTCAACCAATTTACTTACATCTTTTCCGAAAGAATACTCTATATCAGGCAAAGTTATCAATGTATCTTCAACTACATCATGCAAAATCCCTGCAACTACAGTATCTGTATCCATTCTCATATCAACCAGTATTTCTGCAACTTCCACAGGATGCAGTATATAGTCTTCTCCGCTTCTTCTTTTTTGGCCTCCATGAGATTCTGCAGCCAAAGTAAAGGCTTCCGTTATTTTGTTTATGTCAACTTCAAGATTATTCTTCTTTATTCTGTCAATTAATTTTCCCAATAATTCTTTTTCTTCCATAATATCTCTCCGTTTTTGAGATTTATTAACTGCCCTCGTATACTCCCGATACCCACGTTCTGTAGGATTGTGTCGACTACAAAAATGCGGGATTTTATTTTTATATAATATTAAGAATCCTTTATCTTTCCCGACATTAAAATTTTACTTCGAGAAATACGATACGAAACGTTATAAAAACAACTGTTTGAGCGTAGCGAGTTTGTTGTTTTTATAGTGCAGTGAGTTATTTCGAGTTAGTAAAATTTTAGTCGGATTGTTTTTTGCTGCTTTTTTTAAAAAGCAGTTAAAAAATTTTGATCTGTTTTTTCGTTTACCTTTTTTGAAAAAAGGAAATTAAATATTTTTGCTGCTTTTTTCTAAAAAGTAGGTAAAAGTTTAATATTGCAACTGTGAATAAACCTCATGCCCTTTCAGAACATCTCTGCCTTTTAAATCTTCCAATTCAATCATAAAAGCCAATTCATATATACTTGCACCGAGCATTTCAACCAATTTTACCATAGCTGCAGCAGTTCCTCCCGTTGCCAGAAGATCGTCCACAATAAGTACTTTATCCCCTTTTTTAAAAGAGTCTTTATGGATTTCTATACTGTTTTTACCGTATTCCAACTCATATTCGATTTTTACAGTTTCTGCAGGCAGTTTCCCCACTTTTCTCGCAGGAACAAATCCCACTCCTATATTATAAGCGATAGCAGCCCCGAAAATAAATCCTCTCGCATCTGCTCCCAATACATAATCAATGCCTTTATCTTTATATCTTTCTGTAAAATCTTTTATTACAATATTAAGCCCTTTTTTGTCTTTTAATGCAGTAGTAATATCTCTGAATACAATTCCTTTTTCAGGAAAGTCGGGAATAGTTCTTATTAATCCCTCCACTATTTTTTTTTCTTCAGTTTTCATTTTTTCCTCCTACTTATCCCATAACAATCCTAAATACGGGACTATCTTTTCTTTATTCAATAATTTTATAATCTGTTCTTTTATATTCGGGTACAATTTTATATTTTTTATTTTTTCTTTTTCAAAAAATTTCAAATCGGTAAGCATTTCTTCGTTGCCTAATTTCAAATCTTCTTTGGAAGTATCTTTTCTTTTTACTTTAAAATACAGATTTATCACATGTTTTTCTTTATTGGGAGCTATTGTTTCCGAAAGAAACAGGAAACTTTCGACTTCTATATCGAGATTCGTTTCTTCTTTATATTCTCTTATGAGAGATTCTGCCGTACTTTCACCCCAATCTACACCACCTCCGGGTACGAGCCAATATTTTTTATCATTTTTGGAATGCTCTATTAAAAGTATCCTCTCATTTTCTATTAAAATTCCGGCGACTCTTACTCTAGGTCTAATCTTTTCCATCGTCAGCTTCCCTTTCGTTATTTTTTTCAGTAATTATTATTCTCAATTTCTCTATTCTTTTATTGTCAACTTCCATTACTTTCAGGATAAATCCGTCTCCTTTTACCTGATCTCCCTCTTCGGCAACTTTTCCCAACTCGTCCTGAACATAACCCGAAACTGTGTCGTATTCTTCGGAAACAGGCATATTAATATCAAGTTCTTCGTTCAGTTCTTCTATTACCGTATCTCCTCTTATATCAAATATTGTTTCTTTTATCTGCTGAATACTTTCCTCTTCCTGATCAAATTCATCCCTTATTTCTCCGACAATTTCTTCGAGCAAATCTTCAATAGTTACTATTCCTAAAGTCCCCCCGTACTCATCAATTATAATTGCCATGTGAGACTGTTTTTTCTTAAATTCTTCAAGTAATTCAACCAGAGTTTTCGTAGTCGGTACAAAATAAGGCTCTTTCATCAGTTCCTTAATTTTCATATCCGAATGTTCTTCTTTGTTGTATTTTATCATATCTTTCATATGGACTATACCGACTATTTTGTCTATAGTTTCATTATATACAGGAATCCTCGAAAATCCCTGTTCCACTACTTCATCCCAAACTTCTCCTATGGTTTTTTCCATATCAAGAGCAAAAACTGTCGTTCTCGGAGTAAGTATTTCTTTAACTGTCGTATCGGAAAATTCAAAAATACTGTGTATCATTTCCTCTTCGCCTTCTTCGATTACCCCTACTTCTGTTCCTTCTTTTACGAAAGTTTTTATATCCTCTTCCGTTATCTCGAACATCTGTTCTTTTACTTTTATCCCGAATAATTTAATTATAAGTTTGGATATTTCAAGAAAAATTAAAATTACCGGTCTTAAAATAATTCTTAACGTATTTAACGGAACTATCAATGTTCTGGAAATTTTCGCAGCACTGTTTTTGGCAAATACTCTCGGTGTAATTTCAGTAATTATAAGCATTATAATTACTATAATGACAAATGCCGAAAACATATAAAATGATCTGTTCATATGACCGAAAAAACTGTTATAATAGCTTTCAGCAAGCATTACTGCAGTAGATACCGACAATACATATACTGCCGTTTTTCCCAATAAAAGCGTTGTTAAAAGTTCATTGGGATTTTTCAGCCATAATTTGAGCAGTGTTTCTTCTTTTGAATTTTTCTCCTTAATATCTCCTATATGAATTCTTTTAAGAGAAATCAATGCAGCTTCAGTTGCCGAGAAAAATGCGGATAAAAATAATAATATAATTAATAAAATAATTTTTACCCAAATCCTCTGTTCTTCCAAAATATATTACACCTTCCTTTAAATTCGGACTTTTTAATCATTTTCTATTCTATTATAACTAAAACCTGTCCTTTTTTTATGGCATCTCCGTCTTTTGCCATTATTTTTTTTACTTTTCCCGAAACTGAAGATTTTACTTCATTCATAAGTTTCATAGCTTCCACTATACATAATGTCTGACCTTCAGTTACATTATCCCCTTCTTTAATAAACGGTGCCGATGTAGGTGACGGAGCTATATAAAAAGTTCCTACCATCGGTGATTCTATTTTTGTTCCGCTTATTTCCTCAGTTGTTTCAACTTTTTCCGCTACTGTTGAAATATTGTCAATAACGGCTTCCGAAGATACCTGATTACTTGCTTCAGGTTGTACATTTACAGGTGCTCCCCCGTAAATCACCGTTCTTTTTTCTTTTCCTTTTTTTCTTAACTGTATCTCAAAGTTATTTTCTTCATACTGAACTTCCTCAATTTTATTTTCATTCATACTTTGAGCCAATTCTCTTATAAATTTTATTTTTTCTTTCACAAGATCTCTCCTTTCGATTACACTTTTTTATTTTTCAACTTTATTAATGTATGATTTAAAAGTATTTTTTATTAAACTTGCTATTGTCATAGGACCTACTCCTCCCGGAACCGGAGTTATATATCCCGCTTTTTCGGATACTTCTTCATAATTGACATCTCCGCACAGTTTCCCGTTTACTCTGTTTATTCCTACATCTATTACAACAGCACCTTCTTTTATATCTTCAGCACTTATAAGATTCGGTACCCCCGCGGCTGCTATTACAATATCCGCATTTTTAAGTTTTTCTCTTATATTTTTAGTTTTTGTATTGCACACCTGTACAGTTGCAGATTTTTCTATAAGCATAAGAGCCAGTGGTTTTCCTACTATATTACTTCTTCCGACAATTACTACATCTTTTCCTGCCGGATCTATATCGTATTCTTCTAAAAGCTGTATTATTCCGTAAGGAGTACACGGCAAAAATCCGCTTTTGTCTCCTGTCATCATTTTACCTATATTTACAACATGAAATCCGTCTACATCTTTTTCAGGCGAAACGGCATTTATAACTTTAAGTTCATTTATATGTTCAGGCAGCGGAAGCTGTATTAATATTCCGTCTATTTTATCATTTTTATTAAATCTTTCAATTTCTTTTATAAAATCTGCTTCTGTAACATTTTCATCCAGTCTGACAATTTCCGAATAAAATTTTACACTTTCACATGCCTTTATTTTATTTTTCACATAAACTTCCGACGCAGGGTTATTTCCTGCCATAATTACTGCAAGTCCTGCAGTTCTTTCGTATTTATCTCTTAATAATTTATGTTCTTTTTCTATATATTTCAAAATTTTTTGAGAAATATCTTTTCCGTCTATTTTTATCAAATTATTCCTCCCTGTCGTTTATATTCAATCTCCAGAAGTTCAATTCCTGCAACTTAGCAGAAATATCAATATCTACAACTACTATATTTTTAGGAAGCTCCAATTTATATGTTGTCATATTCAGTATAGCTTTTATACCGCTTCTTATAAGCTTTTCAGCAGCAATCTGAGCCTGATCTTTTACAACTGCCAATATAGCTGTCTCTACCGCTTCCGAAGAATTTTTTATAAAATCTTCTACTTCTTCCACATTTTTTATTTCCATTTTCAAATCGGGAATTTTCTCTCCGATTTTTTTCTTATCTTTATCAAATACTCCTACTATTTTAAAGCCTTTTCCGAGGACTTTACTGTTGGAAGTTATCATTTCTCCCATTTTTCCGTGTCCTACTATAATAACATCATTTACTTTGTTTATCCCTAAAATTTCTTCGATAATTTCGATTAATTTTTCAATATCATATCCTTTTCCTCTTACTCCGAATTCTCCAAACGTTGACAAATCTTTTCTTACTTGTGCAGATGTAGTATCCATAATTTTTGAAAGCTCTATGGAATTTATTCCTTCTTCATATTTTCGGACTTCTTTTAAAATTGATAAATAATTTGTGAGTCTCTGGACCACTCTGTCCGATATATCATTTTTTTTCAATTTCATTTATTTCCTCCGTAATTATTAAGATTTTTTATATCAGTTTTTCTCCCTGTAATAATTTTCTTCCGTTTATAACATCCGTTCCTTTTTGAATTTTTTTCCCTTCAAATTTCACTTCCGTTAATATTATACCTCCATTCCGAACTTTTACTACAGGTCCTTTTTTATTTATTATTTCTACAATTTCTCCAAATTCTCCATCGTACAATTTATCAGTCTTTTCTCCTTTGTAAACTTTAATATTTTCGTTTTTTTCATTAAAAGTATACGCACCCGGAAAAGGATTCAATCCTCTTATTTTATTATATACATTTTCTTTGGTATCTGTCCAGTCAATTTTTGCCTGTTCTTTGGAAATAGGCTTTACAAAAGTCGCTTTTGTATCGTCCTGCTTTTCAGTCTTTACATTTTCACTTTCGATAAGTTTTAAAGTTTTTCCGAGCCCCGTTGCTCCCAACTCTTTCAGCTTATCATGTAATGTTCCCAGAGTATCATCTTCAGTTATTTCACAATATTCTTTCAGTATAACATCTCCCGCATCAAGTTCTTCTTCAATGTACATTATACTTACTCCCGTTTCCTTATCGCCGTTTAATATAGCAGAGTGAATAGGCGATGCTCCTCTGTATTTAGGCAGTAGAGAAGAATGTACATTTATAATACCGTATTTCGGTATATCTATTATCTCTTTCGGAATGATTTTCCCGTAAGCCACAACTACTATCAAATCGGGATTTATTTCTCTTATTTTTTCTGTAATTTCAGCCTCTTTAAGTTTTTTAGGCTGTATTATTTCTATATTATTATCAAGCCCGAACTGTTTTACCGGAGAAAATATTATTTTGTTTCCCCTTGCATTACGTTTATCTTCTTTAGTAAAAATCAATTTCAAATCGGTATTTTTATAAACAGTTTCCAAACTCGGTATTGCAAATTCAGGTGTTCCCATAAATATTGTTTTCACTGATTTATTCCTCCCTGTATTTTTTCCCTTTGGCAAATTCTTTTTTCATCAATTCCAGTTTTTTGGAAATAAGTCTTTTATTCAGAACGGATATTCTGTCTATAAATAACACTCCGTCAAGGTGATCGAGTTCATGCTGAAAAGCTCTTGCCCACATTTCTTTTAACTCCTCAATTACTTCTTCACCTTTTTCATTAAGATATTTTACTTTTATTTCACTAGGTCTGTTTACTTTTTTATAAATTCCCGGTATACTCAGACATCCTTCTTCATATTCGATAATTTCATCACTTGACTCTATTATTTCGGGATTAACTATTTTTCTTACTTTATTTTCCACTTCAAGAACGAAAAATCTTTTCGGTATACCCACCTGATTTGCAGCAAGCCCCACTCCGTTAGCTTTTCTCATAGTTTCTACCATTTCGTCCAGTATTTTTCTAAGTTCATCATCTACAATATCCACTTCGGTTGATTTCGTTCTGAGGGTAGGATGCTCATATAAAACTATATTCATTATAAATTTTTCTCCTTTTTACTTTTATTACAACATAGACACAGGATCCACGTCTACGCTTATTCTCATATTTTTTTCATTATAATCGTTTAAAGTCGCTCTTATTATATTTTTTATTTTAGTTATATTATTTCTGTTGAATTTTATAAATATCTGGTATCTGTATCTCGTATTTATTTTGTATATCGGTGCTTTAAAAGGCTCTGATATAAATTCGTTTTTTTCAGGTTGTATTTTTCTTTTTACCGAACTCATTATCTTATTATAAAATATTTTCACTTTTTCTTCCAGTCCGTTTTCTTCATCAGACGACAGGACAATAATAATAAGCCTGCCGTAAGGAGGATAATTGAAAAGTTTTCTTATTTCCATTTCCTTTTCAAAATAGCCTTCATAATCATTTTCTACAGTTTTTTTTATAACTTCATTTTCCTTATTGAAAGTCTGTATAATAACCTGTCCTTCTTTTTCCTCTCTTCCTGCCCTCCCTGCCGACTGGACTAGCAGCTGAAAAGTTTTTTCTGCCGCTCTGAAGTCGGGAAAATTCAGTATTATATCCGAATTAACTATTCCCACAAGGGTTACATTGGGAAAGTGAAAGCCTTTGGCTATAATCTGTGTCCCCAACATTATATTGTATTTCTGATTTTTAAAGTCGTTATACAGATTTTCGTAATCTTTTTTAGTTTTCACACTTTCCGAATCTATTCTGACTATTTTTCCGTCATAAAATATTTCTTTCAGCTCTTCTTCTATTTTCTCTGTTCCGCTGCCTATCTGTATCATTTTGTCACTACCGCAGCTTTTACATTTTTTGTCGAATCTTTCTTCATATCCGCAATAACTGCATTTCAGCTTATTATCATATTTATAATAACTTAGAGAAATACTGCAGTTAGGACATGTCGGAATATTTCCGCATTCTTTACACTTTAACAGATTGGAAAATGCTTTTCTGTTTAAAACGAGCAGCACCTGTTCCTTTTTTGCAAGTGTATTCGAGATTTCTTTCAGCAATTCATCGGAAAAATTATTCGGAGTTTCATTCAGATCCACTACTTTATATTCGGGAATTTTTGCATTATTAAATCTTTCTTTCAGTTCGATAAGTTCTAAATCTCCTTTTTTCGCCTGATAATAAGACTCGAAAGAAGGTGTAGCCGATCCGAATATTACTTTTACATTTTCTTCTATCAATGCCCTTTTTATAGCAGCATTTTTCACATGATATCTGGGATTTGTATCCTGTTTGTAAGTATTTTCATGTTCCTCGTCAATTATTATATATTTCAGATTTTCTACCGGAGCAAATATTGCGGACCTTGCTCCTATTACAATTTTCTTTTCCCCTCTTCTTATAAACGACCATTCCGCCCTTTTTTCCACATCGGTAAGTTTACTGTGAAGTACCGCTACCGAGCCTGAAAATTGTCGCTCAAGTCTTTCAATCATTTGCGGAGTCAATGAAATTTCAGGTACCAAAAATATACTCCCGCAATTTTCTTTCATTGCATTTTTTATAAGATTTACGTATATTTCAGTTTTACCCGATCCGGTAACTCCTTTTATTAAATAAAATTTATTATTACCGTTTTCTATTCTGTTTACGGCTTTTTGCTGTTCATCATTCAAAACAACACTGTCTTTTAATATTTCACTTTTTAATTCGGTATTTTCTTTTATTTTAGACTTAGTTATTATTTTTTTTTCTATTGTAACAGCTTTTTCTCTTATTGCTTTATTTATAATTTTTTCCGAAAAATTTTTCTGCAGTGTCTGAAAAGTAACTTCTTTCTTTTTTTTCATATATTCGTTAAATTTTTCAATACTTTCAGACTTTCCGCTTTCTTCTTTTTCAAAAAGTTTTTCTTTCTTTTCTTTTATTTCCAAATCTTTTACATAAACCGCTTTTTTTGAATAATTTAATTTCAATGCTCCCGGATAAGCAGCTTTTATAACACTGTTATAATCGCTCAAATAATAGTCTTTTATCCATTTCACGAGTTCCATTATCACCGAAGGCACTGACAAAACAGGAGCTTTATCCGAAATAAATTTTATTTTTGCTGTATCTATTGTCAGCTCTGTTTCATTGATTTCAGATAAAACGAGTGCCATTTTATTTCTGTTGGCAAAATTTACAATGCACCATTCTCCGATTTCATATTTATCCTGTGATTTATATGTATATATATTTTTATTATTTTCCACATACATTTGATAATAATACATTATAACCTCTGTTTTCCGTTTTATTAAATTTATTCAAGCACTATTTTTATTTCCGTATTTTTATCCAGTTTTGCTCCTGCTGCAGGCCACTGGTCTGTTACTCTTCCACTCCCCGCAATATTATATTTCGGAAACTTTTTCTGAGGATAAACAGATAACAGTTCTCTCATACTTATCCCTTTAAGGTCGGGCATCAGATTTTTTCCAAAATCCTCGGATATTTTTTTCAAATCTTTTTTCGTGTAAGAATTTATTGCTATCTGCTGTTTTTGTGCAGTTATAATTCCCTGGGGATTTATCCCCTTGTATTTAATCAGTTTTTCAAGTACCTGTTTTACCGAAGGCAATGCAACTGCCGCTCCGTAATAAGCTCCATGAGGCTCATTTACTGTTATCAGTATTGCATATTTAGGATTTTCTACCGGAAAAAATGCAAAAAACGAACTGAAATATTTTCCTGTTTCGTATCCTCTCGTTCCCGATTTTTGTGCCGTACCGGTTTTTCCTCCTATATTATATCCTTCTATTTGTGCTCCTCTTCCTGTTCCTTTCGTAACAACGGCTTCCATATAATATCTGTTCAATCTCGAAACTTCTTCACTGAAAACATTTTCCAGAACAACAGGAGAATTTTGAGAAATTATATTTCCGTCATCATCTTCTATATGATCTACAATATAAGGTTTCATTAATTTACCGTGATTTACTACCGTATTAAGAGCCATCATTATCTGCATTTGTGTCATGGCTATTCCCTGCCCGAAAGCAATATTGGATTTTTTTACCTCTGTCATATCTTTCAATGGCAACAGTTTCTGTGTAGTTTCCGAATAAGTATCGATTCCTGTTTTTTTCCCTAATCCCACTTTTTCAAGGTAAGAATAAAAATCTTTAGTTTTCATCATTTGAGCAATTTTTACCATTCCGACATTTCCCGATTTTGCTATAAGATTTTCCAAATTCAGGCTTCCCGTAGTGGAAGAATCATGGTCTTTTATAACTCTGTCGGCTACTCTTATATGTCCGCTTGATTCTATCATACTGTTTTGATTGATTACTCCCAACTGTAACCCCGTTGAAACGGTAATCGGCTTAAATATTGATCCCGGCTCAAACAAATCGGTTATAGGTCTGTTTTTTACTTCAGCATTGTTTTCCGCTTTGGGATATGAAGACATCGCGAGTATTTTCCCTGTTTCCACTTCCATAAGTATTCCCATTGTGGAAACTGCACTATACTCCTCGAAAGTTTTTCTCAGTTCCTCATCAAGAGCATATTGCAAAACACTGTCTACAGTCAATATTACGTTATCTCCGTTTTTAGCAAGAACTACTTCTTTCGTATCTTTTAACGAAGTGATCGTAGTAAATTTACGCGGTATTCTGAATCCTTCAATAAGCCCGTCAACTCCCGTAAGCTGATCATTATATGTTTTTTCTATTCCGTAAACACCCTTATTTTCAGTATTCATATAACCTATTGTTTCCTGAAAAGCTTTATTTCTTATATAGTGTCTTATATAATTTGTTTCAAAAAATACTCCCGACTTCAAACTTTTGTCTTTGGATAATTCATCTAAAATAGCTCTTTTTTCATTATATCCCAAAATATAATCAAGTTTCAGATACTTTTTGTTCTGTCTCATTTTATCCGAAATATCGTTTTTAACTTTGTTTACATCAAAAGAAATTATATTTTTTTTCAAGAGTTCCATAAGTTTATCTATGTTTTCAGGATCTATCAATGTGGGATCCAATATCAAATCATACGTTTCCCCGTCATAAGCCAAAACTTCTCCATCGTTGGTTATTATACGTCCTCTTTTGGATTTTACCGTAAATTCACTTTTGTACTGCATTTCTCCTGTCTTTTGCCATTCACTGCCTTTTACAATCTGAATATAAAACAGATTTATAATGACCCACAAAAATCCTGCCGATATAAACAATACCAAAATCATCAATCTGAATCTAAAACTGTTCCGTTCTTTCATTTTATATTACTCCCGTAACCGAATCTTAAAATTTTCCGAAAATATCAGATTCTTATAATTTAACATTTCCCAAGTATCCGAAATTCTCTGTTTAAATTAACCCAGTTTCTCTAAAATCAATTCATTTATCATTTGCGGATTGGCTTTTCCTTTGGAAAGTCTCATCGCCTGTCCTACAAGATATTTCAACGCATTGCTTTTCCCCGCTCTGTAATCTTCTACAGACTGTTTATTTTCTTCCAGTACCTGCTCGACTATTTTTTCTATTTCACTGTTATCAGTTATTTGAACAAGCCCTTTTTCTTTTACTATAATTTCAGGGTCTTTATTTTCCAACAACAGCATTTCAAATACTTCCTTAGCTATTTTCGAGCTTATAACATTACTTTTTATAAGTGTTATCAATTTTGCAATATTTTCTGCAGAAACTGAAAACTTCTCTATTCCTGTATTTTTCTCTTTCAATACTCTCAATATTTCAGTCAGCATCCAGTTTGCCGAAAGTTTAGGTTCTCCAGACTTTGTTACGACTTCTTCGTAATATTCGGCTAATTCAGGCTCTCCCGCAAGAATTACAGCTTCTTTTTCATTTAATTTATAATCATTAATAAATCTTTTCGCTTTCTCGTCTGCAAATTCAGGCATTTCCTTTCTTACATTTTCCAGTCTTTCTTCGGAAATAATAACTTTCGGTAAATCAGGCTCGGGAAAATATCTGTAATCCATAGCTTCTTCTTTGCTTCTCATAGGTCTTGTAACTCCCTGTTCTTCATCCCAAAGCCTTGTTTCCTGAACTACTCTTCCTCCGTTTTCAATAACTTCTATCTGTCTGTTTGTTTCATATTCTATGGCTCTCACAACTGCCTTAAATGAATTTAAGTTTTTAGTTTCGGTTCTTGTTCCCAAAGCAGTATCGCCTTTTTTTCTTACCGACACATTGGCATCACATCTGAGCGACCCTAATTCCATACTTACATCACTTACTTTTGTATATTTCAGTCTGTCTTTTAATGTATTCAGATAAGCATAGGCTTCTTCGGCATTCTTAATTTCAGGCTTTGAAATTATCTCAATCAAAGGTATGGATGCTCTGTTAAAATTTAACAGACTTTCAGAAGTCGTATGTATACTTTTTGCCGTATCTTCTTCTATCTGGATTCTTTCTATCCCTACTTTAGTCTCTTTTCCGCTGTTTGTAACTATATGCAGTTCTCCGTTTTCAGCATAAGGCTTAAAATACTGAGTTATCTGATAGTCTTTCGGAGAGTCCGGATAAAAATAATTTTTTCTGTCAAACTGACTTTCTCCGTTTATTTTACAATCCAACGCCAACGCAGCTTTTATTGCATAATTCAAAACTTCTTCATTTAACTTGGGCAATGCTCCCGGTTGTCCCGTACATACAGGACATGTGGAAACATTAGGTACTTCATTATCATAATCGGCGTTACATGAACACCATACTTTAGTTTTTGTTTTTAATTGGCAATGCACTTCCAGTCCGATGACTGTTTCATATTCCATGCTCATTTTTTGTTTCCTTTCCTTAATTCGCTAAATTTGAATTTAATTTTTCTAGTACGGAGTTAATTTCTTTTGAATAATCAGAAATCATCTCGTTCAAATTCTCATTTTTCCTTTTTTCAATGTTATCTATGATTTTTCCGGTTTCCCTTGAAATTTTTTCTATTTCTTTTACTGATTTTTTATAATTTTCAGAATTAATATTTTCTTTTTCTAACTTTGAAACATCAGTCTTCTTCATATCAGAAAGTAAATTTTTAATTGTCTTCTGTATACTTTTCAGCTCATTTACATACTGCACTTCATCTTTTTCTTCTATAATAAACGGTTTAGATGTATCCAAATATAATTTTGTTCCGAACAGTTTTTCATTAAGCATTTCAAAAAGTAATTTTAATTTTATTATATCTGACTCTACTTCTTTTCCCTCAATATCTTTCAAAACACCTATGGTATTTTTCATTGTAATGTATTTTACTCTATTTCTTTGATTACTGAATTTTTTAAAACTTCCCTCTACTTTTTTCCGATTAGATAAATATTGTTCGGATAAATTTTTCCCTTTTTCAAAATTATCCTCTTTATACTTTCCGTTTTTATAATATTGCTTTATCTCTTCAATATTTCTTATTTTTTCTTCAAGAGAACTTAAAAATTTTTCAGCAGCTTTATCTAATTCTTCATTTTTATATTTTACTTCTTTTTTTTGCCACTCCTTAACTTTATTCATCTTTACTATCAATTCTTCATAACCGATACCTTCTATTTCTTTTGAGAAAGTATTGATTTTCTCTTCATTCGGTATTATAAAATTATTTTGATTATCTAAAAAAGTTCCCTCATAATCATTATGGAAACTGTCAGGAAAAAATGTCAGTCGGTATGAAATATCTAAATTTCTATAACTTTTTGATAATTCAGGATTTTCCATTTTTCCAATAATAATATTTTGCAGTGTAGCGGTATCTATGTCCTTATTAGAAAAATCTATCTCGGGTATTTCATCATAGCTTTTAGCTTTTACTGCATTATTCTTCTTTGAATTTTTTTCACTGCTTTTTTTACTCCCACAACCAAATACTAACAGTAATATTACTAATAAGAATAAATATTTTCTATTTTTCAATATCATAGTTTTTCTCCTTAAGGAGAATGTTGTATTCAGTAATATTTTTTTCACTAATTGCAAACAGATCAATCGACTTATACATTTAATCTCCTCCTTTCATTTAAATCCATACCATTCATTAAATTTCCGGATACTCTATCTTTCCTCTGACTTCTTCAAATTTATGTGACGCATTAAACAGTAAATCTTCTTTAAAATAATTTCCTATTAACTGTATTCCCACAGGAAGTCCATCTACAAATCCTGCCGGAACACATATTGCAGGCACTCCTGCCATATTTATCGAAACTGTGTAAATATCCGCTAGATACATTTGCACAGGATCTGTATTTTTTTCTCCTTTTTTGAAAGCTGTAGTAGGTGAGGTAGGCGTAAGTATAATATCCACTTCAGTAAGCACTCTTTCAAAGTCGTCTTTTATGAGTCTTCTCACTTGAGAAGCTTTCTTATAATAAGCATCGTAAAATCCTGAACTCAACACATAGTTTCCGATCATTATTCTTCTTTTTACTTCAGGTCCGAAACCTTCACTTCTTGATTTTACATACATATCTTCTACACTGTCATCACTTTTTCTCACTCCGTATCTGACACCGTCATATCTCGAAAGATTTGATGCTGCTTCAGCAGAGGAAATTATATAATAAGTAGAAATTGCATATTCAACATAAGGCAACGAAACTTCTTTTATTTCGGCTCCCAGCCCTTTTAACTGTTCTACCGCTTTATTTACTACTTCTTTTATATTTTTGTCCAGTCCTTCGGCAAAATACTCTTTCGGAAGCCCTATTCTCAATCCTTTTATATCGTTATTTATGCTTTTCAAATAATCAGGCACTTCCACATCAGCAGTTGTGGGGTCTTTTTCATCATATCCCGCTATTATTTTCATAATTCTTGCCAAATCTTCGGTAGATTTTGCCAATGCACCTATCTGATCAAGAGACGATCCGAAAGCCATAAGCCCATATCTCGACACTCTTCCGTATGTAGGCTTTATTCCCACCGTTCCCGTCAGGCATGCAGGCTGTCTTATACTTCCTCCCGTATCAGTCCCTAAGGCTATAGGAATCATCTGTGCCGCCACTGCCGCTGCCGAACCGCCGCTGCTTCCTCCGGGCACTCTTTCCAAATCCCAAGGATTGGATACGGATTTTATTGCAGAATTTTCATTTGATGAACCCATTGCAAATTCATCCATATTCGCTTTTCCCACTATAGGAACTCCCGCTTTTTTCAGTCTTTCCACAACTGTCGCATCGTATATTCCTTCATAATTTGCAAGAATTTTGGACGAAGCTGTTGTCAAATCTCCTTTTGAGAGAATATTGTCTTTCAATGCTACAGGTACTCCGAACAACGATGTATTATCATAATTTTTTCTTTTTTCTTCGTTATTGTCATTATCATATATTTTGGCACTTTCCAATGCTTTTTCCTCTAAAACACTTGAAAATGCTCCTATTTTATCTTCCAGTAAATTTATTCTTTCCAAAAAATGTTTTGTTACTTCTTCTGATGTTATCTCTTTACTTTTAATCATTTCGGCTATTTCACTTGCCGTTTTTTTATATAATTCCATTTTTTCACCTTTCCAGTAAAATTATTCTTCTATCTTCCTTTTTTATAAAAAAGGAAGCGAAAAAATATGGCAACTTAATATTTTACATACTCAAAAATGCCCGTTCGCTACAAAAGCAAAATAAGTTGTTTTTGTTACACTCACTATCACATTTTTCACGTTGTAAAATATAAATGTTGCAAAAATTATGAGCCGTAACTCTCATAAAATTCGATTAATTATCTGTATTCCCCCCACCTACTATTTTAGGAACAATTATAAAATCATCATCTTTATTCGGTGCATTTTTCAAGAGTTCTTTTTTAATATCTACACTTTGCACTTCATCTTTTCTAAGTCTGTCCTTTAAATCCAGAACATTAAACAAAGGCTCTACTCCTGTAGTATCGACATTATTTAATATTTCCATATGTTCCAGTATTTTATTCAAATCAGTTTGAAATTTTTCTATTTCATCTTCCTGAAATTCCAGTTTTGACAATTTCGCTATTTTCAAAACATCTTCTTTAGTCAGCATTTTTACTTACCTCTTTCCCGTTATAATATGAAAGAATTTCATTAAAATTATCAAATTCCTTAAATTTTATATTATTTTCTTTACAAAAATCAATCGCTCTCGTATTTTTTCTGATAAATGAAAAATCGGCCGTCTCTATTGCCCGGTAATCCGACGGTCCATCTCCCACAAAAATCACTTTATATCCTTGTCGCTTAAAATTTTCTACAGCTTCTTTTTTATCTACTCCGTAATACATTTCCTTATCCAAAAACGGATTTGTAATAGTTATTTTCTTTCCTTCAAAATTTATATCATTGGAAATAATTTTTTCATTTTCCAAAACTACATTATACTTCAAAAGTGTCCCCTGTATATTCAGTCTTGTTCCCGCACTGACTATTCTGAATTCCACTCCGCTTTTTATAAAATCTAAAAATGACACATCTATGTCAACTTTATCCTGTAAAGTTTTAATGTATTCTTCTTTTGTAATATTCAGAGATTCCAGACCGAATATAACAAATTCTCTCATAGATATTTCCTTATTTTTATATTGTTCTCTCAGCTTTATTTTGTACTTGGGATTATGTGTTTCAAGAAGCATATCTGTAGAATCTTTTTTACTGATAGTTATATCGAAATCAATTAAAAATATTAATTTTTTCTTTTCAATTTCCATTTTTCTCCTTTACAGACTTTTCAAATAGCTTACTTCTTCTTCTGTAAGTGCTCTGTAATCTCCCGGCTGTAAATATCCCAAAGTCAGTTCTCCGACTTTCACTCTTTTCAGCGACTCTACAGTATATCCTAAAATTTCCACCATTTTTCTTATCTGTCTGTTTCGCCCCTCAAATATAGCTATTCTTATTTCTTTTTTATCAATTTTTTTTACTTTTGCAGGTGCAGTTCTTTTACCGTCGATTACAACTCCGTGCTTCCATGCTTCCATATCCTTTTCTTCAACTTCTCTGCTAAGTTTGGCAATATAGCTTTTATACAGTTTTTTTCTCGGATGCATCACATGATTATACACTTCACCGTCATTACTTATAATAATAAGTCCTTCGGTCATATAATCCAGTCTTCCGTATGTAAACAGACGTTTTTTAGATTTTATATACTCTATCGCTAATCTTCTTCCGAATCTGTCCTCATTGGAGCATATAACTCTTTTAGGCTTATTCAGCATATAGTATTCGTAAACCGTGTTCAGTTTTATTTTTTCACCGTCCACTCTTACAATATCCCCCGAAGATATTTCCATTCCCAGAACGGCTTCTTTTTTGTTTACGGTAACTCTGCCTTCTTTTATCATTTCGTCGGCTTTTCTTCTCGAACATACTCCCGCATCAGCCATATATTTATTCAGTCTCATCTTCTACCTCTGTTTCTGCTTTCTTTTCTAATTTTTCCATTATCGACTCGGGTATTTCACCGTTTTCTTCTTCTTTCATTTTGTATAACAACTCTATTTTTTCATATTGCTCAAATCCCGGCAGTTCCGTTTTGTCATTAATACTCAAATAACTGTAAAAATCTTCGGTTACTTCATATAAATTCGGTGTTCCGATTGTTTTTTTCTTTCCCGAAATATAGACAAGGTTCTTTTCAAGCAAATTCGCCATTGTCTTTTCCACACTTACCCCTCTTATCTGCTCTATTTCAGTTTTTGTTATAGGCCCTTTATATGCAATTATTGCAAGGGTTTCCATCGTTGAACGGGTCAGTTTTTTTATTTTCATTTCAGGATTGAAAAATCTTTTCACATCTTCTCCGTAAAGAGGATTTGACACGAGCATTATCATTCCATTTTCGATTTTTACATTTATTCCGCTTGTTTTTCTTTTTTCTTTCAGATTTAAAAGTATTTCTTCCATTTTACTTAATTCTATTTCGTAGAATTTTGCCAATTCTTCCACTGTCAGCTGTTCTTTTGAAAGAAATACTATAGTTTCAACTCTGTCTTCCAAATTTTCATTAATATCCATACATCTCCCTAAAAACCCCGATACTTAACTTTCCTCATCGGATTATCCGTCAAGTTACTAATATTCATTAGTCGGAGATATAATTATATTTTTATAGGAATCAAAGTCATCCAGTACTTTTGCAATTCCTCTTACAACGGCATGGATAGCTTCATCACAAACTGTAACCTGCAATTTAAGCTCTTCTTCTATTTTTTCTTTTAAGATTCTTATTCCTGCTCCTCCACCGGAAATATAAATCCCTGTTTCAAATATATCGGCAGCAATTTCAGGCTCTATTCCTTCCATTGTCAGTTTTATCTCATCGATAATCAAATCTATATTTTTATCAATAGCTCCGTCTATTTCCGAAGCAACAATTTTTATACTTTTAGGAAGTCCTTTTCCAAGTTCTCTACCTCTTATTTCAAAGTCGGTATTTTTATCTTTCAGGCTTATAGTATTTACTTTCAATTCTTCAGCAGTTCTTTCTCCGATTAATAAATTATGTTTTTCTTTTACATATTCCATTATATCCTCGTTCAAATGGTCTCCTGCTATTTTTACGGATCTCGACGAAGCCGCTCCTCCCGAAACTATAAATGCTATTTCGGTAGTTCCTCCACCTATATCTACGATCAAGTGTCCTTTAGGCTCGAAAAGGTCTATTCCTGCACCGATTGCCGCTGCAATAGGTTCTTCAATAAGATAAACTTCTTTTGCTCCCGCTTCTTTTACTACTTCCACTACCGCTCTTCTTTCCACTTGTGTAACTCCGCTCGGAACACATATTATTACCCTTGAACTTTGAAATTTATCTTTTCTTATTCTTTTTAAAAATTCCGCAAGCATTTTTTCCGTAACTTCATAATCGGAAATTACTCCATTTTTTAAAGGTCTTATAATTTGAGTATGTTTTGCAGTTCTCCCCATTATTTCTTTTGCTTTTTCTCCGATATGTTCCACTTCGTCTGTTTTTACGTTTATTGCCACATAAGTCGGCTCGTTTATTAATATTCCTTCATCTTTTACATACACTACCGTATTTGCCGTCCCTAAATCAATTGCAATATCCCTTGTCGGCTTTGTGCTGAACTTAAAAAAATTAAAAAATTTCATAACTATAATCTCCTTTATTTTTTGTTTTATTTTATTAATTCCCTAAATTTTTTAACATATTATACCTGTTTTAATCAAAATCATCAATCAAAAGTTGGTTATCATCGCTGATTATTCCGTTTTCTTTTAACTGCTCGTAAATTCTCGATGCTCTGTTAAAGCCCACATTGAGCTTTCTCTGTAACAGTGATATGGAAACTCTGCCTTCCTGTTTTATTACATCTATCGCATTTTCAAATAACGGATCGGTTTCCTTTCCTTTTTCAACTGTTTCAATTAAAATCTCTTCCATATACGAGACTTTTTTATTTGTTTTGAGTGCCGTAGTCAATTTCATAACTTCGTCATCGGAAATAAATGCTCCCTGTATTCTTTCCAGTTTGGAAGAACCGTTTTCAAGAAGCAGCATATCACCCTGTCCGAGCAACTTTTCAGCTCCCGGAGTATCCAGAATGGTTCTCGAATCTATTTGGGATCTGAGTGCAAAAGATATTCTGCTCGGCAAATTTGCCTTTATCATTCCGGTTATGACATCTGTAGACGGTCTTTGAGTTGCAACAACAAGGTGTATTCCTACGGCTCTTGCTTTTTGAGCGATTCTTGCTATGGACTCTTCCACACTTCCCGCAGCTACCATCATCAAATCAGCCAACTCGTCTATTATTATTACTATATAAGGCATTTTTTCCACATATCCCAGAGAATTATACCCTACGATATTTCTTACACCGTTTTCCATGAGCTGTCTGTATCTGTTGTCCATTTCATTGACCGCCCATCTTAAGGCTATAGCAGCCTGCTGAGGGTCTATTATAACCGGCACAAGTAAATGCGGTATTCCGTTATAGGGCATAAGCTCTACCATTTTAGGATCCACCATTATAAATCTTACTTCTTTTTCGGATTTTTTTGTAATCAATGTCGATATAAGCGTGTTAACTGCCACACTCTTTCCCGAACCGGTTTGACCGGCTATGAGTAAATGGGGCATCTTCGCAATATCTATTATTCTGTCCTGTCCGACTATATTTTTTCCTAAAATTACGTTCAATGCTCCTTTTTCAAGTTGCGGATTTCTTATAATATTGGAAAAATGAACAGGCTCTTTTATTTTATTCGGTGTTTCTATCCCAATAGTATTTTTCCCGGGAATAGGTGCTTCTATTCTTATGCTTTCGGCTGCAAGGTTCATAGCAATGTCGTCTGTCAACGAAGTAACTTTGCTCACTTTTACGCCTTTAGGTATTGTAACCTCATATCTTGTAATGGTCGGTCCGTATTCATAATTTACAACTTTTGCGTTTATTCCGAATTCTTTCAGAACCGATTCCAGATGAGATACATTTTCCACGATACTTTTTTCTATCTCTTTTTTCTTACTCGGATCCATTGCTTTCGACTTAAATATTTCTTCGATGGACTTTTTCAAAAGTTCTTCGTATTCATCATTATTTTCATTTTCTTGACTTTTCTGTATAATTTCAGACTCTTTTTTTATTTCCGTTTCAACTTTTTCCTGAAAATCTTTTTTTAGCTTCTCTAAATCTTCATTTTCAACTTTTTCCGATTTTATTTCGAGTTTTTCCTCAAAATTATCGTTTTTACTTATAGGTTTTTCTTTGTTTTCGTCTTTATTTTTCTCAATTTCAATACTTTTATCGAAATGTTTTTCCTCTTTTTCAGGCTTTATATTTTCCCTTTTTTCAGGATTTTTTTCCTCTTTCTGCCTGTTTTTATTTTTCTGATTTTCCAGTAATTCGAGCCATTCTTTTTCTTTATCGATCAGTTCCGCTTCAGAATACATTTCCGTTTTCTGAAGAAAACTGTCTTTCGGCTTTTTGGAAATCTCAAAACTTAATTTCTGCTTTCTTGACTCGATAAGTCTTTCACGCAGCTCTTCTCTTCTCTGCTTTTTTGAAACTATATATTCCTGCTTTTCAGCCTGTTTTTTTGCTTTCAATATTTTTAATTTCTTTTTATAATCTTCACTGGAATAATATTTAACAAGTCCTGCCAAAATTTCATATATTAACACCAGTACTTCCTTTAATAATACCAATATACATATTACCGTAACGACTTTTAATATTACCTCTACTATATGTAAATGCATAAATCCGTATAACGGCATGGATGCCAATGCCCCCGCAAGCCCTCCGCTCTGACGGTTAAAACCTATTTCCAGAAGTTTTCTGCCTGCTTCCGTAAAAGAGTCTGGCAACGGTGAAACTACCGATTTTTTTATTAAAAGCATTGAATCCGCTATAAATAAAATTATTAATGCGGCTATTTTGGATTTATGAAATTTAAGCTTTATATTTCTTGTGAAAAAATCAAATATTCCCCAACAAGTTATTAATATACTGACAAACCACGACATTTTCCCAAACAGCAAACTTGAAGCATTTAAAAATATTGCCAAAAAATTTTCCTGTCCCTTGGTTGATGCCTGGATTCCATTTTTATTTATTAAAAGATAGATTAAAAATATTCCTAAAACAAACAAAAGTATTCCTCTGATTTTCTTGTTCATTTTACAGTCCTTCCTTTTAATCCGAACAATTACACTAATTTTCAATCATTCTGCAGTCTAAACTATTTTTATAGACTATTCATAATATTATACATTATTTTTTCCGTTTTGTCATTTTTTATTGTGATTTTTTTCTGAAATTTCTTATATTTTTAAATTTCGTGTATTTATTATTTTACTTATATTTGAATTTTTTTATTAAACGCATTAATTTTCAAATTCCCAACTCTGCATGAAAGTATTTCAGGCAACTTTTTCCGCAAAGATTTCTGTATTTGGAATCTGATAAATTTTTAAGCCCTTTTTTATATTCTTTAATATATTTTTCCAATTTCTGTTCTATAAAATACTTTTTTGACAGTAATATTTTATATTCTACAGAATTAATAACAGCTACTTTAGTATTATCAATATATTTATCATTTTTTATAACTACAGTTTTTGATAAATCAAGTCCCTGATTATTGACTGTTTTTACTGCATAATTATATTTTATATTATGTCTTATCGGTATAGCAAAAGTAAGCCCCTGATAATTTACAATACATAAAACTGCATAAGGTCTTAATTTTTTCTTTTCCATTTCACCACAATTACAGTAGTCTTTATAAAACTGTTCCGTCAAAAATCTGAATTCCATGTTTAATCCCCGTCTCCCCTCAAAAAAAGCCTTACTGTTTTTCGGTAAGGCTTCATCTTCTATTTGAGCTTTCTTTTGATTATACTGTTCGCTTCGCTCTCCGAACATATCTTCGTATTTTTATTTTATCTTAATTTTTAAATAATGTCAACATTATTTCCAAACTTTCTTTCTCTTGTGAGCTTTCTTTAATTTACAATGATTTCACTATATATTTTCTTCTCAAATAAATGGAAATACTTTCAAGTATTAAAGCCGTTCCGAATATCAAATATACAAAAAATCCTATTTCTCTCGAGTCAAAATACATTTTCCCTGCCATAAACATTTCATAGCCTATTCCTCCCACTCCTGCAGCAGCTCCCACAACAACCGCATTTGTAAAGTTCATTTCCAGACGTACAAAAGTCCACGATAAAATAGAAGTTACCGAAGCAGGCAAAACTCCCTGAAATATTATCTGCCCTTTGGAAGCACCTGTCGCTTTAAGAGCTTCTATTATTCCGTTGTCTATTTCTTCAATGCTTTCTGAATATGCTTTTATCAGATATCCCGTACTGTGAAAACAGATGCCTATAACAGCAGCTTCCACACCTATTCCCGCAACTACGGAAAACACCATGACCCACAAAATTGTCGGTATGGATCTTACAAATGAAACTACTATTTTTATTGCTTTTGATATTTTTTCATTGGACAGATTTTTCGCCGCAAAAAAAGAAAAAAATAATCCGATAAACGCACCAATAAGAGTCGTAAATATTGCAAGAGATATTGTTATTCCAAGGCTTTGAAATATTTCCAAAAGAGTATATCTTTCAGAAAGCCGAGGTTGTAAAAACATTAACTTCATATTTTTGAAAAATTCTATAATCGCTTGACCCATATTTACATTTCCCGTATCCATTGTAGCCAATTTAAAAATACTTATAATAAAGCAGATTCCAAGAGTTCCCCACAGATATATTCCCGATTTTGTCATTTTTTTTATTTTTATTTTATTCTTTTTCGTCCTTAGGGCATATTTCAAATTTTCCATTTCATTCCCCTTTATATCATTTCTTTTCTTATTTTATTCGACAAAAGCTCTATTATTATAACTATTATCAAAATTACCAGAATAACCAGTCCGGCTCCGTCATATCTGTTACTTTTGTAATACAAATCGAATACAAATCCTATCCCCGTCCCTGTCAGAACTCCTATAAGCGTCGCTTCTCTGATGCCGTTTTCTATATAATAAAGAAGCCATGATATAAGCTGACTCGCTATACTCGGTATAATTCCCTGAAATACTATCTGAAAATATGAGGCTCCTGTGGATTTTAAAGCTTCCGCAACTCCTTCTCCGGCTTCATCTACAGTTTCCGTAAACGTTCTCATCAAATAGCCGAAACTCACAAAAAACAATGCCAGAAATCCTGTAAATTCACTTTGCTTAAAGGAAAAAAGCAATATTAAAGACCATGCAACTACAGGTATATTTCTGAAAAACAGAGCAACTGTTTTTGTAAAAATTTTCATAAATCTGTTTATCCCTATAGTTTCCGAGCCGAGCACTGCTGCAATTAATGCAAAAAAGCCCGAAACCGTTGTTGCTGTAACAGCCGTCAAAATTGTATGAAGCCCTGTTTTCAATATTAAAGGCAAGTATTTCAACGAATTTTGAGTAGGAATAAAGTTTTTAAACAACCATATTATTCCTTCAGGAATCGACAAAAAACTCACTATTCCTTCAAATTCCAAAATTTGAGCAAAAGAAATATAAACAATCAGAAACAGTATGACAAATATTATTTTTGATTGAAGTCTTTTTTTCAAAATATCTTTTTCAATTTCATTTTTTTTCATCGCTAAAGTCCTTCATTATTATCCGAATATATGCTATTCATTATATTTTCCGTAAATTTTGACGTTTCTTCGTCAAATACTTTTTTTCCCTGATTCAGACCTATTATTCTGTCGGAGTATTTCGCCGCAATATCAGTCTGATGTAAATTTACAATACAGGTTATACTCATCTCATCGGTAATCTTTCTCAAATAATCCATTACCCTTTCGGAAGTTTTAGGATCGAGAGAAGCCACAGGCTCATCACAAAGAAGTAATAGCGGCTCCTGCATCAATGCCCTTGCTATCCCTACTCTCTGTTTCTGACCTCCGCTTAATTCACTGCATTTCTGATACGCATATTTTCCCATATCCACTTTATTAAGAAGCTCAAAAGCCTTTTCTTTTTCTTCTTCAGTATAAATACCTAAAACTCCTGACAGCAACGACTTGTATCCAAGTCTTCCGTGTAACACATTTTCTATAACACTCAGTCTCTCGACCAGATTATAGTTTTGGAATATCATTCCGATTTTTCTTCTCAGTTTTTTTATTTCATTATTTTTAAGCTTTTTAATCTGCACATCTTCAAACAGTATATTTCCATGTGTAACATCTATCAATCGGTTTATAGTTCTTAGCAAAGTGGACTTCCCCGATCCCGAAGGTCCTACAACAGATATAAACTGACCTTTTTCAGCTTCAAAAGACACATCATTTAAGGCTTTTATTCCGTTTGAATACTGCTTTGAAACATTGCTTACTTTTAACAGCATAAAATTTCCTTTCATATTATTAAAAAATCTAAAAATTTTAACATCTTTACTGACAAAAAAATTTTACTTTTCTTATGAATGAAAAATCCCGCATTATTACAGTGGGCAAAACTGCAAAAACTGTATTAGCGGGAGTTTTTTATATTATTCACCGTTTTTAATCTGTTTATACCATTCTGTATTCGCTTCTACAAATCCTGTATTCGGATTTTCTTTCAAAAACAGACCTCTTACTTTGCTTGTTTTAGGGCTGAATATATAAGGATTATCAGTTACCTCTTTAGATAAAAGTCCTTTTTTTATTTTTTCCTGATCTTCCTTTGAAAGAGTTTTTACATTGAACACAATAGGCCCGTTAGGTACGGCTATGGATTTTATTACAGTAAAGCTTTTACCTGCATAATCTCCGAAAGGTGCTATAGCTCCCTGTTTTACTTTGTAAGTTGCTCCGACTTTATTTTCTTCCCCTCCAATCAGTTCGTATATCGTAAAAGCCTTCGGAATAGCAAATGTCGCAACATCGGCATCTCCCTTAAACAAAGTTACCTGTGTTCCCGGATGAGAACTTCCGAAAATGACTTTTGAAAAAACTTTTCCTTCCTGTAACACTTCATCTGTATCTTTTAATCCGAATTCTTTTACTATAGCCTTTGCAGGTATTACAAATCCCGATGTGGAAGTATTCGTAACAAATGCCATTACTTTTCCGTTTATTTTTTTCAAATCATAGTTTCCGTCAGTTTTATACTTATCGACATCTTCTCCTCTGACAGCTATAAAACTGTAATACAAAGCATCTTTTAAAGTTCCGCTTTCTCCGGAATTTGTGAGAACTGCCTGAACATCTTTACTTCTTTCGTTGGCACTGAGATAAGTTTCAGCACCTATATATGCTATTTGAGCTTTTCCCGAAATTATACTTTCCAATGCTATGTTATAATCTGTAGTAGTTACGATTTCAACTTTTTTTCCTGTAGCTTTTTGTATAGCCGCAGCAAATTCCTCACGGGATTTTTTAAGAGATTCGTTTGATTCGTTAGGTAAAAACACTATTTTTATAACATCATTTTTAGCTTTCTTCCCACAACTTATTAATATTATTGACATTAAAACAATTACAATTATTTTCCAAAAATTTTTTTTCATCTTTTCTGTCTCCTCACATTTAAGTATTTTATTTCGTCTGTTTAAATTTATTAAAGCCTGTTATTCCTATTAAAATAAGTATTCCTCCTACGATTGTGGATAACATGAGCTTTTCGTTCAAAAAAATTATTCCTGTTAAAGTGGATATAAAAGGTCCCAAAAACATAAAATTTGCTATTTCTCCCGCACTGTCAGCCATTTCCAATGCTTTTCCCCAACAAATATAAGCTACTACCGTTGCCAGAAAAGCCATAAAAAATATTACTGAAAACTGATTTATATTCATTTTCGGAATTTCTCTTAAAGAGCCCGGAGAATAAACCATCAGCACAATCGCACCTGCAGATATACTGTATATAGTAGCTTCCGTTCCCGAATATTTGTCCGAAAAACTTTTTTGCATTATGTTATATACTGCGAGCAAAAAAGCCGCAAGAAGCATCCAGAAAATCCCTTCATTAAATGAAAACACTCCTTCCCATAAAGTAAGCACGATTATTCCCGAAAAAGAAATAAAAATGGAAATCCAGCAGTATAAGTTTATTTTTTCTTTCAAAAAAATCACCGATAATACCGAAGTAAAAATAGGCGTACATGCCAACAATATACTTGAAGTAGCAGAACTTAACGTACTCACTCCTTTATTAAAAGTAATCATATGGAAAGCTATTCCTACTCCGCCTGCCAGAAAAAACATCGGAAAGTCTTTTAATTTCGGTAATTTTATCTTTTTTACTACCATAAATATTACTAACATCAAAAATGCAAATGAATATCTCAAAACTGCCAAAGTTGTCGAATCATAATATTCTGTTCCCACTTTTGTAAAAACTACCGATACCGCCCAAAAGAAGACAGTAATAAAAGCCAACAATTCCGCTTTTCTGTTATTATCAAACTTCAGATTAATTTTCTTCACTTTTATCCCTTCCCTCAGCTCCTTTTTTACAACCTATTATAACAATTTTAAACATAATTTTCTATAAAAATTTATTCACTCCGAAAATCTTTACAATCCTACGATAATTTCTTCCAAAGTTTTAAAAGGCTTTATATCCGTTTTTTCAACAGAAATTATTTTATTACACTTCAAAACTTTATTTTTACCGTTTTTATAACTGAGAACTTTTGCATTCCAACATCCCTGTTTTGCAAATACTCCCAAAAACTGTACTTCTTCTTTTTTCTCATTTCCTTTATAACTTATTTTACAAACCTTATTTTCAGTTATCGCTTCGACAATGTCTTTTAAAATCCGACTGTTTTCATTACTTTTTTTCATTTCCGTTTTCATTATTTTCTCTATCATAAAAATTTTTTCCGACTGTTTTTTTGACAGACATGCTTCAAATTTTTCTTTTAATTTATCCTTATTCAAATTAAGAGGGCACATTTCATAGGCATCGAGTGTAAGCATTCCGAAATACAGAGCTGAAATCTCGTCAGCAGTAAACATGACAGGCGATAAAAGTTTGTTATTTAAAACTTTGTATTTACCGTAACGACCTACTTCCGAATAGATTGCAAGTCCTAATTTTTCAAGCGACTGAACATCTCTTAATGCTGTTCTTTTGGAAATACTGTATCTTTCAGTTATATCTTTCAAATTAAAATAATTTTTTTTACTGAGAAAAATTATCATATCGTTTATTCTTTCGGACTTAGTCATAACTTCTCCTGAAAATATTTTTATAAAATTGACATAAATTGTCACTATTTAGTATTATACTATAAAAATATTGAAAAAGAAAGGATAAAAAAAATGGACATAAAAAAAGAATTTGAAACTATTATGAAAGATCAGGCTCAAATAGCTCTGGCAACATCTGTAAACGATATTCCGAATGTAAGAATTACGAATTTTTTCTACTGTGGAGATTCTAAAGCTTTATTTTTCGGTTCTGCGAAAAACAGTAAAAAGATAGAGGAATTTGCATCAAACAGTCATGTAGCTTTTACTACTGTTCCTAAAAATGAAAGTAAATATGTGAGAGCTCAGGGAATTATTAAAAAAAGTGAAAAAACTGTTTATGATGTAAAAGAAGCGTTTGTGGCTAAAAATCCGAAAATGGAATTTATAATCGATAATTTCGGAGATAATCTCGATTTATTTGAAATTCCCCTTTCAGAAGTAACTGTAACTCTGGAAAATCAGGAAGTTCACAAATTAAAACTATAATGAAAGCGGTAATTTATGGAAAATAATAATCGTTGCGGCTGGGCAAAAGGGGAAAAAGACATTCTCTATCATGATACTGAATGGGGGGTGCCTTCCCATGATGACGGCTATATCTTTGAAATGCTTATTCTCGAAGGCTTTCAAGCGGGACTGAGTTGGAACACAATATTACAGAAAAGAGAAAATTTCAGAAAGGCTTTTGATGATTTTGATTATAAAAAAATAGCAGAATATGACGAAAATAAACTTAACGAGCTTCTTCAAAATGAAGGAATTATAAGAAACAGGCTTAAAATTTATTCTGCAGTAACAAATGCGATTGCATTTATGAAAGTCCAAAAAGAATTCGGATCATTTTCCGATTATATCTGGAATTTTACCGATAATAAAAGAATTATAAACAATTGGAAAACTTTGTCGGAAGTTCCTGCCACAAGTGAATTATCCGATAAAATAAGCAAAGACCTCAAAAAAAGAGGTTTTAAATTTGTAGGCTCTACAATTATCTATTCTTTTTTACAGGCAATAGGAATTATAGATGATCATTTGGTTAGTTGTCCTTATAAAAACAAATAAAACAGGGGGAATAAGTCCCCCAAAAATCTCTATATTTTTATTTCTTTGATACTTTCTATTGTTTTAAATCCTGTTTGTTTTAAAATTCTTTTGTCTCTTTTGTATAATCTCATTAAGCAATTTCTTACTGCATTACCGGGAAAATCTTTATTTATATTCATTATCAAATGTTCCATTATCAAAATTGTTTTGCAAATTTTATCAACTGATCTGTTATTCTTTTCATTTACTATTATTTTATCTTTCCATCTATTTAATATCTTAGGTTTTGTTCTAAATAAAATATCTAATACATTTGAATTATAGGCAGATAAATTTCTGATTAAATTTATATTTTCTAACCATGACACAAAAATAGAAGCTGTTATATTATGATTTTCAGCTATTTCTTCTTTATATTCTTTTTTCATTAATTTATATAAATTCAATATTTCTCCAAAAGTTAAAACATCTACTATTAACCATACAGGAATTTCGCTTTGATTCTTATATTCTTGTATTAATTTGTTTTTTGACTGCTTAATGTTTTTATCTATTCTTCTAAAAAACTCTTTCTGCTTATAAATGCTTACAATATTCTTCAGAATCTGTCCATTTTTTAAAATCCAAATATCCTGTATCTTCAAATTCTCTACCTAATATTCTTGAAAAATTAGTTTTCAACGATACTTCTATCTTTTCAACAATTCTCAAAAAATATAATCTCAAATTTCTATCTTCATAAAATCTAAAAACAATATCCCCAAATTTCGTATTTTTTTCATACATTCCATTATGTAAAAACGGTAATGAGGCTTCTTTTATTTTATAATAATTTATAAAAACCAATTTTTCTGCGGCTTTTTCTTTATTTTCTACAATCATACCGCGACTTCTAAAAAGTTCTATTTGTTCTGAAATTTCCAAATATTTTTTATTCATAATTAACTCCATAAATAAAAACCCTACACGAACTATAAAAACAATTTATAGTTTGTAGGGGGTTTGATATAATAAATTATACATTATTTATTTATAAAAATCAATAAAAATTTAAAAATAATCTTCAAAACTTAGAGATTTTCTCCTAAATAATATAAATTCTCAATTATTTCATCTCATTTTGGTGGAAATGACGGGAATCGAACCCGTGTCCAAAATACAAAGTTCCTACTATCATCTACAAGTTTAGTCCGTTTAACGCTTTAACTGCCGGATATTAAGCGGACAAAAGTCCGACAGCGAGATTATAAGTTGTCCTCCAATGACATAATCATACATTCGAGTAAGCCGTTAATAATGACGTCATCTGAAAGAAAAACGGCAATTCCTTACAATGACGAGCTGCGACTTAGGCAGCTAATGCGTAATTATCGTTTCCGATTATATTTAAGTTGGATTTTAAAGCTCCCGCTTACTTGCCGATAACAGGCTTCCTATCCTGTCGAAACCAAAACATTCCCGTAATTAATTACTTTTTTGGAAACTTTTCTATTACAATTTTACCATAAATATTAAATTTTTTCAATATCATATTCATACATATTCTCATATTTGTAGCTTTGATTAATTCCATGCATATAAATTTCTCTGTTATCAATGTCTTTTGTAATATTTTTTTCGAGCAGAGTTCTCAACTCCAAAGTATTAACAGGGGATTGCTCCATTGCCTGTAAATATTCTGCAGGGTTTATTTTTGACCAGTCAATACATATACCGAGATTTTTTATAAACATTCTGTCAAACCATATTCTCATACTTCTACCGTTTCCTTCATTAAAAGGATGAAGTATATTCATTTCGACATATTTATCAATAATATTTTCAAAAGTACTTTCAGGTATTTTATCAAGTGTTTTCAGATTATCTTTTAAAAAAATTGCTGAAGCAAATCTGACCCCCCCTTTGGAAAAATTTTTTTCTCTTATTTTTCCCGCATCTTCAAATATATCCTTAAATAAATACTCGTGTATCTGCTGTAATCCTTTAAATGTACCGACTTCAAAGTTTTCCATAATTTTTTTATCATACAGTTCTTTTGCTCTTTTTTTACTTAGCAGCTCTTCTTCTTTTTCTGAAACCATTCTTTTAAGCTCATTATCTTTCCAATCATATTTAGACATCTGCATTCTATCCTTTATAATAATTTAGTATAATTATAGCACTTTTTCGTTTAACATCAAAGTCATTAAAATTTCAGCCAAATCAAAATATACTTGTCTTTCTCCGCTACTTTCCTTTAAACTTATTATATCCCAATATCCCCGACAAAATCATCGTTCCTCCGATAATTGTAGGTATTGTAAGTTTTTCATGCAAAATTATTATTCCCATTATAGTAGCTATAAAAGGATTTAAAAACAGTAAATTTGCAATTTCTCCAGTATTTTCAGCGAGGGAAAGTGCTTTACTCCAGAGAATATAACCTACGACTCCTACAAAAACCGCCAGATAAAAAACAATAATAAATCCTGCCGAACTCATATGAAATATTTCCATTGCAGACTTCGGAGAGTAAAGTACGAGTAAAATCGTTCCCGTAAAAATACTGTAAGTCGTGGCTTCGGAGGCTGTATATCTTCTCATTAATTTTTTCTGGATAATATTGTATATTGCCAAAAGAAGTGCCGAAGTCAAAATTAAAAAGACACCTTCATTAACCGAAAGAACTCCTTCCCACAACATTAAAACCGCTATTCCCGCAAATGACACAAAAATACAAATCCAGCCGTACAAATTTATCTTTTCCTTTAAAAATATAACCGACAGTACGGACGTAAGTATAGGTGCAAATGCCATTATGACACTCACAGTACTTGAAGACAGAGTAGTCAGTCCTTTATTCAAAGTTATCATGTATAAGGCAAATCCTGTAAATCCTGAACAGAAAAAAATGGGAATATCTTTCAATTCAGGCATTCTCATTTTTTTCATTATCATATAAAATATTAACACGAAAGATGATATTATATATCTCAATACAGATAATGTCATCGAATCGTAATAGTTAAGTGCTATTTTTATAAACATAAATGAAGACGACCAGAAAAATATTGTCGCAAAAGCTGCGATTTTAGCTTTATCGTCATTACTTAGTTTTCTCATTATTATCTCCCGAAGTTTTTCTGAATTTTTTTCATATCTTTTTCCTGATCTTTTCTTTTCAAACTCTCTCTTTTGTCATGGAGTTTTTTCCCTTTGGCAAGACCTATCTCCATTTTTACGAGTCTTTTCTTTGTATATACCGATAAAGGAATAATCGTATATCCCTGTTCTTTCATTTTAGATGCCCATTTTTCTATTTCTTTTCTGTTTAAAAGGAGCTTCCTCACTCTCGATTCGGGCAAATTATTAATATTTCCGAACTCATAAGGAGTAATATGCATATTCATTATAAAAACTTCGTTTTTTATTATTCTTATAAAACTTTCTTTTATACTTGTTTTTCCGGCTTTTACGGACTTCACTTCAGTCCCTACAAGCTCTATTCCCGCTTCCAGTTTGTCTTCTATAAAATAATCATGAAAAGCCTTTTTATTTCTCGCTAATACCATTTCCTTCCCTCCTTTAGCCTGTTATTCTTCAGTTTCAGGCAGTATTTCAGCTGTTTTCTCTCTGTAAGGTATTACTTCTATTTCCATTTTCTGATAGGATGCCCCTGTAATAATGACTTTCAAAGTATTCCCCATTGTGTAGAATTCCCCTGTTTTTGTATCGGTAATTTTAAAGTTTTCTTCATCATATATAAAGTCATCTCTTGAAGTCAAAACATTGTAAACTACTTCAATGTGATTTTCCAATTCCATAAAAACTTTATTTTTATTCATACCGCTAAGTCTTCCAATATAAACATTTCCGATTTTATCCTGCATATATTCTATCAACTTTATTTTAACACTGTCTTCTTCAAGTTTATCAGCAACTCTTTCTGTTTTGGAAATAGTTGATGCAACAATGTCAAGATTTTCCGAATAAGCCTGTTTTTCTTTTTCTTTCATAAACTTCGTAATAGATTTTTCAAGCATTCTATGTACTACAAGATCCGAATATCTTCTTATCGGCGAAGTAAAATGCAGATAATATTTGGAAGCAAGTCCGAAATGCCCCAAGTTTTTATTAGAATATCTGGCTCTCTGCATAGCTCTTAAAATCAATTTATGTATCAAGTACCCTTCAGGAAGTCCTGTCGTTTTTTCTATTATCGTCTGAAATTTTCCGGGATGAAGTTCGTTGGTATTTTTCAAGTGATAGCCGAATTTTATCAGTGACTCGTTTAATGCACTTATTTTTGCTTTATCGGGATCTTCATGAACCCTGTAAATAGCCGGAATTTCTTCCCAGAAAAGTTTTTCCGCTACGACCTCGTTTGCTGCAACCATAAAGTCTTCTATCAGTCTTTCAGCTTCCCCTCTCGAACGCAGTACAATATCCTGAACAAGTTTATTTTCATCAAGAACTACTTTTATTTCAGGCAATTCAAAATCAATGCTCCCACGACGCTTTTTAATATTTCTTATTGTTTTTGAAAGGGAAAGCATATTTTGAAGCATTTCATATATTTTAGAATATTTTTTTATAAGTTCTCCGTTTCCTTCAAATATTTCATTCACTCCCGAATAAGTCATTCTGTACTTGGACTTTATAACCGATTTGTAAAAATCGTTTTTTACAACTTTTCCGTTATTGTCAAAGTCTATTTCTACGGAAAATGTGAGTTTATCTTCATTGGGATTTAACGAACACAGATTATTTGAAAGTTTTCTCGGTAGCATAGGGATTACCCTATCTACAAGATATATTGAATTTCCTCTTTTTAAGGCTTCCTTATCAAGTTCACTTCCATTTTTTACATAATAGGAAACATCGGCTATACTTATAATAAGTTTATACCCTGTTTCAGTTTTTTCCACATAAACGGCATCGTCCAAATCTTTGGCATCGGATCCGTCTATAGTAATAATATCAAGGTGTCTTAAATCTTTTCTTTTTTCGATTTCATCGGAAAAATCGTCATCTATTTTCCCCGTTTCCTTAATTACTTCGTTGGGAAACTTTTCCTGTATACCGTTATTTATAAGAAGAGCCGATATTAATGCTTCAGTATCTTCAGGATTTCCTAAAATACTGACAATCTCTCCTTCGGGTTTTTTCTCTTCATCTCCCCAGAAATAAATTTTGACTGCAACCAAATTTCCTGTTTTGGCACCTCTTATTTTCTTTTTGGAAACATAAATATCCCTTCCCGAATTTCTCGGTCTTACAAATCCGAAGCTCAAATTATGTTCAAAAATCCCGACGATTACGTCTCTCGCTCTTTTTACAACTTTATAAACTTCTCCTTCACGGCTTTTATCCGAATTTCCGTTTTCTTTAAGAATTCTGACTAAAACAGTATCTCCGTTCATAGCAGTATTTAAATAGTGGCCGGGAATAAAAATGCTGTTTTCTCCGACCACATCCAAAAATCCGAAATTACCGCCTGTAATGGATATTTCTCCTTTAATCAGTCCGGCTTTTTCAGGAAGAGTATATTTACCGTTTCTTTTTAAATAAATCTCACCTTCATCTTCCCATGAAGAAAGTATCTGTTTATATAGTTTTCTTTTTTTCGGAGTCCATTCCAACATTTGGATTATTTCTTGAAATGTCAGTTCATGGTCTTCGAGTAACTTTTTTAAATAAATAAGTTCTTTCATTTACTCTCCTTGTTATCCTTTATAAATTAAAGAGTTTCTGAATAAAATAATATTCGGATGTATAATATTTTCTATTGACAGCAAATATTCCAGTTTTGTTTTTATCTCGTATATCAAAGCCTTATCCAAATCTTTTTTGGCAAGTTCTCTTGCTTTTTCCACACCGTCCCACGTTCTTCCCGATTCTATGGCATCGGCAAGATAGATAATTTTTGAAAGAGTACTCATATTTTCGCTTCCGATAGTATGATATTTTACTGCATCCAAAATTTCTTCATTATCTATTCCGAACAGGTCGTAATTATTTCTTATAAACTCGGCCCCTGCAAAACCGTGCAGGATAGCTGTAGTCTGAGACATTTTATTTTCAACTTCGGGATATTTTCCCCTTACCAGATCAATCATCTTCGTAATTTCAAAAAATTTGGCAACATCGTGAAGATAAGCCGCTGCAACAGCATCTTCTGCCGGAACATTATATATTTCAGCAAGTTCTTTTGCTGCTGCTGCAACTCTTTCTACATGTCTGTACCTTTTCTCATCAAGATATTTTTTCACATTTGTCTTTATTTTATCTATATTTATTCCCATAAATGTACCCCCTGTTTTCTATTGAGCCGTAGTTTCTCCGTCTATTTGTATAACAACTGCCTGCACATTAGGAAAATTTTTCATTATTGTCTGTGTTACTGCTTGAGAAAATCCATCAAATAAAACTTTATCCGACTTCAATCCTGCAAATTGCGAACTCAGTTTAACAATAGTCGTATTTTTGTCATCCATATTTAAAGTATATGCATTTTGAAATTTCATATCCTTTGTTATATAAGGAGAATCTTTAATTATTTCATTAATAAAATCTCCTTCAATAATATTAAGCTGCTTAGGAATGGAAACTTCCTTACTTTCTACGGTTTTTGAAGCCGGATCATATACAAAAATATTGATTTTCTGAGTTTGCTCCGCACTTGATGAAGACTTTTCCATAAGTTTCGGATCTACAGTAACGTTTATAGTTTGAGAATTTTTTTTATCATAATAATTCGCAGTTATTGCTCCTGCAGACAATAAAACAAGTATCATCAGCAAAAGGTTTTTCTTGAAAAAACCTTTGATTTTTTCACTTTGACTGCCAGTTTTTACTCCGTTCCCCATGTTTACACCTCATTTTCAGTTTTTAACATTTCCCGTTTTTACTAATTGAAATGTTTTCTTATTGCATTGGCAATTCCCGCTGCAAGACGTTCTTTTCCTGACTCGCTTAAATACTGATCTATATCTCCGTAACTTGTTATAAATCCTACTTCTACAAGTATGGCAGGTGCATTTGTTCCACGTAACACCGCAAAGTTTGCTCCGTAAACACCTCTACGTCTTAGCCCGAAATTGGAAATTATACTGTCCAAAGCATCTGTTGCCACTGCAGCACTTTTCTGCTGATTTATTCTGTAAAAAATATCATTTATTATGAAATCCGAAAGCGGTATGTCTTTGTAGTTACTGTCTACACTGTTTTCAAATTTTGCAACTTCGGCAGCATAAGCCGATTCTTTTTTAGAATAATAGAAAGCTTCCGCTCCATTTGCCGAAGCACCTCCCGAATTTAAGTGAATACTTACAAAGAAATCCGCATTTGCATCATTGGCTATTTTGGCTCTTGTCTGTAACGGTATAAATACGTCTGTACTTCTTGTCATTATAACGTTATAATCTTTTTTCAGATTATTCGCCAATTTTAGTCCTATCGCCAATGCAAAATCTTTTTCTCTGTATCCGTTTCCTAAGGCTCCCGAATCTTTTCCTCCGTGTCCCGGATCCACAACAATAGTATATTTTTTCTTTTTACCTGATTGAGTATTCTGATTTTTTGAAGGCTGATTTTTTACAACACTGTTACTGTTATTATTTTGTCCGCTGAATGTAACCTGAACTTCTCCGTTTCTGGTTACAATTCTGTATTGTGTTCCCGCTTTCAAATAAAATGAAATAGTAGAAATCCCTGCTACTTCGGTAATACTTACATTGTCCACATATTGATCATTCACTCTTAAATTATTAGGTATCCCGTCTTTTACAGTTACATTTTGAAAGTCTAATGCCAATACCGACTGACTCTGATTAAAAGTAGCACTGACGTTTATTTTCCTCTTTTCTTTAAATGTTGCAGTATATACTCCGTTTCTGTATGTTACTTTCTCCAAAGTCTCTGAAAATACTACTGTACTTATTAAAAGTAACATTAATATAAAAATTCTTTTCATTTTTCCTCCTGTGTTTTATTTCATTTACTTGTCAGAGATAATTACACGATTTTTAAATCCAACGAAATTTTCAACACATTATTTTGAAACGCTTGAAACAGCACTTTTCAATATAGTCATTCTTGCAGTTTTATCAATTTTAATTTCAACAGTATCTGTCAACACTTCTACTACAGTTCCTTTTATACCGCCGATTGTAGTTATTTTATCTCCTGCTTTCAAAGAATTTATCATTTCCTGTTGTTTCTGTTTTTTCTTTTTGTTTGTAAAATAAGTCGGTCCAAGTACAACTGCCATTATTACAATATATATTATAACCATCTGAAAATAATTCATCTTCTTCTCCTTCTAAAAATAATATTTCTGTTTTGTATTATAACATAGTTTTTTATATAGTTCAATCTTAAACGACAGAAAAATAAAGCTCAAACCTTTATTTTTAGAGCTTTTTCAATCAAAAACTTTTTCTTAAGATTCTCAATTTTTTTTCAAAACGAATATTTTTATTTTTGTAACTCAACAACATCGGATAAATTTCCACACCTTTTCTTTTTGCTTCATAAAAAGTTTCGGCAAAATCTTTGTCTGTTTCATGTCTCGGTCTGAAAACATCGGATTTTCTGAACACAAGAATAAGTACTGCCGCTCTGAATCCTTCTTTTTTCAATTCCATAAGTTCGTTCAAATGCTTTACCGCACGGACAGAGGGTGCTCCCGGAAAAGTTGCGACTTTATCTTCTATAAGGGTACAGCCTTTTACTTCAAGATAAATTTTTTCCTTTTCAGTTTCCAGATAAAAATCAATACGACTTTTATTATATTTGACTTCAGGCTTTATATTTTTAATTTTTCCGAGCGGAGAAAGTTTTTCATTTTTCAGTATTGATTCGGCAATATATCTATGATAAGCAGTATTTATAAGGACTGTTTCATCATCGACTTTTACTCCTATAACATCCCATTTTGTCTTTCTGTTCTCATTTTCAGCTTTTTTTATAAGAAGTTCGTTTCCTTTCACGAGCAGTTCTGTAAGCCTCCCCGAATCATGTAAATGAGCCAAATTTTCACTTTCATTATTTTCCGACTTTTCTTTAAAATCGAAAGTTACCGTAAATCTTGTTATTCTCTCTTTGAAAATAACTGTTTCATCATAGTCTATTGTATAAATGTTTGTATTACTTCCGTTTTTGCTTTTCATTTATTTTTCCTTTTATAAAAGTTTGTTTTCTTCACATCCGTTATAAATAGAAGATAATAGTCCCGGAAACTTCTTATTTATCTCATCTTTTCTCGTAGAAATAAATCTGTTTCTTCCGTCTATCCTCACTTTAATAACTCCGCTTTCTCTTAAAACCTTGAAATGATGAGAAAGATTATTCTTTTTACCTAAATCGACAAAACATCCGCATTTCCCTTCTTCTTCGGAACTGTACAGTCTTCTGAATATTTCCAGTCTTATCGGATCACTTAAAGCATGCAGAAGTCCCTCTAAAGTAACATCTTCTATATTCGGATGAAGTAACTTATCCATTGTATATTTTCTCCTTTCAACTCTTTAAATCATACTGACATTATAACAATTTTAATGTTATAATTCAATTATTCAATAATTTCCGAATTATTAAGGAGGGATTTTAAACGGATATTACAGACAGTTATTTTTCTTTATCTGATCCTGCAGTAACTGATGAAAATGTACTTTTGAAATTATGCAGTCTTTTTTCAGATGATACAGTCATCAAACTGAATAATATGCCCGAAATAAAAGGAAAAGACAATATTATTTCTTTTTTTAAAACTTTTTTCGGAAGAAATGAAGAAGCAAAACATCTTTGGACGACAGTTATTTCAGAAGACAAGCTGAAACAGGTCAACTGGGGAGTTGTATGTAAAAAAAATGGAGAACTGTTTACTCTCACAGGAACAGACTATTTCAAAATAGAAAATAATAAAATTGTTTATTTGGAAGTTGTGGGGAATGGGTAATTTGGATAATTTAATACCAATATAAAATTTCAGGGGGAAGTCCCCCTGATTATCCGTTAAAATCACTATTATTAGGCTGCTTTATTGAACATACACATTTTGAGGCTGCGTATTTTTTTCACAGGAATATTTTTCAAACTCTGATTTTTTAATAATTCTCTGATTACTGCTTCCTCTAAATTCCAAGTCAGGAGCGTATAATTGCTTGATGAAAGGCCCGTCAACCAGTACATCTATATATTCCAAACATTTACTTCTATCCTTGTCCGACTTTATATTTTCCAAAGTATAACCCGTATAAAGCCAAATGTTTTTTCCTGTTTTCTCTTTTAAAAACTTCAAAACTTTAAGCATATCTACAGGATTAAATAAAGGATCTCCTCCGCTTATCGTAATACCGTCAAGTATAGAATTTTTATTTATCTCATCGGCAATCTCCTGCAACATTTCGTAGCTTACAAGCTCTCCATTATCAGGATTCCATGATTTTTCATTATGACACCCCGGACATTTATGTATACATCCGGCAAAATACAAAGAATATCTGAATCCTACTCCGTCTACTATTGTTTCTTTAAAAATTTTTAAAATTCTCAAAGTAAAATCATTTTTTTTATCTTTGCTGTCCATAAAAATCCCTTTCCTTTATCACTTACTATGACTACAGCCCGTGTTTTACTCTGTCTTTTTCCTCGGCTTTTTTTGCACTGTTCCAACAGTCCAAATCTCCTGTCAGATATCCCGTAATTCTTCTTATTTTGGAAATATCGTGACTTCCGCAAACAGGACATTTGTCGTCTATTATCGTTTCAGTTCCGCATGTTCTGCATCTGTCCACAGGATGATTTATAGAACCGTATCCTATTCCGCTGTCTTTCATAGTTTTTACTATTTTAAGTATAACTCCTATATTTTTTCTCGCTTCTCCGTCCAGTTCCACATACGTGATATGACCTCCGCTTGTCAACTTATGAAAAGGAGCTTCTTTTTTTATCTTTTCAAATACTCCTACTTTATTTCTCACATCAATATGAAAAGAATTTACATAATAGTCTTTATCCGTTACATTTTCTATCTCCCCGAACTCTTTTTTATCAATTTTCAAAAATCTTCCCGCCAGACTTTCTGCAGGCGTTGCCAGTATAGAATAATTCAGTTTATAGGTTTTTCTTAATTCTTCGGCTATTTCATTCATCATTTCCACTGTTTCGTAAAGAGTATCATATGCAATCTCACTGCTTCCATGCTCTGCATCAAACAAAGCATACATGGCATTGGCACCTCCTACAAATCCTATACTTAAAGAGCCTGTATTCAGTGCATCATACAGCTCGCTGTTCTGATCAACTTCTCCCATACCTTTCCAAAGGTTATTTGCTCTCATAAAAGGAAATTGCTTTGCCAGAGCTGTTTGCTGAAATCTGTATCTTTCAAGAAGCTGTTCAGCCACAAGATAGGTTTTTTCTTTTACTTTTGATTGAAATTCTTTTTTCAGCATTTCATTTTTTTTATCCTCTTTTTCCTGCTCACTGCCGAAAGTCATCGTGTTTACTACATTTTCTATTTTTTTTCTTGTTTCTATTGCTATTCTCGGAAAATTTATACTTGTAAAAGACAGATTTCCCCGTCCTAAACTGCTTTTTTCTCCGTTCAGATTTTCAAAAACCCTCGTTCGGCAACCCATCGTAGCCACTTCGTATTTGTATTTCATCGGATCGTTAATATCCCATTTTTCATGGCTATTGAATGAAGTGTCCAAAAACAGAAAATTCGGAAACAGTCTTCTGCTTGTAGTTCTGCATGCGAGTAACAACAAGTCGAAATTAGGTGTTTTAAATTTTATTTTTCCATTCAACATATCGTCTATTTTTTCAATATTTTCCATTGCAAATTTATAATCTTCTTCGGAATAGCTCAATCCCTCTTTTACCTTAAAAATCTGTATAGGAAATATCGGAGTTTCTCTTTTTCCCAGTCCGTCTTCGGTAGCTTTTAAAAGTTCACGAATCACCATTCTGCCTTCTTCGGAAAAGTCCGTTCCGTAATTAATCGACGAAAATACTACCTGATTTCCTCCTCTTGAGTGCATTGTATTCAGATTGTGTAAAAATCCTTCCATTGCCTGATAAGTTTCCAATCTTGTATCGTCATAGGCAATTTCAATCAGCCTTTTAATCTGAGTTTTTTCAATATTAAAGTGTTCGGAAATTTTACCTGCAACACTGTCGTCAGGCAATATTGTATGTATATTTTCATTTATGAACGCTTTTACTTTTTTGTTTGTTTCATCTACATAATCGAGAGATAAAAAGCTCAATATTCTGTATCGGAAATGTCTTCTGAATGACTTAAGTACTCCTTTAGCCATATAAAAATCAAATGCAGGTATAGCTTGTCCGCCGTGTTGCTCGTTCTGATTTGTCTGGAAAATTATAGTGGCAAGAGTAGCATATGTACTTATGCTTTTAGCCTCTCTGATGTATCCGTGTTTTGTCTGAAAACCGTGCTCAAACATATCTGCCAGATCATACTGAAGACATGTAGTAGTTTTACTCGGATAATAATCAAGGTCATGTATATGAATTTCTCCTTTTTGGTGAGCCTCTGCAAACTTTGGAGAAATCAAATTTTCCAAGGCATACATTTTGGACACTTCACTTGCAAATCTCATCATCTGCCCTGCCGGAGTCATTGATGACATATTGGCATTTTCATTGTTTATATCATTTTTCTCGACAGTTACTATCCCGTCAATTATATTTTTTAACGTTCCCGATATTTGCATTGGTGTTTCCTCCCGATTTATGTATTTCAATTTTTCCCTTTTATCCCCTCTGTTTTATATTAAATCAAAGTGTTATTTCTCTTCCAAAAACACTATATATTGTTTCTTTTTTTAAATATATCACAATATTTTGTATTTTTCAAGTTTAAAAATTTAGGAATATTAAATAAGCCCGAATCGATTTTCCCGAAAACATTTCCCATTTCTAACAAAAAATAAAGACTAAAAAATAATAGTCCATTTACTAATATTTAATAATCTTTATTTCTTTAATAAATATACATTCCCAAATATCTTCTAAAATTATCCCCGACATTAAAATTTTACTTCGAGAAATACGATACAGAACGTTATAAAAACAACTGTTTGAGCGAGGATTTTTAATCCGAAGCGAGTTTGTTGTTTTTATAGTGGAGTGAGTTATTTCGAGTTAGTAAAATTTTAGTCGGTTGTTTTTTGCTACTTTTTTAAGAAAAAAGTAGATAAAATTTTGGTCGGTTATTTTTTACTAATTTTTTCTTAAAAAAGTAGATAAAAAATTATATTGACTTTTAAAATTATTAAGGTAAAATATATATATAAAGAACATATATTTTTAGAGAGAAGGAAAGAACATGAAAAAGAAATTTTTATTGCTATCATTAGCTTTAGTAATGTTGATTTTAACATCTTGCGGAAAGAAAGGCGACTCGGCTGCCTCTGACGGAAAAAATGCTGAAATAAAAGGAAAAATCGTTATCTATACTTCCATGTATGAAGATATTATTGATAACGTAAAAGAAAAACTGAAAAAAGAATTTCCTAATTTGGAAGTAGAATTTTTCCAAGGCGGAACAGGAACACTTCAATCAAAAATAGTAGCAGAAATGCAGGCAAATAAAATAGGTGCGGATATGCTTATGGTTGCTGAACCTTCATATTCTTTAGAATTAAAAGAAAAAGGTGTTTTACATGCTTACTTATCTAAAAATGCTGAAAACCTTGCATTGGAATATGACAAAGAAGGATACTGGTATCCTGTTCGTATATTAAATATGGTGTTGGCTTACAATCCCGACAAATACAAAAAAGAAGACTTGGCTTTGACTTTTGACGATTTTGCTAAAAAAGAAAGCTTAAAAGGAAAAATTTCCATTCCTGATCCTTTAAAATCAGGAACAGCTTTAGCAGCCGTATCTGCATTGACAGACAAATACGGAGAAGGATATTTTGAAAGTCTGTCCAAACAAAACGCAGTTGTGGAATCCGGATCTGTTGCAGTTACAAAATTGGAAACAGGAGAAGCTGCAGAAATCATGATATTGGAAGAATCCATTTTGAAAAAAAGACAGGAAGAAGGATCAAAACTTGAAGTAATTTATCCTACTGACGGGATAATAGCTATTCCAAGTACAATAATGACTATAAAAGAAGATATGTCGCCTAATAAAAACATAAAAGCGGCTGAAGCTTTGACTGACTGGTTCTTATCTCCTGCAGGACAGGAAGCTATAGTTGAAGGTTGGATGCACTCAGTATTGAAAAATCCTGAAAAAGCACCTTTCGATGCATTGGCTACTCCTGAAATATTAAAAGCGGCTATGCCTATAAATTGGGATAAAACTTACCATGACAGAGAAAATTTACGTCAAATATTTGAAAAACACATAACAAAAGCTAAAAAATAATTAAAACTTAATTTCGGAAAAGAGAGGAAAAATGACAGGCAGAAAAAAATATAACATAGATATAAAATGGATAGTTATACTGGCAGTTGTAGCTTTTTTGGTAATATTTGAAGTTCTTCCCCTATCCTATTTATTAATTCGTTCTTTATTTCCTAAAGGAAGTTTCTCGTTTGAATCATTTAAAAGAGTTTATACTTACGATTTAAACTGGACTGCACTGATAAATACACTCGTCATTTCGGGATTGACAACTGTTTTCGGAGTTGTACTGGCATTCCCGTTAGCATTTTTAGTAGGAAGAACTGACATGTATGGCAAAAAGTTTTTCAGAACTTTGTTTGTTACTACATATATGGTACCTCCTTATGTAGGTGCTATGGCTTGGTTAAGACTGTTGAACCCCAATGCGGGAATTTTAAATAAATTTCTTATGCAGGTTTTCAGTTTATCCAAAGCACCCTTCAATATTTACACAGTTGGAGGAATCGTCTGGGTTCTTACGTGTTTTTATTACCCTTACGCCTTTATAACAATATCAAGAGCAATGGAAAAAATGGATCCGTCATTGGAAGAAGCTTCAAAAATATCGGGAGCTTCTCCTCTTAAAACTTTAATGACGATAACTATACCTATGATGACTCCGAGTATAATAGCGGCAGGACTGCTTGTTTTCGTAGCTTCAGCTTCGGCATTCGGTATTCCTTCGATTATCGGGGCACCGGGACAGATTTACACTGTAACTACACGTATTATTGACTTTGTGCATATTGGTTCCGAAGAAGGACTGAACGACGCAATGGTTTTAGCGGTATTTCTAATGGTAATCGCAAATATCGTTTTGTATATTACGACTTTCGTAATAGGAAAAAGACAATATATAACAATGAGCGGAAAATCTACAAGACCTAATATAGTTGAGCTTGGAAAATGGAGATTACCTATAACAATAATAATTTCAGTTTTCTCGTTTTTCGTAGTAATATTGCCTTTTATAACAGTAGCATTGACTTCTTTCACTGTAAATATGGGAAAACCTTTAGGTCTGTCAAATATGTCTTTAAGTGCGTGGGAAAAAGTATTTTCAAGAGCTTCTATCCTAAGTTCCACTAAAAACAGTATAATAGCAGGACTTGCAGCGGCATTCTTCGGAATTATGATTTCATGTATAATGGCGTACTTATTGCAGAGAACAAACGTAAAAGGAAAAAGAATACCCGATTTCCTTATAACTTTAGGTTCGGGGACACCGAGTGTTACAATAGCTCTGGCACTTATAATATCCATGAGCGGTAAATTCAAAATCAATATTTACAACACTTTGACAATAATGATAATAGCATACATGATAAAATACATGCTTATGGGAATGAGAACGGTAGTTTCGGCAATGAGTCAGGTCCATCCTTCACTGGAAGAAGCGGCTCAAATATCGGGAGCAGACTGGCTCCGTATGCTGAAAGACGTAACTCTTCCTCTAATAGGAGCGAGTATTGTGGCAGGATTTTTCCTTATATTCATGCCGTCGTTCTACGAATTGACAATGTCAACACTGCTTTATTCGTCACAAACGAAAACTATCGGTTATGAATTATATATTTATCAGACTTACCACAGTCAACAGGTAGCGAGTGCTCTTGCGACGGCTATTTTAATCTTCGTAATTGCAGTAAACTATCTTTTAAGCAAACTTACAAAAGGACAATTTTCAATTTAGAGCAGGAGGAAAAATATGGCTTCGGTAACAATAACAGGAGTAACAAAATCATTTGGAAACGTACAGGTTTTACAGGAGTTCAATCAGAAATTTGAAGACGGAGAATTTATAACGCTTTTAGGTCCGTCGGGTTGCGGTAAAACTACTATGTTGAGATTGATAGCAGGTTTTGAAAAACCGAGTAGCGGAGAAGTTTATATAGGAGACAGAATCGTTTCAGGAAAAGACAGCTTTGTATCTCCCGAAAAAAGAGAAATAGGAATGGTATTTCAGTCTTATGCGGTTTGGCCTCATATGAATGTATACAATAATATTGCTTACCCTTTGAAAATAAAAAAGGCAAGTAAAAGCGAAATAGAAGAAAAAGTAAATAAAGCTCTTAAAATAGTCCATTTGGAGCAGTACAAAGACAGATTTCCTTCGGAGTTGTCAGGAGGACAGCAGCAAAGGGTAGCTTTGGGAAGAGCTTTGGTAGCACAGCCCGAAATACTCTTACTGGACGAACCTCTATCCAACCTGGATGCCAAATTAAGAGAAGAAATGAGATACGAAATAAAAGAAATAACTAAAAAACTTAAAATCACAGTTATTTACGTAACTCACGATCAGATAGAAGCAATGACTATGAGCGACAGAATAGTTTTGATTAACAAAGGGGAAATCCAACAAATAGGGACTCCTCAGGAAATTTATTCCCGTCCTAATAATATATTTGTTGCAAACTTTGTCGGAAAAGTCGACTTTATAAAGGGAAAAGTTCAAGACGGAAATATACTTTTAAATGACAGTGACGGTCAGACTTTGCCTAATAAAAGTGACCTGAACGGAAATGTCATAGTGGCTATCCGTCCTGAAAATGTTATTCTTTCCGATGACGGAGAGATAAAAGGAAAAGTATTTTCCAAATTTTACTTGGGAGACTGTAACGACTTGAGAGTGGAAGTAGGTAACGGCAACATTTTAAGAGTTACTGCAAGAGCTTCTACATACGATACTCTGAAAGTCGGAGAAGAAGTAAGATTGAAAGTTCTTGATTACTTCATTTTTGAAGACGACGGAGAAGATAAAACTAAAATAATGACATAATTTGTAAAATCGGGTAAAATCAACATTTTCGGTTATTGCCCGATTTTTTAATTTATATTGATTTATCCCGTAAAATAATATATAATTTATTAAAAATCAATAATTATCATATAAAAAGAGGTGAAATTGTGAAAGAGAAAATTTTAATTGTAGATTTCGGCTCTCAATACAGTCAGCTTATTGCGAGAAGAATCAGAGAAATGGAAGTTTACTGCGAAATTGTACCTGTTATTGACATTGAGAAAATTAAAAGCGGAAAAGAGAAAGTCAGAGGAATAATCTTTTCAGGTGGTCCCGCTTCTGTTTACGAAAAGGACTCTCCTACTGTAGACAAAGCTGTCTTTAATTTGGGAATACCTATACTCGGTATTTGCTACGGAATGCAGCTCATAACTCATCTGAACGGCGGAAAAGTCGAGAAAGCCGAATCACGTGAATTCGGAAAGGCAATATTGGAAGTAATCGACGGACAGAATCCTTTACTTTCGGACATTCCCAAAACTTCAAGTATTTGGATGAGTCACAATGACCATATTACAGTACTTCCCGACGGTTTTGAAATAATCGCTGAAACCGATTCGTCAATCGCCGCTATTACTAACAATAACGGCATTTATGCCTTGCAATTTCACCCGGAAGTTGTTCATTCTGAGTGCGGAACGGAAATAATTTCCAACTTTATATTCAACATCTGCAAATGTGAAAAAAACTGGAAAATCGCAGGATTTATCGAAGAAAAAGCAAAATCGATAAAAGAAACTGTAGGAAATGAACATGTACTACTCGCTCTTTCAGGAGGAGTGGACTCGTCGGTTGCCGCCGTCCTTATAAACAATGCAATAGGAAAACAGCTCACTTGTATGTTTGTGGATACAGGGCTTTTGAGAAAAGATGAAGGCAAGAAAGTCCTCGAATATTACAAAGAACATTTTGATCTCAATATTGTTTTCGTTGATGCCAAAGACAGATTTTTAAATAAACTGAAAGGCGTAGATGAGCCTGAAGCCAAAAGAAAAATCATCGGAAATGAATTTATCCAAGTCTTTAACGAAGAAATCAGAAAACTCAAAGGAAAGGAAGGAGCGAAATTCTTGGCACAGGGGACTATTTATCCTGACGTAATTGAGTCCCAGTCTATAAAGGGCCCTTCGCATACTATAAAATCTCACCACAATGTAGGAGGCTTGCCCGAAGATTTGCAATTTGAGTTGCTCGAACCTTTGAAAGAGCTGTTTAAAGATGAAGTGAGAAAAGTCGGACACGAGTTGGGATTGCCCGACACTATTATAAACAGACATCCGTTTCCGGGACCGGGACTGGGGATAAGAGTTATCGGAGAGGTTACTCCCGACAAAGTAAAAATCTTGCAGGAGGCTGATGACATTTTTATAAACGAACTTATGGCTCAAGGGCTTTATAATAAAGTGGATCAGGCTTTCGTAACCCTACTTCCTGTGAAAACCGTAGGAGTTATGGGCGATCAGCGAACATACGAATATGTGGCTGCTATCCGTTCGGTAAATACTATCGACTTTATGACTGCCACATGGTCAAAACTGCCTTACGAGTTTTTAGAGGACGTGTCGAACAAAATCATAAACAAAGTGAACGGAATCAACAGAATTGTGTATGATATTTCTTCTAAGCCGCCTGGAACTATAGAGTGGGAGTAACACTTTCGACAGCAATTGAAAAAACAATAAAAAGCTTTGAAGAAACGACTTCATCACATGTAGTTATTAATGAATCAAAAGATTTAACTTTTGTGATGACATTATATCTTTCTGGCTTTTGAAGCTATGCAGAATTCAAAAAATAAATATGGAGGATTTATGACTAATATATGGAGATTACAGACAAATACAGCCTCATCAGATGGGCAAAGTATTGCTCCTTTTCTTATAGAAAAAAGAACAGCTGCTATAGGTTGGAGTTTATTGGATAAAGATTTAGAAAGACTTTCAAAAGGAGATAGTCGAAAATTTGAAGAAATAAAAAATAAGAGAAATCTTATTAAAAATTTCAATGATTACGAAAATTTTTATAATAAATATAAAAAACAACTATATAAAGATATAAACTGTGTGAGAAATTTAGCAAATTCTGTAAAATTTGGAGATTTAATTTGGATTAGAGATAGGGGAATTTATTTTTTAGGAAAGGTAAAGGAAAATAGCAAATATAATTACTGTTATGAAGAGGAATATTTAAATAAAGATGCAGCAAACTATATAAACTCAATTGATTGGATTAAAATTGGAGATGAAAGTTCTATTCCTGGAAGTTTAACTACTGCATTTATTAGAGGAAGAACATTACAGAAAATTCATAAAAAAGGTATACCTGAATTTTCCAAACTTGAATATAATAGATTGATAGATGAAAAAAATATAAAAGATAAAAAATACAATTTTGATAATTTTGAAAATGATTGTGAAACTTTTTTTAATTATTTATCTCCTTCTGATTGTGAAGATTTAGTTTGTATGTATTTATTCTATAAAAAAGGATATATTTGTATACCTTCAACTAATAAAAATTCCACAGAGTTATATGAATGTGTTTTATTAAATTATAAAACCGGAAAAACTGCTTATATTCAAGTTAAAAACGGAGAGATTAATTTAGAAACTAAAAACTATGAACATCTTATTAACGATAATAATGAAGTTTATATTTTGACTACTAAAGGAAAAGTTACTTTCTCTAAAGAACAACATAAAAATTACATAAAAGAAATCACATCTGAAAATTTATATCATTTTGTTCAAAATAAAGATTTAAAAATTCAAAACATTATTCCAAAAAATATAAAAAAGTGGATAAATTTTTTATCAAAAAAATCTAGTTAATTTTAACTGGAAAATCTAAAAAAAGACAGCCCCATCAATGTCTTTTTTCTAAGCTCCCACAAAAACCTCAACAATCTTTCTGATTTTTTCTAAAATATTGAATTTTTAGCCTCACGAGCTCTCTGCCTACGGGAAGTCGACGGTAATATATTGTTGAGTTCCGATCCTCATTATTCCACTTACCTTTTATCAATAGACTTTTTAATAAATCTCTTGGAATTCTCTTTCAATTTTTCTTCGTTCACTAACTTATCGATTTTTGCTTCTCTTTCTTTTTTGTATATTTATAAAAAGATTAAAATAATTTTATTTTTTCAAAATTAAAAAAAATCACGGCTTTTATATCATGAAAGTTTTTTACCCCGAAGGGTTGAGGTCTGATGATTAAAATAAATTGTAACTGATTAAAAGAAAAATCAGTACAGCTGCTATTTTAAGCATTGCAGTACCTCTTTATTAAAGAAATATGGCTTTGTGAAGCCAACAAAATTATAACAAAAAAGACTGGAAAACACCAGCCTTTTATGTTCACAAATTTTATTTCTTTAATAAGTTACCCTTTGGGGTTTGCCCTATAGGTACGTATATTATAGCACTTTTTCGAAAAATGTCAACTATTTTAGGCAGTGAGAAAAAAATAATCTCCAAAGTACATAGTTGATTTTATTGAGTTAGTTAATATAATTATTTACTTCTCTTTCTAAACCCCCACAAAAACCTCAACAATCTTTCTAATTTTTTCTAAAACACTAAGTTTTTTAGCCTCGCGAGCTCCCTGCCTACGGGAAGTCGGTGGTAATATACTGTCGAGTTCTGATCCTGCATATTCCACGCATCCTTTATCAATAGACTTTTTAATAAATCTCCTGGAATCATCTTTCAATTTTTCTTCATTCACTAATTCATCAATTTTTGCTTCTCTTTCTTTTTTCGCATATTTATAAAAAGATTCAAGAATATCGCTATTGTTTTTCAGTTCGGATAACTTCGTTTTATTAATAAACTCTATAATAAGCTCCTCTTTAGCCCGTGTCCCAAGGCTCGAACGGATAACTCTCCGAATTTCGGATTTCAAAGATTCTATATCCTCACTTTCTTTAGATTTTTCCAATATCAAAGTCAAAATATAATCTAAATTAATCTCATCCGTTTTCAATAAATCAATCTGAAACTCAACATCGGAAAAATCAATTTGTGAACTGTTACTGCTATTTTCTTGTGATTTTGAATTTAGTATTTCTTCTCTTATATCGACATAGACACTTTTCATATCCTGCATTTGTCTGTCGGATATTCCACTTTCAAAGTTCTCAAATTCATCAAAATTTCTAAGTATATTTTGAGATTTTAAAAGTTCTCCGAACAATTGAACAAATTCTTTTTTATCAGCTTCAAGGACAATTTCTGTAGGCTCAGGGAATTTTTCAATAATTTCTTTACATATATCAGTATATCCTTTGACTGTTTTTCCCGTTTCCTCATCTTTAAATCCGTTAATATATTCCTCATAACTTTTCTCTAAAATAATATTTACACTGTTTTCATCTCCAAACGTCTTTATAGCGTCCTGTGTTGCTTTTTCCAAATTTCTGAAACATACAATATTTCCGAAAGTTTTGACTTTATTCAAAATACGGTTTGTTCTTGAAAAAGCCTGAATTAATCCGTGATATCTCAGATTTTTATCAACAAATAACGTGTTTAAAGTTGGAGCATCAAATCCTGTTAAAAACATTCCGACTACTATTAATAAATCAATTTCTTTATTTTTTACTTTTTTTGACAAATCTTTATAATAATTCTGAAATTCATTTCCGTTAGTTGAAAAATTCGTTTTAAAATATCCGTTATAATCATTTATTACCTTTTCCAAAAACTCTTTTGCAGTGGAATCCAAAGCATTCGGTTCAAAATTTTCTTCAAAAATTTCTCCAATAGCAGTCTGTTCTTCATTAGCAGAAAAACTGTATATTGTAGCTACTTTCAGCCTTTTTTCTTCAGACAAATTTTCCTGCTGTTTTTGAAATTCTTCATAATAAAGTTTCGCCGCTTCTACACTTTGAACTGCAAACATTGCATTAAAGCCACTTAATTGACGTTGCTTCACGCTGTATAATTCATTACGATGAGTCTTAACATCAAAAACTCTTAAAATATGTCTAGTAATCTCGGAAATTCTATCAGGATGAAGCAGCATCTTTCTTTCAAGTTTTTTCAGTTCTTTTTCGTCTGTTTCAGTCTCTGCAGATTTAAACTTCGCACTGATATTATTATAATCAACTTTAAATTTCAGTACTTTCCCGTCACGAATAGCATCTGTAATAACATAACTGTGTAATTGTGCCCCGAATACTCCCGAAGTAGTATCTCCGCCTAATGAATTTTCCGGAAATATCGGTGTACCTGTAAATCCGAACTGATAATAATATTTAAACGCTTTTCTTATATTTTTTTGAGCATCTCCGAACTGAGAACGATGACACTCGTCATAAATAAGAACACAATGTTTACCGTATATTTCATGATTAGGATTTTTCTTCACAAATTCATTTAGCTTTTGAATTGTAGTAACGACTATTTTATTATCCTGTTTTTCTATACTTCTTTTAAGTTCTTTGGTATCTTTACTTCCGTTTACACTGTCAGGCTGAAACTTTTGATACTCCTTCATTGTCTGATAATCCAAATCTTTTCTGTCAACTACAAAAAAGACTTTATCAATATAATCAAGCTCGGTTGCCAGCCTTGCCGTTTTAAATGAAGTAAGTGTCTTCCCCGACCCCGTAGTATGCCAGATAAATCCCCCTGCTTCTGTTTTCCCTGCCTTTTTACTTTCATAGCTCGACTTTATCTTCCACAAAATACGTTCAGTCGCCGCTATTTGATAAGGTCTCATTATAAGCAAAGTATTGCTCGCATCAAATACACAATATTTTGTCAAAACTTCAAGAATTGTACGTCTTTCAAAAAATGTTTTTGTAAAGTCCTCCAAATCTCTAATTACTTTGTTTTTGGCATCTGCCCATTCGCAAGTAAATTCATAATTATTTTTACTTTGAGCTGTCGTATTCGCAAAATATCTGGTATAAGTTCCGTTGGAAATCACAAATATCTGTACATATTTGTATAGTGAATTTTCCGCATTAAAACTTTCCTTACTGTATCTGTGAATTTGATTGAAAGCTTCATGAATATTTACTCCCCGCTTTTTCAATTCTATATGCACAAGGGGCAACCCGTTCACAAGAACAGTTACATCGTAACGATTATTATGTTTTCCTTTCTGATTTATCTGATGTACGACCTGCAAAATATTATTATGGATATTTTCTTTATCTATAATTTTAATATTTTTCAAATGCCCGTCATCAAATATAAAATCATAAATATGATTTTCCTGAATTTTACGTGTTTTTTCAGTCATACCATCATTGGGAGCATCTAAATATTCAACTAAAAAACGTCTCCACTCTTCCTGTGTAAATGTTACTTTATTCAATCTTTCTATTTGAACTTTCAAATTTTTGTATAAATCCTCATTTGAAGTTGCTTCAAGTTTTTCGTAACCCTGCGATACAAGATTTTTTATCATATCATTTTCTAACTGCGTTTCAGTTTGAAAACCCGGTTCCTGTATATGATCATCCTTTTTATAATTAGCTAAAATAATTCCGTTTGTCATCTCAGCAATTGCTGATATATTATACTTTGCTACTTCTTCCGACATGTTTACTCCTTTTTATTTATAAAAATATATTTTTCTGCATTTTATCTTCAAAATTAATTTTCTTTTGGAAAATCCAATAATTTTTCCCTATAATATTCATATTGATTCTGTCTTAATTCTATTTCTTTCGGTAACCCTTGGGATAAATCGTTTATTAAAGTATCGAATTTATCGAGGATTTTCACAACCTTTTCCTGAGTTTCCAATGGAGGGATTGGGATTTCTAATTGTGAATATTTTGATATCCATATTCTCTTATGTTCTGTAACATCAAAATTTATAGTTTTTATATAATGATAACAATATCTAAGATTTACAAATTGGTTTTTAGATTTTAAAATTTTCATTGCTGATGATTTAACCTTAAATTCAAAATCAACCCAATGATTACTAGCTGTAAAATCATCAAATATTATAACAGGATTTTCTTTACTAGCTTTATAAATCCCCTCTATTTCATTGGTGTATCCAAGAATAAATGTTTGACCTGCAGTTAAGACAGGTATTTTAAATTTATTATCATATTGAGTGGAATTTACGATGTACTTTGTAGGTTGTTCATAATCTATTATCTCCCCCAACTTCTTCCACTCTACTTTTTCAAACAAATCAATTTCAATAATCTCTGTCGCTTCTTTTAATAAATTAAAGAAATTATTAGGAATTATTGTGTGTGTGTGTGTGTGTGTGTGTTACCACATTTTTCGTCAAAAGTCAATAGCTTCTCACGATAATATTCATATTGTTTTTGTCTTTGTTCTATTTCTTGTGGCAATAATCCTTTTGTGTCTTTCAATAATTCTTGAAATTTATCCAAAACTTTTACTACTTTATCTTGAATTTCTATCGGTGGTAAAAATATTTTCATATTAACTAAATTATAATTATACATTCTTTTTATAGTCCCTCCACTTGAAGGATTCCAATTAACTATTTGATAATAGTAATATAAATATTTATTCAAAACTTTACTTTCATTATGCGAAAGCCAAACAATATTACTATCCTGAAAATAACAATCTTCACCATCAAAAATAACAGTTCTTCCTATTGTTCCACTTGCAGAAATTAATACTTCTCCTTTTTTGGGATAACTATACTTTTTTTTGTATTCTTCAAAAATTTCTCGTGAAATAAATGAATCTGCTTTTTTTCCAAAAGTCCCTATTTTATAAAAAGGAACTGTTCCCTTTGTAGAAGTTTGTTCTTTTAAAATTCTTTTACACATTTTTATTTCACCAATTTCTCCAAGAGTAGTAACTCTTAATTTGTATTCTTTATCTTCAAATTTATCAATCTTCTCAGAAATCTTATTCAAATACTGTTCACTAAGCAACTTATCTCTATAATAATTGTATTGTTTAGTTCTCGATTGTAATTCAGATTGTAATTCAGATTGTAATTCAGTAACATAATTTGTGAATTTGTCAAGTATTTTTACAATTTTTTCCTGAGTTTCCAATGAAGGAATTGGGATTTCTAAATTTTCTAAAACAGATTTTGCTATACTGGGAATTCCTGCCCCTTCTTGCCTTTCTTGCAGCTTCTCTTGATTCATTTTAAGAAAATGATAAACATATCTTTTTAAGATTTTTTCTCTTGGAATAATAGCATAAGCATGTGCTCCCAACCAAAATCTATTTTCTATAAAATTTACATATCCAGCTGAGGCTCCTCCTTGAGAAATTGTAATTGTATTAGCTTCTTGATTAAACACTTCAATATATCCAGATGGTAATATCCCTCCATTTATCACTGGATATAAAGACTCTTCTAACATATCTCTTTTATTAAATTGCTTTCCTTTTACTATCTCACAAACTTCCCCCAATTTCTTCCACTCCACTTTTTCATTCTTTAATAATTTTTCTATTTTAGTCATTTTTAAGCCTCGCTATATTTTGATTATTATCTTTTTATAAAACAAAATTTTCTTATTTCCAAATTATATTTAAAATATATTCCCAATCTAAAGGAAGTTTTAATCTGCTTGTTTTTATCTTTTTAAAAGCCTCCTGATTATCAGAAAGATCTATTTCCAATCTTTCCAAATATTTCTTAAATTTTCTTTTTAAAGAATCGAAATCCTATTTCAATAAAAATAGTTTTAATATTGCTAATAAACAAAAAACCCTTACGCCTCTCGTAGAATTGTAAGGGTTCTGCTCGCCTCTCGTAGAATTGAGCCTATCACTTACAAATATTATATATAAATTATATATTATTGTCAATAAAAATTTTAACATTTTAAAAAATTGCTTTATTTTTTTATTATTTAATTTTCCAATTTATACATTTTATCGTTTCTCTTTTTCTTTTACCCTCTTCTCAATCTCCTTTATCTCCTTCAAATAATCTTTTTCCACTTGTGAAAGAGTTTTCTGCTGAAATTTCTTATATTCTTCATTTACTTTTTCTTTCATTTTCTGCCTTGTAATTTTACCGTTACCTTCCAGCAAATCCTCGCCCGTAGCTTTTAATATGTTATCCACATGATTTATCCAGTCTTTCATTGTCATCTGTATTTCTCTTTCCGCCTGTCTTTCGGCAAAATCCAAATATCCCGAAACGAGTTGATTAAGACCTCTTAATTCTTTCTCTGAAAGATAGTTTTTCGCAGTTTCTGCCTCTTTTTTTGTTGGCAGATTCCCTTTAAAAGAAGTCAATCCCATAAATTCTTTTTCGGCATCTACTCTATCGTATACCAGTTCACTCGCTGTATTATGATGAATTGCATAATGTATCTTATTTTGCACCGTTGCAAAAAACTTTTTGGCTTCATCGCTCTTTGAATTATAATCAATACTTGTCGCAAATAAATCTAATACCTGACGATAAAATACTTTTTCGCTTGAACGAATATCCCGAATACGTTCTAAGAGCTCTTTAAAATAAGTACCTCCGCCAAATTCTTTTAACCTTTCATCATTCATAGCAAAGCCTTTTATCAAATATTCTTTCAAAATAGTCGAAGCATAATTTCTGAACTGTATTCCACGTGGAGAACGCACACGATAACCTATTGCAAGTATCATATCCAGATTATAATATGCCACCTCTTTAGTTTGTGTTTTTCCTTCTATTGCACCGTGTTGAGTGGTTATCAACTTATAGTTGACAACCACTTTTTTCTCCAATTCTCCGTCATCAAAAATAGCTTTTATATGTTTACTTATATTTTGCTTACTCGTTTGAAAAAGCTCTGCTAACTCCATCTGATTCAGCCAAACAGTATTATTTTCAAGATGAAGCTCTATTTTAGATTTTCCGTCATCTGTATTATAAATAATTATTTCATTACTCATCTTCAAGCTCCTTTACTATTTCATTTATAGAAGCTCTTAAAGCGTCAATTTTTATTACCGTTTCTTCAATCTCTTTATTTAAAACTTTTATATCAATTATTTCCCTTGTATCTTCTTTTTCCACATATGTAGAAACCGAAAGATTGTAGTCATTTTCTTCAATTTCACTCTTGTCTACGTATCTTGAAAAATACTCTTTATCAGACCTGTTTTTAAATTCTTCAACAATATTTTCTATATTTTTCTCTTCCAAAATATTGTTATTTGTTTCTTTCTTAAACTCTTTACTCGCATCTATAAATAACACTTTGTTTTCAGTTTTATTTTTTGCCATAACTAAAATACATGTAGCGATAGATGTTCCAAAAAACAGATTTTCAGGAAGTTGTATAACACAGTCTATAAAGTTATTATCTACAAGATATTTGCGAATAGTCTGTTCCGCTCCTTTACGATAGAAAATGCCCGGAAAGCATACTATAGCTGCCCGTCCTTTACTTGAGAGATAACTTAAAGAATGCATAATAAAAGCATAATCCGCATAAGACTTAGGTGCTAACTTTCCTGCAGGTGCAAAACGCTCATCATTTATAAGTGTAGGATCTCCGTCCCCTATCCATTTAATCGAGTATGGAGGATTGGAAACAATAGCATCAAAGGGTTTCTCTTCGCTATGCAGTGGATTAAGTAGAGTATCTCCTCGCTTAATCGAAAAATTATTATAGTTTATATTATGCAGAAACATATTCATACGGGCAAGGTTAAAGTTGGTCATATTTATTTCCTGTCCGAAAAATCCTTCGTCTATAATATGTTCTTCAAACTGCTTTTTCATTTGCAGTAGTAACGAACCGCTTCCACAAGTCGGATCATACACTTTATTAATACTTGTTTTCCCTTCCATTACAAGTCTTGCCAATAATTTTGAAACCGTTTGAGGAGTAAAAAATTCTCCTCCCGACTTTCCTGCGTTACTTGCATAATTTGAGATCAAATATTCATAAGCATCTCCGAACGCATCTATGTCATTTTCTTCAAATTTCCCGAAGTTTATTTCCGAAATCCCTGTCAAAATATCTGTCAATCTTTTATTTTTCTCGGCAACAGTTCCGCCCAATCGGTTACTTGTAGTGTCTACATCTTCAAATAATCCTTTAATATCATTTTCCGAAGCAAACCCGATTGCACTGGCTTCTATAGATTTAAAAATATTGGCTAAGTCGGTATTCAAATTCTCATTTTTTGCAGCATTTTTTACTACATTTTCAAATAACTGACTCGGCAAAATAAAAAATCCTTTATCTTCCACAGTATTAGGTCTGAAATCTCTTTCAGCTTCTTCATCACTTATTTTTGAGTAATCAAACTCCAAATCTCCCGCCTCATGCTCGGCAGAATTAAAAAAAGTTACCATATTTTCTGAGATAAATCTGTAAAACAGTATGCCTAGTACATACTGTTTAAAATCCCATCCGTCTACAGCTCCACGTACTTCATCTGCAATAGACCATATCTTACGATGTAATTCCGATCTTTGTATTCCTTCTTTAGATTCTTTTGAATTATTCTCCATTTTTCCTCCTGCTTTATTTTATTCATTTTCCATCTTAAATTTTATCATTTAAAAATTTTTTATCTTTCTATTTTTTTAAGTTTTATTCAATATTATACCATAAATTATAGTTACAATAAAGAATACAGCTTATTTTTTTGATGAGAAATCTTCTACTTCTCCACAATTTAAAAGATTTCTTTAAAATTCTGCGTTTAAAAAATATTATCACTGTGGAAATTATAGGTCATACAGACTCTGAAGAAAAGGATAAAGACCGTCTTTCTTTAAAGAGAGCCGAAAATTTTTATAAGTTTTTGAGAGAAAACGGATTGGATGAAAGTATTATTTTAGATAAAATTTCGGCAAAGGGAGACAAAGAACCTGCAGATACTAATAAACTGTATAGGGACGATATAACAACAGAAGAATACAGGTTATTTTTAAAAGTATTTTTTTTGATAATAAATAAAAATTGTCTTAAATTAATAATTTTTTATCATTTTATATTTAAGACAGCCTTTTATATTTCTCACTTTTTATTTCTGTTAAATTATACCATATTTTTTTGTACTTTCATTTAATTTTTTGAAAAGATTTTTTCTTGTAATTACTTTTTATTTCTGCTAATATAAAGATATAAATAAAACTGTTGTTAAAAGGAAAAAATATGAAATTAAATACAGTAATAGCGGGAAAATATGAAGATAAAAGAATTTTTTCCTGTTTTGGAAATTTATATATTCTTACAGGTTTTATGAAATGGAAAAAATTAAATTTCGATTCTTTTAAAAGATATAAAATACTTAAAAAAAATCATGAAGGTAAATTTGTTTATATTAAATTTCACACCGGCGAAGAACTTGCAATTTATATAAACAACCGATTTTACGGATATATAGCAAAGTATTTTAAGAACTATTATCAACAATTGCGAGAGCTTCCTAAAGTTAATTCAAAAAAAAGAATATCAATTTGGAAAATTATAGGTTATATTTTTTGGATATTAATAATCATAGGTATTCTTTTCTGTGCTTTTATATTTGCGATTTCCATTTTAATATTCATGTTTTTTGTGTTTGTTTTTATATTGACTCTGTAAACAATTATTTTCAATTTATCTACTTAATTGCTATTAAAAGGAGCCCCGATATGAATCCTAAAATTGATCATATTCATATAACTGTGAAAGATATTAACCGTGCGGAGAAATTTTATGATAAACTGCTCCCGATTATCGGATTTGATTTATCTCTAAAAGAATATACCGATGTGCCAGAACATGAGTATAAAATTATCGAGTATCATAATAAAAATTTTTCTTTCGGAATTGTGAATGAGCGTCTACAATATGCACATGAAGCTGTTAACCAAAGAAAACCGGGAGCCTTGCACCATTTAGCTTTTCATGTGGAAACTAAAGAAGAGGTTGATATTCTATACCAAAAAATTTTGGAAATTCCGGCAGCTATAGTTCAGCCTCCCCAATATTATATAGAATACTGCAAGGATTATTATGCCTTTTTCTTTAAAGATTCTGAAGGAATTGAATATGAAATAGTAAATTTTCAAAGAAACAAATATTTTTATTAAATAATTAATTTTTAAAGGAGAATTATTATGAAAAAACTTATATTATTATTTTTATTTTTAATCGTAGGCTCATTGTCCTTTTCAGCTTTGGATAAAATTGTAATCGCAATTCCCGATAATGATTATGAACACCTTATAATCACAGGAACTAAAAGTAGAGGAAAATTGGCAAATACACTTTTTGGAGGAAAGAAAGATAAGGATTTCGGAAAAGATTTGTATATCGCTCTTTACAAATCAAATAAACTGACATTTATTATTGAAAAATATGACGGTCCCGCTCTTGCAAATGCTTTAACTTTTTTTGAAAAAGAAAAATTTTACGGAAATATTGAAATAATAGAAATTTCAGCAGTCGAAAATGAAAATATTAAAAAAATAGCAGATAAAAACAAATGGATTTATTCAAGATACAGTAATGTTTCGGATATTGAAGGAACGGTAAAAATACATGGAAATGACACTCCGAAAAGTAAATATATCGGAGAACTTTTACAAGCAAAAAAAGAATTAAAATAGAATCACAGGAGGTTTGCAATGTCATCAACAAAAACAACTATCGGAAATTATGAATTTGAAAATTGCCTTATGAATGCGGCAGGTGTTTACTGTTACGACCGTAATGAACTGGAGCAGATTATAAACTCCGACGCGGGAGCTTTTGTTACAAAAAGTGCCACGTTAAATCCCCGCGAAGGAAATCCTCTTCCCCGTTATTACGACACAAAATTAGGGTGTATAAATTCTATGGGTTTGCCTAATTTGGGGATTGACTATTATTTAGATTATTTACTGGAATTACAGAAAACTCATCCTGATCGTACATTTTTCCTATCTTTGACAGGACTGTCTTCGGAAGAAATTCATACATTGCTGAAAAAAGTTTATGAAAGTGATTTCAACGGATTGACAGAGTTAAATCTTTCCTGTCCCAATGTTCCCGGCAAACCTCAAACAGCTTATGATTTGGAAGCTACGGAAAAATTACTGAATGAAGTATTTGAATATTTCAAAAAGCTTCTGGGAGTTAAACTGCCTCCTTACTTTGATATTGTTCATTTTGACGAAGCTGCCAAAGTTTTCAATAAATTTCCCTTAACATTTGTAAACTGTATTAACAGCATAGGAAACGGTCTTGTAATTAATGACGAGTATGTTGTTATAAAGCCTAAACAGGGATTCGGCGGTATCGGCGGAGAATATATCAAACCCACAGCCCTTGCCAATGTTCATGCCTTTTATCAAAGGCTGAATCCGACTATACAGATTATAGGTACAGGAGGAATACTGACAGGACGGGATGCTTTTGAGCATATTCTTTGCGGTGCGAGTCTCGTTCAGATAGGAACTGCTTTGCAAAAAGAAGGCCCTGAAGTATTTTCAAGAATTACCCGTGAGTTGAAAGAAATAATGGACGAAAAAGGTTACAAAACTCTTAATGATTTTAGAGGAAAATTGAAATATTTATAAATTGGAGAAAGTTATGGATAAAATAAATCAACTTCAAAAAATAATAGATGAAAGTAAAAAAACAGTATTTTTCGGAGGAGCGGGAGTATCTACAGAATCAGGTATTCCCGACTTCAGAAGTGCCGACGGTCTTTACAGCATAAAGATTAACAGACATTTTTCTCCGGAGCAGTTGGTTTCTCACACTATGTACTTGAAATATCCCGAAGAATTTTATCAATTTTACAAAACTCATTTGATTTATCCCGATGCCGAGCCGAATTTTGCCCATTATTATTTGGCAAAACTTGAGCAACAGGAGAAACTTTCTGCAGTAATTACTCAAAATATCGACTGTCTGCATGAAAAGGCGGGAAGCCGAAAAGTATTGAAATTGCATGGTTCAGTTGATAAAAATACTTGTATAGATTGCGGGAAAAAATACAATTTGGAAGAATTTTTGGAATTGTATCACAACGGTATTCCTCACTGTCCCGAATGTAACGGTATTATAAAGCCCGATGTAACACTATATGAAGAAACTCCCGATATGTCGGTCTTTGATGAAGCCATTCGGCATTTATCCCGAGCGGATACTCTTATTATCGGCGGAACTTCCCTTGTTGTCTATCCTGCTGCTTCATTAATACAGTATTTTAGAGGTAAAAATCTCATACTAATTAATAAATCTGAAACTTTTCAGGATAATTATGCAAATTTAGTTATTCATGACCGTATCGGAGAGGTTTTTAAACAATTAAAATAAAATATTTTAAATTAAGACTTATTCCTGTTTTCGACTTCTGTTCCCTGAATTTTCAGCGATTTCCGAATTTCGGGAATTTTTTTAAAATATTGCTTTCTTTATATTGATATATTCCCCCTTTATTTGCTATAATTAAATTACAAACATATATTAAGGGAGGGGAAAATAATGTTTATTTTAAACACGATTATACAGGTATTACTAACTGTAGCCTTATATCTGGTTATAGGTATCATTATTTACAAAAAATTACTGAAAGGTAAAAAGAAAAAGGAAATTTCCAAGAAAGATGCAAAAACGGTTGTTTTCGATGTGTCCGACGTAAAAGAAGATGAAATGGGAGCTGCTGTGGAAATAAACAGTAAAATCTCATATTACGAGGTTTTACAGGGACTGAAAAGTTTAACAACTGATAAAGATGTCAAAAAAATAATAATAGACGTTGATAAATTAAACTTACCGTTAGCAAAATGGGAAGAACTTTCGGAAATTTTTGATGAAATAAGAAAAAGTAAGGAACTTGTTGCAATAGGAACATTTTTCGACGAAAGAAAATACAGATATGCTATGGTTGCAAGTAAAGTCTTTATGCTTAACACAAGACAATCGACCGTCTGTTTCAGAGGATATGAGTATAAAGAGCCTTACTGGAAATCTTTTTTGGCAAAGTTCGGAATAAAAATGAATATTCTCCATATCGGAGATTACAAAGTGGCAGGAGAGAATTACAGTCATGATAAAATGTCTCCTGAGAAAAAACAGTCTATTTTAAATATAAAGGAAAGTTTATTTCGAAATTTTATAAAATCTGTTGAAAATAAAAGGGGAGTTAATATTGAAAACGAAATATTAAACGGAGATTTTATTTTCGTTGGTACGGATAAAGCACTGGAATCAAAATTAATTGACGGAGTAGCTGACTACGAAGAAATCGGGATAAATTATAAAGAAGATACTGTTTCTTTTGAAGATTATCTGTCGATTTATAAAGAGAAAAAGAATAAAAGCAAAGACACGATAGCGATTATAAATATTGAAGGTATTATTGAGCCTAAAAAATCTAACAAAGTCAATATTACATACAAAAATGTCTGTGAAAAACTTGATAAACTTGAAGATATAAAAAATCTGAAAGGTCTTGTTTTAAGAATAAATTCTCCCGGCGGAAGTGCTCTGGAAGCTGAAAAAATACATCAGAAATTAAAAAAATTGGATGTACCGATATATATTTCTATGGGAGATGTCTGTGCCAGCGGTGGATATTATATCGCTTCGGCAGGAAAGAAAATATTTGCCGACAGTATGACTCTTACAGGCTCAATCGGTGTTGTCTTAATGTATCCCGAACTTTCAGAAACTTTAAATAAAATAGATGTCAATATAGAAGGATTTGAAAAAGGTAAAGGATTTGATATTTTTAATATTTTTGAAACATTAAGTGAAGAGTCGAAAGAAAAAATCATTCATACAATGAACGAAGTTTATTCCGAGTTCAAATCTCACGTAATCGCAGCCAGAGGAATGTCCGAAAAAGAGCTGGAAAAAATTGCAGGAGGAAGAGTTTGGTTGGGGAGTGAAGCTGTAAATATCAATCTGATTGATGAAATCGGTTCTCTTGAAAAATCCGTAGAAACTATGGCGAAAGATTTGAAACTCGATAAATATAAAGTGGAGAATCTCAAACTGAAAAAATCTTTGAAAGAAACATTAACAAGCATAAAGACTCCGTTAATATCCGAAGAACTGGAAGACAAAATAAGATTTATGCAAAACAATGTCAATCAGATTTTGTATTATGAAAACGATTTTGAATTATAAATAAAAACAGAAGGAGAATATTTAAAATGGTACAGGTTTTATTTGTCTGCTTAGGAAACATTTGCCGTTCACCTATGGCAGAAGCCGTTTTCAGAAAAATGGTAGATAATGAAGGTTTAAGTCATCAGATTTATATAGATTCGGCTGCTACAAGCTCCTGGGAGCACGGAAATCCTGTTCACAAGGGAACTCGTGAGCGTCTTGCAAAAGAGGGCATCAGCACTGTCGGAATGTACTCCAGAATTTTGAATGATGACGATTTATCGGTTAATTATATTATCGGTATGGATCAGAGCAATATTGAAAATATAGAAAGGTTTTTGAGAAATCGTTATTCGGGAAGACTTCAGCGTTTACTCGAATACGCAGGAGAGGATAGAGATATTCTCGACCCTTGGTATACAGGCGATTTTGATACAACTTATGAAGATGTTGTAAAAGGCTGTGAAGCATTGCTGTCATTTATAAAGAAATATGATTTCAATATGGAGATTTGATGAATAGTGTGATTATAAGACCTGCCGAATTGAAAGATGTAGAAAAAATGGCTTTGGTTCATGTTTCGGCATGGAAGAGTACATATAAAAATATTTTCTCTCAAGATTTTTTAAATAATTTATCGACTGATCTCTGGATAAAAAGATTTAACGATATGATTGTAAATAAAAGGAGTTTTGCCTTTGTTGCCGAATTTGAGAAAAAAATTACCGGCGATATAATTTGGGGAAAAAGTCGTGATAAAAACTTTGATACATTGGGCGAAATTTATGCAATAAATATTTTACCCGATTATCAAAAACGGAACATAGGAAAAACTTTAATATTAAGAGCTCTGTCCGAACTTCAATACAGACATTGCTATAATTCAGTATTTCTGAAAGTAGTCGATAAAAATGAAAATGCACGAAAATTTTACGAACATATGGGATTTAAAGATACAAACATAATTATAAAAGATAAAATAGAAGATTTTTATTTTAATGAGATTGTTTACAGGTATGATTTTGTGTAAATTTAATTAAAACGAGAGCAAATTAAAGCTCTCGTTGTTTTTTTATTTCTGTTTACAACTCAATGCAATTCCCAAAGGAGTAACAAACATAGGGTTTTTAGGTTTTGTTGTTTTTATCCCTGTTTTATTTTCAATAATTTTTTCTATCTCATCAAGACACGTTGTTCCTCCTACAAGACAAATTTCTTCTATTTTGTAGTCTTTTATATGCGTTTCGATTATTGAAGCCACCTTCTCAATTACCGGAACTAAAAGCCCGAAAACTTCGTTATAATTTTTCTTATTTCTTTTAAAGAGTTCCGCTTCTTCAAAAGGCATTCGGTATGCTCCCGCTATTACAAGAGAAAAATGCGTCCCTCCTGTAGGTTCATCGGCAATATACACTACTTTTCCGTCTTTAAACACAGATATTCCTGTAGTCCCTCCTCCTACATCTACAATAACTCCATTTTTAATTTGCAATACTTCGTTGGCTGCTGTGGACTCATCTGAAAGGTATGTTAATTCAAAGCCTGCCGCTTCCACAACATTTTTAACGGCTCCCCCGTCTAATTTGTCAGTTCCAGGAGGAATTGCCGCTGCCGCATAAGTCAATGTAACTCCCAGTTTATTTTCTATTTCCTCTTTAAGTTCTCTTACTATCCTCACCGCTCCCACATAATCCACTACCATTCCGTCTTTTACAACACTAGCATATCTGTATGCCCCTGCAACAGGTCTTTTATTCTCATCCAATACGGCTATAACTACACAAGAGGTCCCCAAATCTACTCCTGTATAATAAAAGGATGATCTTTCTTTTATAGGGTTTTTTACAACTTTTTCAAATTCTTTTACTAATTTATTGCAATAATCGTATGTTATTTTTTTGCTCATCTTCTCTCCTGCTTTTTAAATTTTGTTATATTTTTTAAAATATGTATAAGCATATCATAATTTCGGGATTTGTCAATTATTTTTAATAAATAAAAAATACTTTAAAACTGTGAAATTTACTCATATTCTTTTATTTATAATTTAACCTTGTCAATTCAAATATCCATTTTAACCACCCTAAAACAGAACCTGCTCTTCTTGATATAGTTTCTCTTGATTCACAAATATTTAATTTATACATTTTATTCATTACTTCTTCTTTATCAGGAAATTCCCCTGTTTTAATTATTGTATCAAAAAGTTCATTAAAAATTCGATGCTCTAAAATCAATTCAACTAATTTTAACTGTCTTTCTTTGTAGCTTAATTTAAAAATTTTATTTCCCAATGTTGTTAATTTTCTTAATTTATTTTCTCCTTTTTCAAATAATCCAAGATATTTACCTGCGTTAAAATAATAATCTGATTGTCTTTCTTCAAAATTCATAAGTTCAGCTATTTCAAATTTTGTCATTGGATTTTCATACAAATTTTCTAATAATGATACAACTCTATCCATTGAATCTGCTTGAACAAATGGAGTTTTCACATCATTTTTGTTATCATCTGTTTTTATTTGTAATTTAGACTTCACTTTTTTTAAATCTTCTATTGTTATTTCAGTATCCTGTAAAGAATAATTTTTAGAGTTTACCAATTCAATAGATGAATAATCTTCAAAATTATTAAATCGATATTCAAACAATCTATAAATTTTGTTTGAATAAATAGAAAATACCAATCTAATAGGTTTACTTACTCTATTTTTCCATAATCTATAAGGATAATAAAGTTGTCTTATATGAAAATCTTCATGTATAACATTCTTTGCTTCCATAATAATCACTGAATTCTCATTTTCAAATCCTCCGTCAATTTCACATTGAGCATTATTAACTTCTACTTTCTGTTTTATGTTTTTAAAAGTATTAACTTTAAAATTAAATATACCTGTTCCCATTCTTCCATTAAAAGTCATCACATTTTGACTTGTGTTTAAAAAATCTTCGAGAATACCTGATATTGCTAAAATATTTATTGCATTAGCTTCAGAAGTGATATTGTTTATATCGATCGTTTCATATTCAGGAACTTCTATTTTAGCCATTTTAGTTACACTTTCTTTTAATTCGGGAAGCTTCTCATAAAGACTAAAATTCCCGATAATATATGAATTTCGGCTATCAGGCAACATATTAATTTTGTTATCTTGTAACACTGAAGGTAATGAAGCACTGCTATCCCATTTTGCCATTAATCTCGGTTCTTTAAATTCTTTAATCTGTTCTGCTTTTATATTGTAAAAACCTTTTTTCTTAATTTCTTCTAAAATATTATATTTATTTATTAATTCTTTCCAAGCTTCATTTGCAGTATAATTATTTTTTATCATGGTAAATCAACACCTCATTAATTTCTCCTCTTTTGTTTCCTTTACTATTTATATTTCTTTTTGCCTGAACAGTCTTTATTTTATAACCGTCTTTTTCTCTATACAAATCTCTAATTTCTTCACAATCAGAATTTGATTGTAAAAATGTTATTCCTTTTTTAATAAGCTCATCACATTCATTTTTCAACTCTTTCTGTTCTTGATATGAAAACCCATTTTCTGTATAACCTGTAAAAGAGGAAGAAGATGAAATAGGCATATAAGGAGGATCTAAATATACAAATGCTCCTTTTCTTAAGCCTTTTAAAACTTCTCTATAATCACTATTTCTAATATCTATATCAGAACTTCTGAAATATATTGACATAGCTCTAATAACGGTTTCATTAACAATATTCGGATTTTTATATTTACCGTAAGGAGTATTAAACTGTCCTGCAGAATTTACTCTATATAATCCGTTATAACAAGTTTTATTCAAATAAATTATTCTTGCTGCCTTTTCAATATTTGTTAATTTATTATAATCTATATCTCTATCTTTATTTCTAAGATCATAAAAATAATCTTCGGCATTATTCTTATTGTGTTTTTCCAATTGATTTATAAGTTCTTCCGGAAAATCTTTAACTGTTAAATAAACATTTATCAGTTCTTTATTCAGATCATTGATAATTGCCTTTTTTGGCTGTAATTCAAATAAAACTGCTCCTCCCCCGACAAACGGCTCAACGTATCTTGAATATTTCTTATTTACTAAAGGTATAATTTCAGGTAATAATTGTCTTTTTCCACCAACCCATTTTAAAATAGGGCTGAGCAAAATATTTTTTACCACATTCTTCCTCCTTCCATTATTTTTTTAATATTATATTATATTTTTACAATTTAGTAAAGAAAATAGAAATAAATTAATTTTGAATTTATTATTGATTTAAAAAATAAAATAATGTATAATTTTTAAAAAATATAAAATAAGGTGAGGTATATGGGAAAGAAAAAATTTATAAAAAAGTCAGAACCTGAAAATTTTGAATTGGAGATGAACACTGTTTGGAGTTTTCCTAATAGAGGAAAATGGGGTACTCATGATGCAAAATATCGTGGTAACTGGTCTCCTTATATACCTAGAAATTTATTATTAAGATACTCAAATGAAAATGATTTAATTCTTGATCAATTTGCAGGAGGCGGAACAACATTAGTTGAAGCTAAATTATTAAACAGAAATATTATAGGTATTGATGTTAACGATGAAGCTCTTAATCGTTGTAAAGAAAAATGCAATTTTGAATATGAAAATTCGGGAAAAGTCAAGATTTGTAAAGGGGATGCCAGAAATTTAGATTTTATCTCAAATGAAAGTATTGATTTTATTTGTACTCATCCACCTTATGCAAATATTATTCAATATAGTGAAACTATTGAAAATGATTTATCTCATTTAAAAGTAAAAGATTTTTTAGTTGAAATGAAAAAAGTTGCAGAAGAAAGTTATCGTGTATTGAAAAAAAATAAATTTTGTGCTGTTTTAATGGGAGATATAAGACAAAAAGGACATATTATCCCAATGAGCTTTGAAGTAATGAAAATTTTTGAAAGCGTAGGCTTTAAAACAAAAGAAATTATTATTAAAGAACAACATAATTGTAAAGCTACGGGTTTTTGGAAAACAAATAGTGTAAAATATAATTTTTTATTGATAGCACATGAGTATTTATTTGTATTTAGAAAATAATTCGATATATTTAAAAATTTCTCCTTGATAATTCTGTTTATCAAGAAGAAATTTTCTTACTTCACCCTAACCGTCAAAGCCTGACAAGTTTTGACATTTTTTACTCTTATCCGATTTTTCCCGTCTATTTCTTCATAAGAAAAATCTATTTTATCCATTATCGTTTCCTCATTAAATTTTACTAAATCGACTTTATTAAATTTTTCATTATATATCATTGAAAAGTCAGTTATTTTTACATCGTCAGGATTATAAATTCTTATGATTAAACCGTCTTCTTTTTCAGCTTTTTTGACTGTGCTTAGCACACAATCTTTATTTTCAAATGAAAATAATGAATAACTAAAAGGCGTTGATTGAATTTCAGGTTTATTCATTAAGAAAAAAATATCCACATTTTTAAATTCGGCGGCTTGATAATACTGAAAAGGTGTTAAATATTCCTTAGATAAATTTGTCATATCCGACGCAGAAAATTCATTTTTAGAAATAAAAATTGCAAAATTAAAATTCAGTTTTTTCAGTAATCTTGCGTCAGGAGTAAGATAATCAGCCATTCCCGAAGCTCTTCCCGGTCTGTCCTGCAAATCGGCTTTTCCCATTTCAGGCACTGAACGGAATAAAGTAAGAGCTATCATATCGTACTTTTCTCCTATAACCTGATATTCCCTGACACAATCAGTCATAATACTGACTGTTCCGCATTTATCCGAAAGACTGACAAACGACTGCATAGCCTCTATCGTTCGAGGTTTTTCATTCCAGCCATTTTCTCGCCAATTTTCAACTTCCGGCAAATAAACAGGTCTTTTTATAATCCCGAATTGCTGATCGGCTATAGATTCTTTACTTTCTATTTCAGTCTTAAATAAAACTCTCGTTCTATGTTCTATCGCTTTATTTTCAACTTCAATATCAACCTTTAATAAAAAACTTTCTTTTTCTAAAGATAAAGTAACGAAAAACTCATTTATAACTTCATCTTCATTTTTCTTTCTCATTTTTAGATTATAAGGAATATTCATTTTTAAAGAATATTTTATTTCATGTAATAATGAATTATTTTTTATTTCAAGTACTTCTATAGTTGAATTTTCACTAGTTATAATTCTGTCCTTATAAGGTTCGGAATAATCATAAGTATCTCCTTCATCTCCGGAATTTTCCAAAATCAGAAAACCTTTTCTCTCAAAGTTTTCTTTTTTATTTTTTATAATTATTGAGCCATTTTCACAAACAGTAACTTTTAAATTTTCGTTTTCAACAACATTATTCTTTTCTATACTACTTTTGCTAATTTTCAAACTTTTTTCTCTTATAAATAAAGTCTTATATCCCATAGGATGCAAATTTTTGATATAAATTAAAACTTCAGTCTTATATATTTCCACATTTTCTTTTATCCAACGAGGATTATCATTAGTATTAAAGCCTACTTCAGACTTCATTTTATTTTTTATTCTCTCGGCAAGTTTTTCACTCTTTAATATCTCTATTTCATAGACATTATCATCTGTATCACAAATTTCAAATTCAATAGACGGAGTAAAAATTTCTGCCTTTAATATACCGCTTCTTTCATAAGGTAAAAGATTATAAACTTGAAATTGAAAAATATCCTTTTCGGGAATACTTGACCCTATCTCTCTCATTTTCAACTCAACTAAATTTTCAGTCAATGATTTTACAGTATCGCATCTGTATTCTATACTTTTATTTGTCTTATCAGAATTACACATACCTATACTGTCATGTGCTGCATTTTCAGCCATTAATTTCCATACCTTTTCAAATACTTTATTTTCATATTGAAATCCAAGTTTATACGCTATCGTATTCAAAGGTTCTGCTATATTTACAATATAATTTTCATTTTTATTATTCTTTATTTTTAAATCAGCTCTTGTAGAATAAATAGATTTATGAACTCTGCTAAACTGCCCTGCTGTCATTTCTCCTTTGACTGTGTCATAATGAAAACCGTTATTTTCTGTTTTTTTCATTACTTCATCAATAGTTGACATATAAAAATTACTGTCAGAATGAAGTTTATTAAGTTTTTCTATAATTTCAGGAAGATTTTTTCTGATAGGTCTCTGATCCTCTCCGTTATACAATGTCAAAGTTCCTACAAGTGATCTTCTGTCAGTTTCTTCTTTTAACTTTTTTATTAAATTATTTAAACTGCCTTCTTCTGAAGTAAAATAAACAAAATTACCGTATCTATCCAAATACATATTAAATACTTTGCTTCCATCAGGAGCTTCCCAATAAAATTCATTTTTAAGATAATGATTATCACTAAGCCCTCTTTTAAAAGTATTATAATTTATATCAAATCCGTTAAGAATTTGAGGCATTTGAGCAGACTGCCCGAAAGAATCGGGCATATATCCTGTTTTCATATAATTACCGAAATATTTTGCCCTTTCGATCCCGTAATAAAGATTTCTTATGATAGACTCACCACTTATTACCATTTGATCTGTCTGTGTATACCAAGGACCTATTATAAGCTTACCTTTTGAAACCAGCCTTTTTATTCTTTCTTCATCATAAGGATGAAATTCCAGATAGTCATCTATAATTGACAACTGTGCATCCAGCAAAAAATGTTTAAAATTATCGTTATCCTCTAAAACATCAAATATTTCCTTAAAGTGATTTAAAGAATATATTTTGGAACGAGAAGTGGTAAAATACCACTCTCTATCCCAATGAGTATGAGGAATAACAGGAAAATTATATTTTTTTTCTTTATTAATACTCATCGATTTCCAACTTTCCGTCTTTTATTAATTTATTTCTGTATAAAACATTACATACCGCTATTATAACAGAACCTATAGCTATTCCCAAAATATAAGAATGAAGATTTTTTACAAGAGGCCATGCCCATATTGCAGATTCAGGAAACCATTGTACCGCTCCCAAAGCTATGCCTGAAAATGCTCCTATCACAGATGATACAACATACAATGGTATAGTAAATCCCGGATTTTCCAAAGCAAACGGTATTGCTCCTTCAGAAATTCCCATAAATGCCAAGAAAATTGATGTTTTTCCTGCATCATAAAATTCACTGTTATATACTCTTCTTCCTACAAGTTTTCTGTCTATCAAAGTCGAAAGCCCCAAACCTATTGACGGTGTTACTATAGCTATTGTTCTTGCAGTAATAGGCAGAACCTTTTCTGTTGTAAATCCCAAAGCTACAAAACCTGCTGCTTTATTGACAGGACCTCCTAAGTCGAAAGCTGTAGTTGCAGATAATACAAGAGCATAAGCAAATTGTCCTGCTGCTCCTGCTGCTTCCAACAATGCTCTAATTTGTAAATTTATCCAACCTCCTAACGGAGTTATAACAAATACCATTACTACCATACAAAATAACGAAGCCAATAAAGGAATTAAGAACGTCGACTTAAATGCCAACCAATTTTTCGGTAAATTGATATTTTTATTTAAATATTTAACAAAATACCCTATTATCACAGCAACAATAAATGCTCCTAAAAATCCTGAAGGAACGGGAGTGATTTTATCCCATGCCCCATCTACCATTCCGACAACAGAAATCGGCTTATTTGCTACATATCCTCCTATAAATCCTGCCGCTAATGCAGTTTTCCCACCTATAGAATTAGCGACAAACGCTGCAAACATAGGGATTGCAAAACCAAACAATGTAAATCCGAAACTTTCCATAAGTGAGGCAAGTTTCAATAACTGTAAGTTCATTCCTGTGTATTGGCCTGTTTTTATAGCATCCAAAATAGAAACATTCGGTTCTATTTTAAATATGACATAAGGAATAACCTGTGAAAATGCTCCGATAAGTCCTCCCATTATTAATACGGGTATCATATAGGATATCCCTGTCATAAGATGTTTGTAAAACTCCTGCCAAAAACTGTTTTTTCTTCTTTTTAATTGAGCCATTTCGGTACCTCCTCTTTAAGTCAAGTATTGTTACATACCTGCTGTTTATTTTTTATTTCATTTTTTATACTATAATTCACTTACTATTTCTTCCAGAATTTCTTTTCCCCCACGAATAGCCTCTTTTAAAGTTATTTCATAAGGATCACAATCCTCAAAACGTTCCATGCCCTGTGGTGTAATAGCCAACGCTAAAATAACCGCATCTGCTTCGGTAATGTCTTTTTTTGTCAATTCATTTTGAACTCCGTCCGCTCCCTGAGTTTCTATTTTAATTTCTACTCCTAATTCTTTTGCAGCCTTTTCCAAAGAATCCGCCGCCATAAATGTATGTGCCAGGCCCATCGGACATGCACAAACTGCCACAATTTTTTTCATAATTTCATCTCCTCTATTCTAAAATAATTTTTAATAACTCTTTTTTATCGTTTGTATTTTCCAGTTTTTCCCTAAATTTTCCATCAAGTATTTTTTTCGATAATTTCATCAGAATTTCAATATGCTCTCCTGCCGAAGCTGCAGGAACTCCCAGCAAAAATATATATTTTACTTTTTCTTCAGGATCCCCCCAAAAAATTTCCTTTTTTAATTTGGCAAATACTATTTGTGGAGATTTTATATATTCCGATTTTCCATGAGGAATTGCTACTTTAAACCCTACAACAGTATTTTCAGTTTCCTCCCTTTTCAAAACATCTCTAATAAATTTTTCCTTATCAATTAGATTTTTTTCGAGAATTGTTTCTACCATTTTATTTATTATCAGATTTTTATCTTCAGTTTCTAAATCTAAAACCATATTATTTATATCAATAAAATTTTTCATTTTTACTCTCCTGCTTATTTAAAATTTTTAGATAATCCATTACTTCTTTCGATGTTTTTTTATTTAACAATTCTTTTTCAAAATCGGAATTTTTTAAATATCCATTTAATTCAAGAATAGCCTGTAAATGCTCTTCTGTATGCCGTGAAGCAAGACATATTACAATTTTTACTTCACTGCCGAAAAAATCTATTCCTTCTTTTAACGTTATTAGGGAAAAACCTGTCTTCTTAACATTTTTCAAAAGTTGGCCGTGAGGCAAAATCGTTTTTTCTCCTATTAAAATATATTTACCGTATTGAGCAATTTGATTTTTTAACTCCTCGATGTAATCTTCCTTTACAAGTCCCGAATTAATCATTACCTGTCCTGTAAATTCTATAAGTTCGTTTAAATTTGTGACTTCTGTATTTAACTTAATATTTTCTTCGGACAGCAAATTTACAAAACTTTTTTTGTCATCTTTTTTCTTTTCCGTATCATCATAGATATTTTCTCCGAAATTCTTTATCAGTCTTTTTTTTAATTCTTTTTCATCAGAAATATTTTTTACAAAACTTATCAATTCCGAAAGTTTTATTTTGTTTTTTCTTTCTGTTAATCCATAATTCTTTAATTTTACAATATCATTATTATTCATTATCGGATTGACAGTTATCACATCAATGCCGTCCAAACTGAAATCCAACGTTGATATAATGATATCGGCCTTTTTCAGATAATTATAATTTTCCAGTTGATTAAACGGAATAATATCAATTATATTTACCTGAAACTGATTATTTATATTTTCATATAAAAACCTCGAGCTGCTGTAACCTAAACCGCAAACAATTAATATATCAGGTTCTTTTTTGGACAATACAGACTGACTGTTTCTTGTTACGGCTCTTTGCACCATAATCGTTATAAATGCTGCCTCATCTTCATCAAAAGGTATATTTACAAAATCGGAAATCACTTTTAAACTTAAAGTAGTCTTATTATACAAATCTGAATATTGCTCCTTTACCTCTTTTAATACGCTTTCCGTCAATTTAAATTTATTTTTCATTCTGTAAATTGCGGGCTTTAAATGATTAAGTAATTCTTTTCTTAAAATTATATCTGTAACAAGATTTATTTTTAACTCCTTGCTTAACTCTACTAAAAACTGTTCTATCAGACTTTCCATTAAGACCCAGTTTAAAAAATAAGAATAGTCTGGATTATATGAATATGAACCCAGAAAAAAATCAACAAAATAATAAATATCTTTTTCTTCTATATTTTTTATTTTTTTCAAAATTTCCTGTATTTCAATAAATTCAGTCGTTTTTGAAAGGAATAGCTTATTTTCTACATCTTCTTTTATTTTCAGATTTTTTTCATTTCTTACTACCGAAGTCAAAAGAAATAACTGCAGTGTTTCAAAAGCTTCATCACTTACAGTTTTCCCTGTTTTATTTAAAATTTTCCCAACTAATACTTTAAAAAATTCCATATCATTTTTTGATAAAAATTGCTCTATAATATTTGTATAAGGATTATATTCCGTATTTTTTTCTTTTATGATTTTCAAATATTTTCTCAATATATTTATTATATATTTTCTTATATTTACTTCATTTCCTACAACTTTATATCCTTTGTTACTCATATCAATTGTTAAATTATATTCCCTAACAATATGGTTCACTTCTTTGAGTGAATATCTTATTGTCGTTTTGCTCAAATTATATTTTTTACTGAAATACTGTAAAATAAACTCATTTTTCAATAAAAATACTTCATAAGAAAGTACATTTATTCTCTCTTCTTCGGATAAATAATATTCTTCAATACTAATCTTATAAATGATTTTTTCAATTTCCTTTTTGACATACAAAATTTTTAATTTATTATTATTAATCTCAATAATATTTCTACAATTTTTCTCTTTAAAAAATATGTTCAACTCATCAATATCGTAGCGAATACTTCTTTCGGTCATATTATACAAATCGGCAATATTTCTTATCGTAATTCCATTTTTAGAATTTATCATCAAGTTAATAATTTCAAAATGTCTTTTTTTTACCATATCTTTCTCCCTGTATTAATATAATATATCCTAAATTTCGTTTTTTTCAAGATTTGTAATTTTTCAAATTTTAGTGAAAAGATTTTTCTTTTTGCTTTTATTTGAAATTATATTTAAAAGCAATAAATTTAGAAATAAAAAAAGCCGTAAAAACGGAAAAATCCCATCTTAATACAGCCTTATTTTTTCTAAATCAATAAAATTTGATATTAACAAGTTTTCATTTAAGCATTCTCTAAACAACCAACAAACTCGGCTTCAAGAGCAATATCAATCCCAAAATAACCATTAATATCCCACCAAACAGATTTACCCATTTAGAGTATTTTGTTGTGAGCTGGAGTTTATTTACACTAAGTAATGCAAGACCGAACACTATTATATCGTCTATCATATACCCTATAATATATATAAAAGTGTAAAGCTGTCGCTGCACAAAAGAGATATTGTTTATTTGCAGTATTTTCGTGTAAGTCTGAGGTATTCCCACAGAGCATGCGAACTCTATTACATTTACAGATAATGCAAGTCCGATTATTCCGAGAGCAGTCAATATTGTAAAAGGCTTATTCGCTATATCTTTTATCTGATTGGATATTTTAGCCCGTTTTTTAAAGTCTGTTACTTCGCATGACAATTCATCACCTTTTTTCATATAATTTCTTATAAAGAACAGTCCTCCGATTATACCGACAATACCGACAATCGGTGTGATCCATTTATCAAGCCCGACAAAATCCCACGTATAAAGCCACGCATTAAGTATGAGAAAATACATAACCGCTTCGGCAAGAATAAATAATCCTGCTACTCTGAACATTTTTGTTTTACTTCCCACAGCAATAAGTGCAGTCAAAAATAACACAAGAACCCACATTGCACAAGGATTGAAACCGTCTACAGTTCCTAAAATCAAAGACATCACAGGCAGCGAATAATCAGTCAAATCGATGCTTTTATTTATAAACGGAATATTTACAATTACCTGTTTGGAAGCATCTTTTGTAAATCCCGGTATTTCACAGACTCCGTCCCCTTCACAGACTGCTCCGTTATTACTTATATTTGTATATTTCCCGTTTTTTACATATTCTTCCAAAGAAGGAATTGAGTTTTTTGTCTTCCCGCTATCTATTAGTTTTATAATTTCCTGTCCTGTAGTTTCGGGAGTATTGAATCCCTGTATAATATTTTCATTTATATAAATTACAGGCGTCCCTTTTACGAGTTTCAATTTTGTTGTAACTTCGTCAAAAAAGCTTTTATTTTCTTTATTTTCGTCAATTTTATACTCTACATATTCAAAGTCATTTCTCTCACTTGAAAGCTTCTCTAAAAACCTTTCCAAATTTGCACAATTTTTACAGTCTTTTCTTCCAAAATACTCAATTTTTACCTTATCTACAGCAAAAGATAAACTTCCTACTGTAAATATTAAAGTAAACAATACTATTTTTATTATTTTTTTTTCTAAAATTTTTTTTAACATAACTTTCTCCCAAAATCCGTTTTACTTGTAAATAATTACTGTAGAAACTGCGTATTCTTTACTGTGTGATATACTTATCTGTATTTTCATATCTTTTGCAATATTAAGCAATTCATTATACAGTATAACATCAGGCTTCCCCAATTCGTTATTTAAAATCTCTACATCTTTTAAAGAAAATCCCCTTACTCCTGTTCCCAATGCTTTAGAAACAGCTTCTTTTCCGGCAAATCTCCCTGCAAAACTTGCATAAGGATTTTTCTTTTTTTCTATATACTCTATTTCTTTTTCAGTGTATACTTTTTTCTTAAAAGATTCCGTTCTGTGAAGAGCTTCTTTTATTCTGCTTATTTCTATAATATCGGTACCTATTCCGTATATTTCCATAAATTTCTCCCTTAGACAAAGTATAATCCGTCAAAAATTTTCAAATATTTTATACTTTATCAGCCTTTAATCAAAGTGCAATAATCCCTAAAATTACTTTCTGTTAATTATATACCGTATATTTTTTTTGCGTTTTCCGTAGTAATATTTATTACTTCTTCAACTGATATTTCTTTTATCCTTGCTATTTCTTCAGCTACATATTTTGTATAAACAGGCTCGTTTCTCTTTCCTCTGAAAGGAACAGGTGTTAAATAAGGGCAGTCAGTTTCAAGTACGATTTTATCAAGGGAAAGCTCTTTCACAAGCTCTTTTGTTTTTTTGTTATTTTTAAAAGTTACAGTCCCTCCTACTCCTATGTAATATCTGTCTAGAAAAGGATTTGCAGCTTCATAAGATCCGGGATAGCAATGCAAAATTCCTCCGACATTCTTATATTCCCTCAAAATATCAAGGGTATCCTGAAGTGCTTCTCTCGTATGAATTACAATAGGAAGCTTCACTCTTTCAGCAAGTTCTATCTGCTTTCTGAAACCTTCTTTCTGGACTTCTTCAGGATCCTCCATCCAATGATAATCAAGCCCTATTTCCCCTATTGCTACAACTTTTTTTTCTGTAAAAGCCAGTTTTTCCAATTCTTTTTCTACTTCATCATTGTATTTTTTTATATCTACAGGATGCACTCCTATTACCGCATGAACAAAAGAATATTTATTGGCAAGTTCTATGCTCTTTTTAGAGCTTTCCGGATCAAATCCGATACTGACAATGCCTTCCATCTGTTCTTCTATATTCTTCATGACAGTATCAAAATCCTCTTCAAAACGCTCATCGTATATATGAGTATGCGTATCAATTATTTTCATTATTTCCTTCTTTCATTTTAAGAAATGGAATATCAAAGTTTTCAATATCCAAGGTTTCTTCATCTTTAAGTTCCCATTTCCCGTTTCCTTTTTTAAAAATTGCTTTAGTTTTACTAACTATATATTTAAATTTATCAGTTTCCAATCTTTTAAGCATTTCTTCTCTGGTTACAGATAAAATTATTATATTCAATTTATTTTTTTCTTCAATAGATAATTTTTCGATTTTTTCTTCATCTAATTTATAACCGAATTTTTCCTTTATCTTATCTTCCAATAATTTATTCAACTCTTCTGAAAACATGATATCAAACATATTAGGAACTCTTTCCTCATATGTAACTTCCAATTTGTTTTTTGAATTAAAATTAATTTTTTTTATTTCAATTATTGTTTTTTCAGCAATTTTTTCATTCAGCAAAATATCAGGATAACTAACTTTAAAATTTTCTTTATTAGTTGTCAAATTCCTTGTTTCACTGTATTTTATCATTTTATTTTTTGTTTCATTTCTTTCAATTAAGTTCTGATTTATTTTTTCAATAACATCAAAACTTATATTTTTTATTTCTTCTTGAGTTATTTTAATATTTTTATTTTTCGTAACTTCAAAATTCTCCTTTTTCAGTTCAAATGAAAATGATAACGAAAAAACTGCTAAAAACAAAATTATCATCTTTTTCAATAAAATCATCTCTTTTCCTCAAATTATTCAACTTCAATCCTGTTTTCCCTAAATTTATTCAACAAATTTTTATCTAATTCAACATCTATCGAATTAGAAATATAAATAACTTTATCCAAATTTTTTATTTTTCTAATACAATATCGTATTTTTCTCCTTCTTTCATTTTTTCTATCTGACAACATTCAATTTTTTCTTTGAAAAAGCGATGAATTTAATGTAATAAAAACATCTCATTTTGTTTTTATAATTAAATTCATTGCTTTTGATTTTAGAAAAAATTGAGTTGTTCAGTTTTTTGCCAAGCTTTTTTCAAAAAAAGCTTGATTCTATTCAGGATAATTCAAATTCTCTTCCTTCAAATTATTCAATGTTTCTTCCAAATATTTTTTAGCTTCAAACTTTGCCATAGGTAAATTCTGATCCAAGTAATTTCCGCACTCTATTGCCGTTGCACCGGGAATTGCCCCTTCAAATTCCGCCATAAATTTATACAATTCTTTCATCAAATCAATTATATCTTTTGATTCAAGTTTCCCTTTTAAAATAAGGTAGAATCCTGTTCTGCATCCCATAGGACCGAAATATACAATTTCATTTTTCCAAACAGGATGATTTCTCAAAAATGTCGCTCCCAAATGTTCCATTGTATGTAATTCGGCTATGTTGATTACAGGCTCTCTATTAGGAAGTTTCATTCTTATATCAAAACTTGTTAAATAATTTCCGTTTACTTCATCTATTCTCGATACATAAAGTCCTCTATTAAGTCTTATATGATCCACTTGAAAACTTGCTATTCTTTCCATATTTATCATCCTTTCCTCTTTTCATGAGGGTTCATTGTCGCCCTCATACTCCCGCTACCCGCGTTCTACGCGACTTCGTCGACTCCGAAAATGCGGGGATATTTTCTTATATCTTATTTCCTATCCACTTTCATTGAAGCCTCTATCAATAAATCCAATGTTTCACTGTAACTGTATCCTTTTGAAGCTGTACTTTTGGGAAGCAGGCTCGCAGCAGTCATTCCCGGCAATGTATTCACTTCCATAAAATAAGGCTTATCTCCTACTACCATAAAATCCACTCTGGAAAATCCTTCACATTTCATTGCATAATAGCTGTCATAGGCAAATTTATCAATTTCCTGCTGTATTTCTTTTTCAAATTCAAATACAAATTCTCTTGCTCCTCCGTCAGAATATTTAGACTTATAGTCAAAGTATTCTCCCGCTACAGCTTCTATTTTAAGTGTCGGATATACTTTTCCGTCGATAACGGGAACACTGATTTCAGTACCGCTCAAAACTTCTTCTACAAGAGCTTCCTTATCCATTGTAAATACAAGCTTTAGAGCTTCCTGTAACTGTTCTTCGCTTTCTACGAAGCTTACTCCTATACTCGATCCTCCTGAATTAGGCTTTACGATTATTCTTTTTCCCAATTTTTCGCTTATCGTTTTAAAATCCGCAGTTTCCCCTCTTCTTACACTCAATCCTTTTGCTACTCTCACACCGTATGTAGCTACTATTTTTTTCGTGAGTTCTTTATCCATACAGACAGAACTCGACATCACTCCCGGACCTCCGTAAGCTATTCCGAGACTTTCAAGAATCGCCTGTATCCTTCCGTCCTCTCCAAAAGCTCCATGTAATGCTATATATACAAAATCCAAATTTAAATCTTTCAACTTTTCAAAAACTTCATTTTCAGAATTTATTACAATGTCAAAGACTTCATATTTCTCTCTATTTAAATTTTTAACAATTTCCCTTCCTGTATTCAGAGAAACATCTCTTTCGGTCGACACTCCTCCGCTTATAACTCCTACTTTTAATAATTTAGACATTCTGAACATCCCTTTCGTAATTTATTTTACATATTTTTAAAATCATCTTTTTCAAATGTATATTTTTTACCGCAGAAATGACATTCTACCTGAATTTTTCCTTCTTCTTCAAGTATCTGATTTATTTCTTTTTTTCCTAAAGTAATTATTCCTTTATAAAATTTTTCTTTTGTACAGTTGCATTTATATTCCAATGTTGATTCTTCGAGGATTTCATAATCTTCAACATATTTTTTAACATGAGCTCCGGACATTTCCGCTTCATCTTCAACAGCCGATATATCTTCATATAGAAGTTCGACAATTCTTTCAGGAGAAAATCCTCCCGAAAGAAGTTCAGTAATACTTCTTATTTGTCTTAATTTATCTTCCAGTTTATCTATAAACCTTTCTTCCACTCCCGGAAGCAGCTGAACGACATACCCTCCGGCTTTTTTCACATTACCGTTGGCAGTAAGTTTTACTCCTAAAGTAACTACCGATTTTATCTGCTCGGAAATCAGAAAATAATGAGCCATCGTATCGGCAATATCTTCTCCGTCGAGCTGTGTCAATCCTACAAAAGGCTCTTTTAATCCCATATCTTTTATTACCTGCAAAGTTCCGTTCCCTAAAAATCTCACTTGTCCGGTCTCATCAGTTATAAATTTACCTTTTTCATTTATTATTTTATTCAGTTTTTCTTCTTCCAATGTTCCTGTATATCCTTTTACTTCGCCTTTTTTATTTCCCGTGGCAAGCATACTGCCATAAGGACCGTCTCCCGACACTCTTAAAGTAATCAGATCGTTTTCTCCTTTTAAATCTTTCCCCATAATTGCAGTTATTGTGAGAAGTTTTCCGAATAATGTTGTCGCAACAGGATCTAGATTATGTATATCTTTACTTTCCTGCACAATTTGTGTGGTATCGCAAACAAAAAATCTTGCACATTTACTTGTGCCCCTTATTAATTTTGATTTCTCTTTCATTTTCCATCCTTTTCTTATTTTTTATCAAAAAACTCCCGCATTCTCGTGATCAACACAGTCAAAAAACTGCATAAACGGCGGGAGTATGAGGATAACAACAATCCTCATTTATTGCATTACTTATTATTATCCAACTTCGGCTCGGTCAATTTCTGATCTTTCCCTGCACTCGGTCCTTCCTGACGAACCTGTGTATCATTTTCATCATCAGTATCCGCTCCCAAAGTATTCAAATTGGAGAACGTTGTATTTATTTTCCCGAACAATACATCTATATTTTCAGCTGTTACATTTACTTTGTTTCCTTCTTTTGTTTTTACAACTACAAATTTTGTAGTATTTTTCTGTTTCGGTACATCTTTTGACTCAAGTATTTTTTTAAATTCATCTTCTATATTCGGTGCACTGTTTTCAGAAAATGTATCTTTTAATAATGCCTGATATATCATTAAAAATACTTTCTGAACATCTACATTCTCAACCGAAACTGTAACTATTGTCATATCTCCCTGTTTTTCTTTACCTACTATTTCATATTTGATATTTTCAAATAGAGTTTCAAAAAAAAGCTGCTGCATTTTATTATTATATTCCAATTTCAAATCTTTTCTAAAATCTTTATTTACGGAATATTTTGAAGCTTCATCAAACTTTTTTTCTTTTATATTGTCTATAAATTTTGATACTACAGTTTCAGGTTTTTCACCGCAACTGATCACCAAAATAAACATCAAAACGCCCAATAACAATTTCTTCATTTCCCGGCTCCTATCTTTTATATTTTATTATTTAATTTTACATTATTTAAAATAACAAGTCAAGCATAATTAATTTATAACTGTAATGTCTTTTCCAAACATTTTATATATACATAAAAATTTCAACATTACTTTTACTAAATCAGTCTTTTCCCATTTCTTTTTCAAATTTTCTGAACTTTTTAACCAATTCGGGAACTTTTCCCATTGCCATTTTTATTCTCAAATCTTCCATATGATCTCTCAAAGGATATCCCGACATTTGTTTTCCGTCGGGAACATTATTTGTAACTCCCGATCTTGCAGCAATTACAACATTATTTCCTATTTTCAGATGCCCTGCTACTCCGACCTGTCCTGCAAGAGTAGTATTATTACCTACTTCTACGCTTCCAGAAATACCCGTCTGTGCTACAATAAAGCAATTTTCTCCGATTATATCATTGTGAGCTATGTGGACAAGATTATCTATTTTAGTTCCTTTTTTTATAACCGTATCCCCTATAGTACCTCTGTCTACACAGGTATTTGCACCTATTTCGACTTCTTCTTCTATTATAACTTTTCCTATCTGCTCGATTTTCACATTATTTCCGTTTACTTTTATAAATCCGAATCCGTCCGATCCTATAACTGCCCCTGGCTGTATTATAGATCCGTTTCCTATTTTCGTAAACTCTCTTATTGTAACATTGGAGTAAATAATACAGTTATCTCCTATTTCAGCTCCTTCAAATATGGAAACATTAGGATAGACTACAGTATTTTTACCTATTTTCACATTATGACCGATGTAAGTATTTATCGGAGATATATTTGCACCTTCACTAATTTGTGCAGAATCTTCTCTTGATTTTTCAAAGGGTTTTATCTCGGGTTTAAAATAACTAAGAAGAATAGGCATCAATTCTCTCGGATTATTTTTTACAACTATATAAGTTTTATTTTCGGGCAATCCTTCAACAAAAGGAACAATAACCGCTCCTGCTTTACACTCTTCTATTTTTTTCAACATTTTCTCATCGGCTGCAAAAGTAATTTCATTTTCTTTTGCTTGAAAAAAAGGGGATAGCCCGATAAAACTCAGACTATCATTCCCTTTTATATCACCATTTATTAATTTTGCTACATCTTTAATATTATACATATCGAAACAACTCCTTAAAAACGGTATATTTTACTTTCAACTGTTCAGACTGTGAAATTTATACTAGAATGTCTGACCGAAACTGAAGTAGAATTTTCCTCCTGTTTTCTTTCCGCCTTTTTCTTCAGGATCAAGAGGCCAACCGTAATCAAATCTTAATGGTCCGATAGGTGTGTTTAATCTTACTCCGATTCCTACACCTTTTTTAAGATCCTTAAATCCGTTTGCATCTTTTCTGTTAGGAGAGTATACTTTTTTACCGTTTACAGTAGTAACATTCTGCCATGCATTACCTATATCGAAAAATGCCACTAATTGAATATATTTATTAACTTGTGTTCTGTTTTCTATTGTTGCATGAAATTTATTAAATCCGTCATATTTACCGTAATCATATCCTCTTAATGTTTCGGCTCCTCCTATACTGAATCTCAATGCTTCGGGAGTTCCGCTTCCTGTGGATCCCCAAACTACTCTATATGCCATTACGTTTTTATCTTTGAAGAATGTTCTGTGGTAGCCTCTCAAATCAGCTTCAAACTGACTGTATTTTCTTGAATCTCTTATCAAATCTCCGAATTCATAAGACAATGTAGAATAAATACCTTTAGTCGGTGCGAAAGCATTGTCTCTCGAATCATATACAAGTGTCGGAGAAACTGCTACAAGATTATATTTATCGTTAATTTCTTTAGACCCTAAAATCTCTTTATAATGATCAAATCTTAACGAACCTCTTACAAATATTTTATCATTCAATCCTTTTCCTATAGTCCATCTTGTACCGATTTTTCTAACTTTTTCAACTTCATTTGATGCAGCATCGTCGTCAACACTTTCTTTCCAGTATATGGAGCCTCCGCCCTGAACACGTTCCGTACCTCTTATCCAAGGATCAAATAAACTTAATTCAACAGTTTTATCTCCTTTATTTGATGCTTCTATATTGAAAGCGGCTTCCTGTCCTTTTCCAAGGAAGTTCGAGTCTGAAAGTTTAATTCCTCCTACAAGTCCTACAGATGTACCGTAAGATATACTTCCGTTTATAGTAGTTGTAGGTCTTTCTTCTACAAGAAATTCTACTACTCTCGCATTAGGATCATTTTCTTTTCCGCTTAATACAGGTTCTATTGATGTAAATACACCTGTTCTGTAAAGTTCTCTTATAGTAGCTTCTACATTTTTAGTTTCAAAAACTTCACCCGGTTTTACAGCCTGAGATCTTTCAAACACATAAGGCTTTGTTCTCAAATTAGCTGAAGATTCACTCGTTCTTTCATTATCTTTTTTGGAAGATACTTTTTTAAATGAAACCGAATCCACTATTCCTTCTGTCAATTCTATGTTAATATCCCCCGAAGGACTTACTGCTATTGTTTCTATTCTCGCAAGAGAGTATCCTGCCTGACTGTAATGTCTTATAATTCCGTTTCTGTCCGGATCAAGAAGATTTCCGTTTAACACTTCTCCCTGCTTTAATCCTAAAGCTTTAACCAACTCATCCTGAGTAAATAATGTATTTCCTTTTATTGTAACATTTTGTACTGCCGGATTTTCTTCCACTACATATAATATGGAAATAGTATTGTCTGTTTTTCTGTCAACTTTAGGATCTACACTTGAAAAATATCCCGATTGGAAAATTTTTGCAGCTCCATTTATAGCATCCTGAGGAGTAAAGTATTCTCCCACTTTAACCGGTATATCCTTCAAAAAATCTTCTTTATTAAGAGTTTTTATACCCGATATATCAACACTTGATACTTTAAATTCCGTTTTCACACTCAAATCCTGAGCAGATTCTTCTCTTTGAGCAAGCTCAAGAGCGTTCCCCGCTTCATCTACTTCTATTACAAGATTTACAGTATCTCCTTCAACTTTAGGATATACATTTACATTTGAGATATAGCTCAGTCTTTTCAAAGCCAGATATATGTCACTCAAACTTTTATTCGAATATGTTTCTCCCGATTTTACAGGTAATTTCTCCATAAGAAAGTCTTCGGGCAACTGATTCAAATGTGAAAATTGTATAGTCCCCACTCTCAAATCTTTACCTTCAGCCATTACTAACCCGTTTACCGACAAAAATAGTGCAGCTGTTACTATTAAAGCGTAAATTTTTCTTTTCATTATTTCCTCCCTGAATTATTTAGTTAAAATATCTAATTTCTTTTTACGGAATATTTTTCTTATCAAATCTCTGAATGTATCGGCTCTTGCTGAAAAATCAACACCGACATAGTAATTCATTTCATTTTTTATGTTTTTTATACTTGCACCGTTATTTATGTAATCTTTATTTCTCTTAGTAACCGTTTCTCCTCCGAGTCTTAATTCAAGTCCTTCAGCAACATTATAATTTACCCACGCATTATATCCCAAAGGATTGGAATTATTAGTTTCTTTTTCTTTTGCCTGGAAAGGAAACTTCACTTCAAGATTCCAGAATAATTTATCTTTGTATATATTGTCCTGTATATATAAAGTAGTCGCTCCGCTATATTTTCCTGTACCTTCCGACTTTTTGAAATCGGTTTTTACAGATACATTTGTAAGTCCCAACGTCTCCCCAATTTTATCAGTTACCGGAGAAAAAATCAACTGATTTAATGCAAGATTTAATGCAGAGCCTATTAATGCTGTTTCGGTTTGTGTCGAGCCGTTAGGATTATCGCCTGTTTTTCCTGTTTCGTTAAAAGCGAGCAATGATAAAATTTGTTCCTTTGTAAGACCCGATTCGGATTTAAAAGTCAAATTCGCCTCTTTTAAGTAGCTGTTCATGGAAATTTCTATTCTTTCACCCTTTATATTTGAACTTGCTTCAAAAACTATAAAAGGATTCAATTCCGACATTTTAGCCAACGGATCTGTAAATCTTATTTCCACATTTTTCAAATTAAATTTATTATTATTGAGTACAAACGATCCTTTTTTCAATGTATAACTTCCTAAAAGATTTACATCTCCGGCATCATAGAAAATTCTACTTCCTCCGACTACATCTCCTTTTATATTTTTAAGTAAACTTATATTTGCCACACTTATACTCGGAATATTTAATTTCAAATCTCCCGTTGACTGCAAATTTATATCTACAGTATATTGTTTTACAATTTTATCTATTACTTCTTCTACTATACCTTCCACTATTGTTTTTTCTTTTAATTTCTTTTCCTGAGCTTCGGCAGAAAGGTTTTCGCTTTTATCGCCTCCGAAACTCGGTATTGCTCTTATTTCGCCCGAATTTACAGTCAGATTACCGAATAAATTATTTTCGGTAAATTTAACATCTCCACTTAAAACAAGATCTATATCTTTTCCGTATCTCACTCCTACTCTATTCAAGTCGGCATTTAACTCGAATTTCCCCAACTCGAGCCTTTTAGTTCTCATAAAGTCGGCCGGAACACCAGGAACATCAAGATCTCCTTCGACTTTAAAAGTTCCTCCGTTATATCCTCCGTCAAGACGGTTAATATTAAGTTTTCTGTTCATAACATTTATGTCAGCATTTATATTCTCGACATTTGTAAGTTTATCTTTTGTTTTATAGTAAAAATTATCCAGCAGTATTTTTCCTGTAGTCTGTTCGTTTGAAAACAGAATATCTATATTGGCAATTCCGCTTGCTTTTTCTATATCTTTACCCACTCCTAAAAATGCCAGATTAAAGTCTTTTGCCAAAACGGACATATTATATTTTATCGGCATAAAATCCAGATAACCGTTTACAAGTAAAGGGTTGTTTTCATATTCAAGATAAAACTGTCCGATATTAAGTCCTTTATTATTAGCCTGAATATCTATATCAAGATTATTTACAGGAAAGCCTCCAAGTACCAGCTTTTCAGAATCTATTTTCACATCGGTAAAGAAATCTTCAGGTCTTCCTTTAAAAATAAAGTTTAAATCAATATCTCCGCTATATCCTTTTTCTTTCAAATCCTGAACCGAATCCAAAGTAAATTTCTGATTTTCCAGTTTATAATCTATATCTATATTTTCCAAATCAAACTTAGTATTTGTTTTAAACAGTTCTTCGCCGTTATCTCCGAGAAGTATAAACTCTTCTATATCAAATGTACCGTATTTAAAGAGTTTGTCTACATTTCCGTCAGAATATTCCATTTGAGTTGCAACTTGAGGTAATTTGAATCCCTTATAACTTATATTATCAAAAATTATCTTTCCGGTCAAATCAAATTTGTTCAAATCCCCTTTTAAATTTAAAACCGAAAAAGTTCCGAATGTCAGATCTTTAAATTCAAAGAGTTTAGGTACATCAGGTTCATTTAAATTAAGAGATATATCAGCAAGTCCCGTTTTCAAATCGTATGTCCCCTGAACACTGTTTTCTCTCAATCCGAAATCTCTGAAACTGAGAACACTGTTTTTTATATCTATAATACCTTTTGTATTGCCTATATATTGAGAATTTATAGTTGTTTTTGCAGGATTTAAAGTTATATTTCCCGAAAGATTGTCAAGTTTTCCGTCAAGATTCATTGTCATACTGTCTACATAGACATTGACTTCAGGTTTGGAAGTATTGTAAAGAACATAATCATTTAAATCGGAATTTATATTCATTTTTCCTGTTTTTAAATTATATTGTCCTTTTGCATTTAATTTTCCGTTATGAACATCGACAATATTTAAAATATTATTTCTTATATCCAGCTCTCCTGTAACATTTTTAAATCTCTGGTATCCTAACCACAGTTCTTCCATTGTAGCATTTACGTCTAAGTTTAGACTTAGCAAATTTCTTATTTTTCCCTTAGCGTGCAATTTTTCATACTCTACAATATAACGACCGAAAGGGCTGTATATATTATATGTCCCACCCAAGCTGTCGGTTTTTCCGCTTATATGTGCATTCAACACTATAGGCAGTTTGGCTGTATCAAGACCTTTCAGATCATATCCGTATTGTCTTAATAATTTTGCTGCATCAAAAGTCGATTTTCCTGCAGATGTAATCGTATATGAATGATACATTTCCTTTGTAGTTGTACCTTTGGCATGTATCGTCTGTCCGCCTGTATTTATATCGGCATTTACGTTGTATGCTCCTTTATTTATATCTATTTTTGCATTTATGCTGTCAAAATATTTATTTTGTCCGCCTTTAAGTTTTGCATTTATCATTCCCGATTCCAGTATATTTTTTTCTCCGAAATTAAGCACAAGATTTTTTACATCGGGATTTACTTCGTATGTCTGTCCTCCATATTTTACCGCAACATAATCTTTTCCGTCGGCATTTACAGTCATCAGTTTTTTGGAAGGCTCTATTACAAAATTTCCGTCTATTTTGTTAGAATTGAAATTTCCTGTTATTGTATTGTTTTTATCTATTTTTGCCGTCCCGTTTATTTCGGCAATTTCATAATCGGAACCTCTGTTTGAGATAGTATAATCTCCGTTGCCGTTTTTTTCTTTTACATTATACACGAATTTTTTGCTGCTTACATAATCTTTTATTTTAAAGCCGCCTATAGTTTCGTCAAAATTAAAACTTGTATTTTCAACTGTTAAAATCTGATCTTTATTCATTGTAATTCCGGTTTTAATATCTCTGAAATTATATCCTCCCAGTTTTATACCGGGAGATAAAAATTTACCGTCCAATGTTGTTTCTTTTGTTTTTGTATTTACATCGGCATTCAGATTTCCCGTTACATTTCCTGTAGCTTTTACATCTTTCAGAAGTTTGTATCTTGAAATTTCTTCAAAAGGAGTATTTACGGCATTCAGTTTTATGTTTAATTTTCCTTCGTCAATATCGGCATTCAGTTTAAAAGTCAAAGGATCATTATTAAACATTTTCACGGCATCTACAGTTATAACATTTCCTTTCATATCAATTACAGCGTCTGCATTTTCAATATATCCCTCATAATCATCATAAGAAAGTGTCCCGTTTTTTACTGTGAGCCTTCCTGTGGCTCTTATTTTTTTTTCAGGATTTCCGTCACTCAGGTTAAGAGTTCCGTTGAGCAGTCCTTTTTTTGCTTTTATCATATCCAACGGGACATATTGTCCCAACTGCTCATTTATATTCACATTTTCAAATACAAAGCCCAAATTAAATTCTTTTTTGCTTTTATCTGTATTTTTTTTCGTATCGAACAATGATTTTAAAGATTCAAAATTATTTACAAGCTGCCCCAATTTTATCGATATTTTTTCCTGTCCATCTCCTTTTCCTGCCGCCTCCAAAGAAAACCCTCTCGACTTGGAAACGTCCAGAAATCCCGAAACTTCGGTTAAATCTTTACTTATTTTCTGCTCAAAACTCGTATCACTATAGTGTAAAACAGCATTATGCACATAAATTTTGCCTATTCTGCTCGCTCTGTCTACAGTCTTTTTATTGGGATCCGACGGAGGTAAAATATTAAACATATTAAATTTATTATTTTTATATCTTTCCAAAAAAACTTCTCCGTCATAAGCATCTACTCTCGCCAACCTCGACGGAAGAAGAAGATTTACAGTTGCAGTGGCTTTTTTTGCTTTAATCACGGCATTTCCCGACTGATCTTTTACTACAAGATTGTCAATTTCTATTTTACTGAGTCCTTTGAGTCTCACTTTATCAAATTCTACATTTAATCCGGTACTTTTCAAAATTTTTCCCAGATTATCTTTAAAATTATTCGTAGAAATATAGCCTTTTATTAAAAACAGAGACATTAAAAGCGGTACAAATACTGTCAAAGTTCTTTTCAAATAATTATTCATCCGCTATCCCTCCATTTCTGTTTTTTATTCAAATTCTATATTTAAAAGGCTTATTATTCTCGAAAGATCCTCATAATCAAAAAAATCTATTTCTATTTTTCCTTGTTTCTGCAGATCTCCCTTTATAGAAACTTTTGTTTCAAAAAATTCTCTTAATTTTTCTTCGATAAACACTTTTTCATCATTATTTTCATCATATTTATCATAATTTTCAGTAACTTCTTTGTCATTTAATTTTACAACATTTTCATTATTTTTTTCTTTTTTTTCAGACTTTTTCTCAATTTTTTCCGAATATTTTTTTACAATTTTTTCAACTTCCCTTACAGAATATTTTTTATCGATTATTTTTTTCGCCAGATCGGTTATTTCTTTGGTATCGTTTATTCCTAAAAGTGTTCTGGCGTGTCCGTAGGAAAGTTCTCCTTTTTTTACCATTTCTTTTACTTTTTCGGGAAGTTTTAAAATTCTTGTCTTGTTTGAAATGGATGATCTTGTTTTTCCAAGTTTTTCAGCCAGTTTTTCCTGAGTGTAGCCATATACTTCCATAAGCATAATATACGATTCGGCTTCTTCTACAGGATTAAGATTTTCTCTTTGAATATTTTCAAGAACGGAAAATTCATAGCTTTTGGAATTTCCTGCATTAATCTCCAAAACTTCTATACTTTCCAGACCGAGTTCTCTGCATGCACGAAAACGACGCTCACCTGCGATTATTTCATATTTTCCCGACTCAAGTTTTCTTACGACAATAGGCTGTATCAAACCGTTATTTTTTATAGATTCTTTTAACTCTTCCATTTTTTCATCATCGAAGTATTTTCTCGGCTGATTGGGATTTGTTATTATTTTGTTTATGGGTAATTTCAGTAGTTTCATTTTACTCCTATTCTGTCTTCCTTTTTTAAAAAAAAGGAAGCGAAAAAATTTAGCAACTCATATTTTACATATTCAAAAATGCACGTTCGCTATGAAAACAAAATAGTTGTTTTCATTTTACGCTCACTAACGCATTTTTCACATTGTAAAATATGAATGTTGCAATAATATATCTTTGCCTTTTCTCGACGTTAAAATTTTAGTCGAATATTTTTTGCTACTTTTTTTGAAAAAAGTAGGTCACAAAGGCTTTTTAGCAGGCACCCCTGTCTTTCTAGGATACTTCCCATCTGTCTTTTTCATTTTTTTAATTTCGAGTATTATTCTATCGTCATTGCTCTCCGGAAGATTGAATTTATATACATTTTCCAACTGTGCGTTTAATACTTTTAGAGCATTTCCAGCTTCTTCAATTTCGTTTAAGTTTTGTTTTTGAGGTAAAAACCTCCCGTTTATTTTCAGAAAAGGTATCATATATTCAAGAATAATTCTCAAATTGGCGACCCCTCTGCAAAGAGCCGTATCAAAACTTTCTCTTTTATTTTTTATAAGTTCTTCGGCTCTTTCAGAGCTGGTTTTTACATTTTTTAAATATAGCTTTTCTATAACTTCATTTATAAATTCAACTTTTTTTCTGACAGAGTCCACAAGTAAAAATTCTTTTTCAGGATAATATATGGAAAGAACAAGTCCCGGAAATCCCGCTCCGGTTCCTACATCTATAAATTTTTTTTCATCTTCTTTTATTATTTTTGTCAATAGCAGGCTGTCAATAAAATGTTTTTCCATAATTTCTTTTTTATCTCTGATTGCTGTCAAATTCATAACTTTATTTTTTTCATATAAAAACTCTAAAAATCGAAGCATTTTTTCGATTTTATCCTCTTCTGCTTCAATTTCAGTTTCTGCAAGCAAATTTTCGAAATGATCTTTTATTTCTTTCATTTGTATTTTTCTCCATTTATTAAGTTTTACAGAGCATTCTCATCTACATGACTGTAATCTAGTCGGTAATTCTGATATAATATCCGTCCGGATCCAATATTGAAAATTCTGTAGGGGTTAATATCTGATCGTTTACTCTGAAATATCTTTTTTCAATATCTCTCTTAATAGGATAATTTTTTTCTTTCAGTTTTTTATATATTTTTTCGACATTTTCCACACCGAATGAAAAATTCACTCCGTTTCCGAATGGATATTTCATCATGCTCAATTCCTCATCTGTACCTTGTTCCAACATTAACTGAATTTCATTCAATGATAAAAAAACAAATTTATCCTCTTCTCTTTCATACTCTATTTTAAATCCTAAATGATTTATATAGAATTCTTTAGATTTCTCAATATCGGATACTACCATCTCGGGTATTAAATCATTATATTTCATATCATTTCTCCATAAATTCATATTTCTTTTTTCAATTTTACAAGTTATTCTGTACTGCAAATTCAAAATTCCGACATTTTTACATAAAAAACGTCAATAAACTTTCGTGTGGAATCCTATTTCAAAACTCCCTCAAGATACATAAGCAGTACCGAAATATCTGCAGGCGTTACTCCCGATATTCTTGAAGCCTGACCGACGTTATAAGGTCTCTTTTCTTCCAATCTCTGTTTTGCTTCACGTGTAATCCCTTTCATAACACCGTAATCAAAATTCTTCGGTATTTTTTTATCATCGAGCTTTTTCTGTCTGTCCATTATCTGTTTTGCTTTTGCTATATAGCCCTCGTATTTTACCTGAACTTCTATCTGATATTCGGTTTCTTCGTCAAAAGAAAGATTCGACACATTTTCTATAATTTCGGCAATATATTTTATATCCTGATAAGTTACTTTCGGACGTCTTAATATTTCTTTCAATGTCGTACCGCTTTTCAGCGATTCGTAATATTTATCAAGTATTTCAACCAATCTTCCATTACTCGTTCCGAGCTTTATATTTTCAAGCTTTTCTATAGTTTCCGAAACATTTTTCTTTTTTTCTTCTATTTTATCATAATATTTTTTATCTAAAAGTCCTATTTTATAGGCTTTTTCCGACAATCTTATATCGGCATTGTCCTCTCTTAAAATAAGTCTGAATTCAGACCTTGCCGTAAACATTCTGTAAGGTTCTATCAGCTCTTTATTTATAAGGTCATCAATCATCGTACCTATATAAGAGCTTTCTCTGTCAAGAATAAAGGGGGCTTCTTCTTTTATTTTCAAGGCAGCATTTATTCCCGCTATTATTCCCTGAGCGGCAGCTTCTTCATAACCGCTCGTTCCGTTTATCTGCCCTGCAAGATACAGACCTTTTACTTTTTTTGTTTCAAGGGTATAATCAAGCTCTCCCGGATCTACAATATCATATTCTACAGCATACCCGTATCGCATTATATGAGCATTTTCAAGCCCTTCTATTGTATTTACTATTTTTTGCTGATATTCGGCAGGATAGCTCGTAGACAGTCCGCTTATATACACTTCCGCTGTATCAAAGCCCTCAGGCTCCAAAAACAGATGATGACTGTCCTTTTCATGGAACTTCACCACTTTGTCTTCTATGGACGGGCAATATCTAGGTCCGGTACTGCTTATACTCCCGTTATACATAGGGGCTTTATCAAGATTATCAAGTATTATTTTATGTGCTTTTAAATTTGTTCTCGTCAGATAACATGATAATTGAGGTTTTTCAAGCACCTCTTCATCAGGCGTCCTCATGGAAAATTTCAAAGGAACTCCCTTTTCTCCGGGCTGCTCTTCAAGTTTTGACACGTCAAGCGTTCTTATATCTATTCTCGGAGGTGTTCCCGTTTTAAATCTGTCCATTTTAAATCCCAGACTTTTCAAAGAATCTGTCAACTCTTCAGAAGAAAACTCTCCCATTCTTCCGCCTTTTATTCTTTTTTCCCCTATATACATAAGTCCTCTTAAAAATGTTCCTGTCGCAGTAATTACAGCTTTCGCTTTAAATTCAAGTCCTGTTTTCGTCTTTATTCCTTTTATTTCTCCGTTTTCGACTGTAAATTCCGTTACTATGTCCTGTATTATATCCAGGTTCTCCTGATTTTCAAGAGTTTTTTTCATTTCTTTTGCATATATTTTCCTGTCGGACTGAGCTCTTAAAGATCTTACTGCCGGTCCTTTTTTTGTATTTAATATTCTCATCTGGACAAAACTTTTATCCATATTACGTCCCATTTCACCGCCGAGTGCGTCTACTTCTTTTACCAAATGGCTTTTTGCCGGTCCTCCTACTGAAGGATTGCACGACATTACGCCTATATTATCAAGAGTTATTGTAAAAACAGCCGTTTTCATACCCAATCTCGCCGAAGCAAGTGAAGCCTCTATTCCTGCGTGTCCTGCTCCTATTACAATAACGTCGTACTCTCTCATTTGCTTTTTTCTCCTTAATTTATTACAGTTTTTGTCTTTTATATTATACAGTATTAATCGTTTTTTTTCAATTAAAAATAAGGAACTGCAACCTTTTATTCGGTTTACAGTTCCTTGCTGATTTTATCATTCTCTGTTTTTTATTCAATAACTTCAAACACTTCTGAAAGTTGCTGTCTTATTTTTACAGGCTGCTCTTCATCACGATATCCGAAACTTACCATATAGGACATTCCGTATTCATCAGTATTTAAAAGTCCTTTTTCACTTAAATATTTCTCAGCCTTATCTTTTTCAAATCCTTCGATAGCACAACTGTCTATTCCCAAAAAGGCAGCAGTAGTCATCATATTGCCGAGAGCTATATAAGTCTGTTTTGAAGCCCAGTCAAATAATACTCTTTCATTTTCAAGAAGTTTAAATTGATTTTTCTGAAAGTCATGAAATTCCTCTTTTATAATATTTTCGACTTCTCCGGAAACTTTTTTTACATCTCTCAGCATATGTGCCATATGTTTACTGTCTGCAGTAACTCCTTTTTTTGCCAACACTATCACTATATGACTTGCTCCGTTCAGGCTGTTTATGCCCCCCCATGCAAATTCTTTAAAATCTTCTTTCATTTTTTCGTTTTTCAACAATAAAAATTTCCAAGGCTCCAGTCCGAAAGAACTCGGCGACAGTCTTGCCGATTCTATAATAGTTGCAAAATCCTCATCGCTTACTTTTTTATCTTTATTGAATTTTTTACAGGCATATCTGTAATTAAATGCTTCCAATATTTCTTTGTTTTTCTCTTTCATTTTTGCCTCCCGAATCTCTGCTTAAAATTATTTTTTATTTTTCTATTACCAAATTGTTAAAGTTAAATTCTCCGCCTATAGCAACAAATCCCAATCCTTTTACTTTAGGATCCACAAGGTATGTTTTCTTTCTTTGGAATAATATTCCCACAGGTACTTCTTCGGAAATTATTTTTTCCATTTCTATCATAGCAGGTATTCTTACTTTAGGATCTGCAGTGCTTTTAGCTATGTTCACAAGTGCATCATATTTTGCATTGGTAAAATCTCCACGATTGTTCGGATTTTTACTGTCAAACAAATCAAGATAAGTTATAGGATCCAAAAAATCTCCTGTCCAGTTATGTATTGTTATAGCGTAATCTCTTTTTTTAGATCTTGCAACTCTTTCTTTTCCTGTCATTCCGCTTAGTTTAAACTCTACTCCGAGATTTTTTCTTAAACTTTCCTGTATATATTCGGCAATTAATTTTACGTTTCCACTGTCTCCGAATATTATTTCCGTATCAGGAAATTTTGAAAGTCCTTCTTCTTTAAGTCCTTCAGCTAACAGTTTTTTAGCTTCTTCGACATTGAACGCAGGAGCAACTGTAGGCACTTCTTCGGAAAAGTCTTTTTCAAGTCCTTTTATTCCTATTCCTGCCGGAACAAATTTTTCCGTATATCTTTCGGAATTTTCCAAAATATTTTCTACAAGTTCTTTTCTGTTTATTGCCATAACGATTGCTTTTCTTATTTTCGCATTATTTAAAGGTTTTACTTTAGTATTGAACAGTAAATACCACACTCCTCCGTCATTGGCACTTACCAGTCTCGGATCATTGTTCATTTCTTTTACTTGTTGATAAGTTATCTTTGTAACATCCAACTCTTTGTTTTTGAATGCACTGAATGAAGCGTTCGTATCTTCGGTAAATTTCAATACTATTTTATCAACTTTTACATTAGCCGCATCCCAATAATCAGGATTTTTTTCCAATACGGCATCTTTTCCAGATTTCCACGATTTCAAGATATAAGGCCCTGAAGATATTGTTTTATCAGCTTCAGTAAAGTATTTTTCCCCTGTTTCCTTGTAAAATTTCTCATTTAAAGGCATGTACGCTTTAAATGTAAGCAAATCATCAAAATAAGGAGTAGGCTTGCTCAATTCCACTTCCAATGTTTCATTATCAATAACTTTTATACCCACCTGATCGGCAGTTGCTTTTCCTCCGTTAAATTCTTCGGCATTTTTTATCATAAACAGCATGTTTGCATTTCCTGCAGCTGTTTTAGGGTCCAACGCTCTTATCCATCCTGCTCTGAAATCATTAGCAGTAATCGGATCTCCGTTTGACCATTTTAAACCTTTTCTCAAATGAAAAGTCCATTTCAAACCGTCAGGACTGACATCCCATTTTTCAGCTAATCCTTCTACGGATTTTCCGTCTTTGTCTTTTCTCAGTAACCCCTGCATTATAAGGTCGTCTACCGTTCCACCTGAAATTCCTGTTGTCAACTGAGGATCTATAGAATCAGGCGAAGATCCTGAATTTAAAACAAGTGTACTTCCTTTTCCCGTCTTACTTCCCCCGCAAGACAGAACAAATATTACTATTGTCAATATTAACAATATTTTTTTCATAATTCTCTCCTTCACTTTTTATTTTTATGTTTTATTATACTCTATATTTGAATAAATTTCTATCAAATTTATTCTTTTATTTTTCATTTTTTGAGGTATAATATTAATAATCAAAAAAATAATCAATTTTAGGAGGTTTTTATGAAAAAATTTTTATTGTTAATTTTCATGACATTAGGTTTAAATATCTTTGCCAATGTAAATTACAACGTTTTTGTGACATTGGACAATGCTGCAAAACAAAATGTGGAAAGTATTTCTGCAGGACTTAAAAACGAAGGGATAGACAGTCTTTATTCCAAAGGTTATGTCATTCATATGACCCTTTATCTGACTGAATACAAACCTGAAGCTTTGAAAAAAATAAAAGAAATTGTAAATAAAATAGGAAAAGAAACAAGACCTTTTGACGTAAATTTTTACAGACTTAGAAAAACAGGCGGAAACTGGTTTATGCTTGATGCTGAAAACAATGACACTATACAGGGCTTGGCAGATGAAATAACTGTAAGTCTTAACAAATATCGTGCAAAAGATGCACACGTTCCCGACTGGGCAAAATCCATACCGGAAAAAGTAAAATCATTTAATTTATACGGTTCTCCCAATGTTTTCACAAGTTTTGATCCTCATATAACTTTGCTTACTCCTGAAGATCCGGCTAAAATAGATGCTTTTGTTTCAAAATATACTTTCAAGCCTTTTAAAGCGAGAGTTACAGGAATAGGAATAGCTCAAGTTGATGATTTGGGACAGGCTAAAAACGTTATTTATTCTGTTAAATTTAAATAAAATCAATTTTATGAGGCGTCTCTTGGAGTAAATATATAATGGCTCATATCGATTATAGTACAGAAAAAGCAAGGATTTTCTTATCTAGCATGCAATGATATAAGCTTAAAAGGAGAAACCATGTTCAAAAAGAGATTGAATATTTTAATACTTGTATTGATAGTAATCACATTATTTTCAGCGGTAATTTTAACTCCGATATTTATTTTTAAGAAAAATATTTTTACATCCGATACACGTAGCAGAAAAACTTTTACTAAAGAGATAAACTCAAATGAAATCAAAAATTTATCAATAAATACCGATGTTGCAAATTTACATATTAAAAAGCATAACAAAGAAAATTTTTATATTGAATATTATGCTTATAAAAATTCAAAATTCAGTGTTGAGGAAAATTCTTTAACCGAATTAAAGATAGAAACTTTGTCTAAACAGAATAACTCTCAAAATGTCTATATGAAAGTATATTGTCCTGTAAGTTTTAAAGGAAATCTGAAAGTAAAAAATGATGTCGGAAGCATTGAAATAGATGGAAACTACCAAAATTTGAATACTGTAAATAATGTAGGTACTATGTCTGTGAAAGGAAATTATACTTCTGTTGTACTGCAAAGTGATTTAGGCGATATTTCAGGAGACTTCAGTGCGGATTCTTTTGATATTTCAGGAAATACCGGTGATATAGATATAAAACTTTTAAAAATATCTGAAGGAATCTATAACATTAAAAGCGACATGGGAGATATTTCTCTAACACTTCCGAAAGATCCTGATATCAATCTGACTGCAAACACAAAGATTGGAGATATACATGTTAATAAGGGCTTTATCAAAAGTCTAAGCTCCTATAATATTAAAAACAGTAATAATGAGTTAATAATTAAAAACAAAAAAGGAAAAGCAAATATCAACATTAACAGTAATTCATCAGGAGATATTAAAATAAAGTAGAGTACAGGCAAATAATGAATTTAACATCCGGAAAGGAATGAAAAGCACAATGAAACAGTTAATAAATAACCCTTTTTTCTATAGCTGTATCGTTTTCACACTGTTATTCAGTACTTGCTTAACCCCCGGAATTATTGCGATTATTTTGCTGATTAAACAGAATATTAGAAAGAAAACAAACGGAGCTTTTCACATTGAAAACGGTTTTCTTTACACACATGAGATTATTTCCAAAAAAATTTTCATATCAGAAATTAAAAATATAAAGATTGATTATTCGATTTTCCGCGGAAGAAAATATATCATTCGGATTACAACGATTCACAATAAAACGGCAGGAATTATGATTACTCACAATATAGACGATGAATTTAAAAGATTTAAGAAAGAATTAAAGGAAAACGGATATGAAATAAAAGATAACTGAAACTGTAAATCAGCATTCTATAATTTACACAATGATATTATTAAATATGATCATATTTTTAAGGGCTGTACCAATTTCCAAGACAGCCCTTTTTTTATTATTTATATTAACTTATGTTCTTCCAAAAAAGAAGTTTCCACAAAATGTCCCGGCTTGTATTCTGTAAGTTCGGGTTTTTCAGGTATTTTATTTATATCCGATATGTCTCCTACAGGATCTCTTAAGTAATCCTCTTCCATTACGACTTTTTCTCTTTTATTGTATGTAGGGTCGGCTACAGGCACCGCCGACAGTAATGATTTTGTGTAACTGTGTATCGGATCATTGTAAACTGCATCAGGCTCTCCCAGTTCCACTACTTTCCCTCTATACATTACAGCTACTCTGTCGGAAATATATTTAACCATAGACAGATCATGTGCGATGAATAACAGTGTCAAATTTCTTTCTTTTTGCAAATCTTTTAAAAGATTTACAACCTGTGCCTGAATAGACACATCAAGGGCCGAAATCGGCTCGTCGCATATAAGAACTTCAGGGTCTACAGCCAAAGCCCTCGCTATTCCTATCCTTTGTCTTTGTCCCCCCGAAAATTCATGGGGAAATCTGCTTGCATGCTCCCTGTTAAGTCCTACTATTTCCAGTAAATTATAAACTTTTTCCATTCTTTCTTTTTTTGATGATGCCAGTTTATGTATGTCTATTCCCTCGGCAATAATATCTCCTACAGTCATTCTCGGATTTAGAGAAGCCTGAGGATCCTGAAATATCATCTGTACTTTTTTTGTAAACTCCTTTGTTTTATAATCATCGGTCGATCTTCCGTCCAGTATTATTTTCCCCGCAGTTTTAGGATAAAGTATACTTAACGTTCTTCCGAGAGTTGTTTTTCCCGATCCTGATTCTCCTACCAGACTTAGAACTTCTCCTTTATAAACATCCATAGTTACATTGTCTACCGCTTTAAGAACTTGCCTTTTTTTCATCGGAAAATATTTTTTCAGATTTATTATTTCTATCATTTTTTCTTTGGTATTTGACATACTATTTTCCTCCTTTTTCTTTTTCAAAAGGAGATTTTATTTCAGGAGCTCCTTTTACATAAAGCCATGATTTCACAAAATGTCCATTTCCCAAGTCTATCATAGGCGGCTTTTTCTCATAATCTATTTTCATCGCATATTCGGATCTCGGTGCAAAAGGATCTCCCACAGGAGGATTTAATAAATCGGGAGGTGTTCCCGGTATTGAGGAAAGTCTTTCGTTACTTGCCATATCCAGCCTCGGCAACGATTTTAACAGTCCCCATGTATAAGGATGTTTAGGATTTTTAAACAGCTCTTTTACAGGTGCTTCTTCCAGCTTTTCTCCCGCATACATAACTACAACTCTGTCGGAAGTTTCGGCAACTACTCCCAAATCGTGTGTAATAAGTATTACACCTATATTTAATTCTTTTTTCAATTCATTTATCAAATCCAGTATTTGTGCCTGTATCGTAACATCAAGTGCCGTTGTAGGCTCGTCACATATGAGTAAATCAGGCTCACATGACAAAGCAATAGCAATGACCGCTCTTTGCCGCATCCCTCCCGAATACTCGTGAGGATACTGCTTAAATCTTTCTTCAGGTTTAGGTATTCCTACTTTTCTCAACATTTCCACAGCCTGTTTTTCAGCTTCCTTTTTACTCACTTTTTTATGAATGAGAATGCCCTCCATTATCTGCTTTCCGACTCTTATTGAAGGATTCAGAGAAGTCATAGGATCCTGAAATATCATTCCTATTTTTCCCCCTCTCAACTGTCTCATTCTCTCGTCGGAAACTTTTACGAGATCCTCTCCGTCAAATAATATCTCACCGCTTTTTATTTCTCCCGGCGGCATAGGTATGAGCCTCATAACAGTCTGAACCGTAACGGATTTTCCCGATCCTGATTCTCCCACTATCGCGAGGGTTTCCCCTCTGCTCACTGAAAAGCTTATATTTCTCAATGCTTTTACTTCTCCTGCATATGTATTAAAAGAAACGCTTAAATCTTTTACTTCCAATATTTTTTCATTCATTTATTTTTCTCCCGATTCGATTTTAAATTAAATAAATTTATTTTCCGGATTAATTTTTTAAGATCTCAACTTAGGATTTAACGCATCATTAATAGCATCTCCCACTATATTAAACGACAAAGTTATGAGGGAAATAACTACAGCCGGTATAATAAACAGATACGGATAAGACACCATATTGGCATTACCGTCGTATACAAGATTTCCTAAAGATGCCTGAGGAATAGGAACTCCAAGACCTATAAAACTTAAAAATGCCTCTGTAAATATAATATTGGGTATATCCGTTGTAAGTCTTATTATTATCACACTCAATGTATTGGGAATCAAGTGCTTCAGCGTAATCCACACAAAATTTCCTCCGAGAGATTTTGATGCCAGAACAAATTCATTCTGCTTTATTTTAAGAACTTCTCCTCTCACAAGAAGTGAATAATTCAGCCATCTCGTTAAAGACATTGCTATTATAATAGTTTTTATGCTGTTTCCCATAACAACCATAAGCAGTATAATATAAATCATTGAAGGTATAGTCATTATAACTTCCACTATTCTTGTCATTATCACGTCAACTATTCCGCCTAAGTACCCTGATATTGCACCGTAAATTGTTCCGAAAATTACGCATATTATAGCAGTTATTACTGATAATTCCACAGAAACTCTTATACCTTGAGAAAGCCTCGCAAATAAATCTCTTCCCAAAGCATCGGTCCCGAGATAATGCCCTTTTTTAAATCCCTGAAAAGGATTTAAAAATTTTTCGGGTAAATTCTGATCACTGTATAAAAACTTTGTCATTTTTTGACCGAATATAGCCAAAAATATAAAGATTAACATTATTCCCAAAAATGTCAAAGCCAGTTTATTTTTTTTAAATCTTCTCCAACCGTCCTGCCAAAAAGTCAAACTCGGCTTATAAATTACTTCGCTTTGAGCGGTGTCAGCTCCCACTATTTGAAACTCCGATGCAGGAATAAAGCCGGTATTTTCAATATCATTTTTTAATACCGTATCTTTTTCAAATTGAGTATTTTCCATTATACTTCCGCTCCTTTCCCGAGTTTTATTTTAGGATCTACCAACACATAAACTATATCTGTTATTATCATCATTAATATTAAAAATGCCGCATAAAAGATAGTTACTCCCAATACCATTGTATAATCTCTCTCATTTATACTGTCTATATAATATTTGCCGAGTCCCGGTATAGTAAACATATTTTCAATTACAAAAGAACCTGTCAAAACCGCAGCAATAGTCGGACCCATTACAGTAACTACAGGAAGTATGGCATTTCTCAAAGCGTGTTTCCACACTATATTTGACGGTTTTACGCCTTTTGCCACTGCAAGTCTTATATAATCCTGCCCCATTACTTCTATCATTTTTTCTCTTAAAAGTCTTGCTATCAAGGCTACTGTATAAAGCCCCAAAGCTACTACAGGTAATATCCTTTTACTCGGCTCGTCCCATCCCGATATTTTAATTCTTAAAAATTCGGGTAAAAATCTGTTTTCAATGAGAACATTATTATGAATGTCCACAAAATATCTCTGCATCAGTCCCGCCATTACAAAGCTGGGTACGGATATTCCGATGACAGCTATTATCATTGCCAACTTGTCCTGATATTTTCCTCTGTTTAAAGCGGCGATTATTCCTAAAGGTATTCCTGTAATCAATGCAAATAATACAGCTCTCATTCCCAAATCGGCAGATGTAGGAAAACTGTCGGCTATAATTTCATTAACAGTTCTTCCTCTTTCTTTCATGGACAGTCCGAGATCTCCTTTTGTAACATTTTTTAAATATTCCACATACTGAACTCCCAACGGCTTATCCAGGTGATATTTTGCCATAAGGTTTTCTTTAATCTGAGGTGAAACTTCTTTTTCACTCTGAAACGGATCTCCCGGCAGCAAATGAAGTAAAAAAAATGTTATAGTTATTACAAGCCATAATGTAACAAGTCCCATTAATATTCTATTTACTAAAAATTTTAAAACATTATTCATTTTTTTCCCTTTCCGTGTTTAATCTCATATTATATTATTATATTACTATTTTGTTCATTTTTGCAAGTTATTAGAGAACATTTGTATATATTTTTATTATAATTGTATATATTAAATATAATTTTTAAAATTCGGACATTTTAAAATATCTAAGTAACTGATAATTTAAAGATACAGAAAGGGTATTCAAAAATTATGCTCCAATAAAAAATATGTACCGAAAAAATTTTTCTTTCAGTACATATTCAATTACTGTTTATTATAAAATCCCGAAAAACGAACTTACTATTGTCAATACAAAAGTGATTACTATTAATGTAACAGGATTTATTTTTTTATATCTCATCAGATAAAACATTAAAAATGTATAACACAAAGGCAATAAATTAGGAATTATTTTATCAAAGAAATCCTGCTGTAAGGATATGGAATGTTCTTTGTTTATAGGTATTTTAGTTAAAACTTCAATATGAACATAAGAAGCTATCAGTCCGCCTATAACCGTCATTCCCAATATAGTCGAAGATTTTGTAATGAGTCTTGTTACATCTTTTAATGTACTTATAGCCTTAACTCCTGTATGATAACCTAATTTTACTGTATAAAGTCTGGATAAAAAAATCAGAATATACACTATAAAAAACAATACAGGTCCGATTATACTTCCCTGAGAAGCTATAGATGCCGATATTCCTCCGACTATAGGCAATATAGTAAACCAGAAAAGTGCATCTCCTATTCCTGCCAAAGGTCCGAAAAGTGCCACTTTCAATCCGTTTATCAGATTTCTGTCTTCTTTCTTTTCTTCCAATGACAATAACAATCCCATCAAAAACGTAACAATCGGCGGCGAAGTGTTTATAAATGTGGAATTATCCACCATTGCTTTTGCCAAACCTTCTTTGTCATTTTTATAAATTTTTTCCAATGCAGGAAGCATTGAATGTGTCCACCCTATTCCCTGCATTCTCTCATAATTAAACGCCGATTGGAGTAAACTCGAATGAAATGCGAGTTTTTTCAAATCATCGTTAGTCAATATTCTTTTAGATTCCATCTTCCTCTTCCTCCCTTTCTACCATTTTAAATGCTTTCATTTTTTCTTCGTTCTGTTTTTCTTCAAAAAATTTATATCCTGCTATTGCAAGACCTATTAATGCTACAGGAAGTAAATTTGAGAAATTCAGAAAAGTTGCTACAAGAAATCCGATTATTAAATAAGGGAAATATTCTATTTTGAACATTATTTTTAACAACATTCCGAATCCTATTGCAGGTAAAATTCCTCCCGCTATTTCAAATCCGTGAGCAAGCCATTCAGGCATAGAATTTACCAATATTCTCATAGGCTCCTGTGCCATATAAGCACATAAAAACACTATTATTCCGTATGATAATGCTACTATTGATATTGTAATCATTGACAACTTTCTGTATGATTTTATATCGGCTTCAGCTGCATATTTATCAAATTTAGCAACAAAAAGTGAAAATGTGGAATAATAAAACAGAATAATATACTGCATTAAAAAACTGAACGGCAACGACAATCCTATCGTCGTTTTAACGTCAGCTCCTGTTGTGTAAGACAGCACTACTGTCATAATTGCCGCTAAAATAGGGTTAGGCGGCTGAGTTCCCCCTGCAGGAGTTAATCCTGCAAAAGCCAATTCTACCAAACCTGCAGCCAAAACTCCCGTTTTTATATCTCCCAAAATTATCCCCGACAATGTTCCGACAATAATAGGTCTGAATATGAAAAGCACTTCCAGATAAAAGTCGACTCCTACTATGATCGCCATAATTGCCAGTAATAATCCCTGAACCAAAGTAATTTGATGCATTTTTCATTCCTCCTGTCATTATTATGAATTTATAAAGTTATCTATCGGTATTTTCGTATCATCAGGAACATCCTGAATAAAAATATCAATTCCTTTTTCTTTTAAATATTTCAAATCTTCCATATCTTTATCATCAACATATACTTTTTTTGTTATTTGTCTTTTTCCCGGCGATGAATGCATATTTCCCACATTCAGCTTATCTACAGGAACTCCTCCGTCAACGAGTTTTCTCACAATTTCAGGTGTTTTGCAAACTATAAATATTTTTTGCCGATCCGAAGCCTTATGAATTACGGATATTGTTTTTTCAACAGTAAAAAATCTTATATCCGCTCCCGAACTTTCCGCAGTCATTTTCATCAGTTGTTGCTGTACATCATCATTTGCAGCTTCATCATCTACAACTACTATCAGATTGGCTCCTGTACTTTTAGTCCATGTTATGCCTACCTGCCCGTGAACAAGTCTATTGTCAATCCTTGTTAATAATATATTCAATCCCATTTTCTTATTGCTCCTTTCAGTTTTTTGTTATTACAGTATCCCCTGTATTTTCTTCTATGTCAAATTTTTAAGAATTTTCGTCAGCAGATTTTAAATTCAAATTTCCGTATATCCTTTTTCCTTATTATATGGTATATTAAAAGCAGGTCTTCTAAAAATCATTCAATTTTTTCGTTAGCGATTTTTATTTTGTATAAGAAAGGAAAAGTGTACATGGAAAAAATTTTTGATAAAAATCAGATATTTCTGTCTTTTAACAAGCAACTCAGCAAAAATGAAAATATTATTTTCAAGCTTTTTGCAGAACATATTATTTCAAACAATATTTCGTATATTGAACTTTCTTTTAAAAAACTCAATACTCTTTTAAAACTTGATCAGGACAACAATATAAAAAATTTCTTTGAGAACTTTATGAAGAAAAAAATTATATATAAATACAATAAATTCAATTTTGTAAAAATCGAAGGACATTTATACATTATTTCCTCTTATAAAATTATAGACGAAAGATTCGTTATTTCTTTTTCCGAAGATTTTTTCAATATTTTCAATAAAGATTTTAACGATTTCAAGACTTATAAATTTAATTCTTTACTGCAATTTGACAGTGTTGTTAAAAGAAATTTTTTTATGATGCTTATTCAAAAAGATATTATAAATAATTTCCTCGATATTTCTCTCGAAGAACTTAAAAATATTTTGGAAATTGAAAATAATTATTCACGTTTTTATGATTTTGAAAAATATATTCTCATTCCTGTAATTAAAGAAATAAATTATATTCAAAACATTAAAATTCAATATGAAAAACTCAAAATCAGAGAAAATGGCAAAATTATCGGATTACGGCTTTTCACAAAAGATAAACTTGATATCCAAATTCATGAGCAGGCACAAATCCTTATGAAAGAAATTGAAACCAATGTACAAAATTACTATGAAATTCAGAAATTTTTAAAAAAATATATTCAGTTAAAAGGTATTGATTATGTAAAGAAAAACATTTATTATTCAAAACTTCACTCTAAAAATAAATTTGATCTGTTTCTTATAGAAAGCATGAAATATGATTATTTTAGCAGAAGATTTAAAAATAAACTTAAAAATGACTATAAATTAATCTTTTTTCTGGACAAAGTTTTTAAAAATACTCAACATTTGCGGGAAACTTTCTTTCAAATTTTAAAAGATTCCCGATTCCTTCATCTTTCAGATATCGGACCTGTTTTGGAAGAAACTCTTGATTTTATAAATCGAAAAAGTGATAAACTGATTAAAAACTTTATTCCCTTTTATAATGAATTTATTATTAACCTTGAAAACACCAACGAATGCAAATATGAAGACAATATTTTTGTAATTTTTATAGAATTTAACGGGATATACGACAGCCATATTTATATATTTCAAAAAGTATAATTGTCTTAGCACACTTTATTCGAAATAATCTCTTGATAATTTCAACAATATGAGGTATTATTAAATAAACTTTAAAAACATAAAACTCGCCGAAGAAAAAGCTTCGGAATTAAACACGAAAGGATTCTGATCCATATGAAAACCGTTTGGAAAAAACATATAAAAGACATTCTTATTTTATCGGTATTTTTATTATTGGACATATTCGGAGAGATTTATACGGCAATATTATTCGGTCAGATAATAGACAGTGCAAGTTCCAGAAATCTTTCCGTTATGACTTTTTTGATTATTAAAACTTTAATTTTTACAATAGGTGTTGTTATAATATTCTGGTTATATCAGGTTTATATGAAAAAATTTATCTATTTAATGGTAAGAGATACAAAAACCAAAGTTTTTTCGGATATTCAGAATATGAGTATTAATCAGTTTTTTAAAGAGGAAACGGGGAACAAAATCTCTTTGTTGACAAATGATATGTCAATTTTAGAAAAAGACTATTTTCAAAGTATTGTTCTTGTAGTAAGATCTGTAATTTTATTTATTTTTTCTATAATGACTGTTTTTATAAAATCTTATCAGATAGGTATTTTTCTTTTAACATTGACACTGATTTCATTTTTCCTGCCTAAATTTTTTGAAAGGAAGTTAAGTTCCTACAAAAAGGAATATTCAGATGCCCAATCTGAATACACTGCGAGAATTTCCGAATATTTGAACGGATTTGATACTATAAAGTCTTTTAACATAACTGAAACTGTAAAAAATATATTCTTTAATAATGCGGATAATATAGTAAAAACAGGAACTATTTACGAAAAACATTATAATTTTGTAAGAGCCGTTTCCATATTTCTCGGAAGCCTTACATTTATGGGCGGATTTCTGCTCGGAGGATATCTCGCTGCAAAAGGGATTATTTCCTTAGGAACGATGGTCGTGTGCATTCAGCTTACAAATCATATTACAAACCCTGTTTATACTTTTGTGGACAGACTGAGTTCTTTTAAATCGGTATCAAAAATATTGGAAAAAATCGAAAATCTTTCTTCAGGTTTTGAAAAAAATATAAATGTAAATAAAATATGTAAAAATTTAAAAGAAAATATAAATCTGAAATCAGTAAATTTTTCCTATGAAAATAAAGAAATTTTAAAAAATATCAGCTACACTTTTGAAAAAAACAAAAAATATGCAATCGTGGGTCTTTCAGGTTCGGGAAAATCGACGATTTTAAAACTTTTATCGGGAAAAACAAAGGCAACATCAGGAAATATAACCATTGACAATACAAATATAAACGATTTATCCGAAGATTCTATCTTAAGCCTTTATTCCTACATAAGTCAAAATGTATTTTTATTTAAGGGAAGTATTTTCGATAATGTTACTTTATACAATGATTATCCCAAAGAAAAAGTAGAAAATATTCTGAAAAAAGTCGGATTGGAAAAATTTACAAAAGAAATGGATAATCCCGATTTTGTAGGAGAAAACGGAGTAAATCTTTCAGGCGGAGAAAAGCAGCGGATTTCCATAGCAAGAGCATTAATAAGAGAAACGGATATACTTGTAGCTGATGAAATACTCTCCAACCTTGATAACGAAACTGCATTAAAGATAGAAAAAGAATTATTGAATTTGAAAAATATTACTTTGATTTCCGTAACTCACAGATTATTTGAAGAAACTCTTACAAATTTTGATGAGATTATAGTATTGAATGAAGGCTGTATCGTTGAAAAAGGTACTTTTAATGAGCTTATTGAGAAAAAATCTTTTTTTTACAAAATATACAGACTAAAAGAAAACTCATAAATTTCACATTGTAATATCCCTGTAAATTATGTATAATGAAGTTAAATAATGACAGAAAGGAGACACAAAGATACTTTTTATTCCCGTATTATCGAAGTTGACACAAAAAAAGGTCGCAGATAATGGAAATATAAGGGCGATACACCCTTACAAAAGACATCTTTGTATATATTTTATGAATTTTAATGATTACAAATATGAGCGTGTCAATATTGACACTACAAAAGAACAGTTCGGAAGTTTGATCGGAAAGTTTACAAATGCTTCAAATGTTGAAGAACAGTGTAAATACATGGACGAAATCATCAAACTCAGAAATCACGTGGAAACTATGTCTACTCTTGTTTCAGTTCGTCACAGCATAGACACTGTAGATGAATTTTATGACAAAGAAAATGACTATTACGATGAAAACGGTCCTGTTTTACAAAGTTTCGTAATGGATTTTTACAAAGCTTTGACTACTTCAAAATTCAGAAAAGAATTGGAAGAAAAATACGGGAAATTCCTGTTTGACTTGGCTGAATGTTCACTGAAAACATTTGACGAAAAAGTTATTCCTGATTTGCAGGAAGAAAACAAACTTGTCAGCAAATATCAAAAATTAATAGCAAGTGCAAAAATTGAATTTGACGGAGGAGAAAAAAATCTTTCGGAAATGGTGCCTTATGCCCAATCAAAAGACAGAAACATAAGAAAAGATGCAGCTAAAAAAGTGGCTCAATTTTTCAGTGAAAACAAAAACGAATTTGACGATATTTACGATAAACTGGTAAAAGTGAGAAACGGAATTGCTCACAAATTAGGCTTTAAAAACTACATTGAACTGGCATATGCTTTAATGTCGAGACTTGAATACAATGCTGCCGACGTAGCAGGATACAGAAAACAGGTTCTTGAAAATATCGTTCCCGTTCATTCGGAATTGAGAAAAAGACAGGCAAAAAGACTCGGTCTTGATAAATTAACATTTTATGACGAACCTATAAAATTCAACTCGGGAAATGCAGATCCTCACGGTGAGCCTGAATGGATTTTAAATCATGGAAAAACAATGTATCATGAACTTTCCAAAGAAACAGACGAATTTTTCACTTTTATGACTGAAAACAATCTTCTGGATCTGCTTTCCAAAAAAGGAAAAATGAGCGGAGGATACTGCACATATATTCCTGATTATAAATCTCCGTTTATATTTGCAAACTTTAACGGAACAGCCCATGACGTGGACGTCCTTACTCACGAAGCAGGGCACGCTTTTCAGGTTTATGAAAGCAGAAAATACGAAGTACCTGAATATTTATGGCCGTCTTACGAGGCTTGTGAAATTCACTCTATGAGTATGGAGTTTTTAACATGGCCTTGGATGAAACTGTTCTTTGAAAATGATACGGATAAATACAAATTCATTCATCTTTCCGAATCGCTTTTATTCATTCCTTACGGAGTTACAGTAGACGAATTTCAACATTGGGTATATGAAAATCCTGAAGCTACTCCTGAACAAAGAAGAAATCAATGGATTGAAATCGAGAAAAAATACTTGCCTACAAGAGATTACGGAGAAATCGACGAGCTGAAAGAAGGTATTTTCTGGTTCAGACAAGGACATATTTTTGCGAGTCCTTTCTATTACATAGACTATACTCTTGCTCAGGTATGTGCTTTCCAATTTTTGATAAAATCAGTAGAAGACAGAGAAAACGCTTGGAAAGAATACTTGGCACTATGTAGACTCGGAGGAAGCAAACCTTTCTTTGAATTAATGAAAGCTGCAAACTTGAAAAATCCTTTCACTGAAGGAACTTTATCTTCGGTTATTCCTAAAATCAGGGAAATTTTAAATGGTTTTAATGATACGGAAATGTAATTAAGGAGATAAAAATGGAAACTAAAAATTCGGTAAATAATATAATGAAAGATGTCGTTGAGTGGAGAAGATATCTCCACAGACATCCCGAAACAGGTTTTGACCTCGAAAATACAGTTCGTTTTGTTTGTGAAAAACTGGATGAAATGGGAATCGAATACGAAACGAACGTCGGAAGTAAATGTTCGATTATAGCCCATATTAATAAGGGAAAAAGCGGTAAATGTATCGCACTCAGAGCGGATATGGATGCTCTGCCTGTAAAAGAGATTACAAATCTTGAGTTCAGCTCGGAAAACGATAATATGCACGCTTGCGGTCATGATGCTCATACTGCGGGATTACTGGGTGTATGTAAATTATTAAAAGAAAGAGAAAACGAACTGAACGGATCAGTAAAGTTCATATTCCAGCCTGCCGAAGAAATCGGTACAGGAGCCATAGGAATTATTGAAAAAGGTGTTTTGGACAATGTCGATGAAATTATAGGTCTTCACGTAGGGAACATTTATCCCGAAGGTGCAAAAGGCAATCTGGTATTTAAAAAGGGACCGATGATGGCATCTATGGACAAGTTCATTATTAAAGTCAAAGGACAGGGATCTCACGGTGCTTATCCGAATTTATCCAAAGATCCTGTAGTTACCGCAAGCCATATAGTTGCAGGGATTCAGGAAATACTCGGTAGAGAAATCAATCCCGTCGAGCCTGCCGTTGTAACAATAGGTACTATTCACGGAGGAAGTGCCTTTAACATTATTCCTGAAACTGTAGAACTTACAGGAACAGCAAGAGCCGTTAACAATGAAACAAGAGAATATCTCCACAAAAGAATCGGCGAAATAGCTTCAAATATTGCAGCTGCTTTCAGATGTGAAACGGAATACGAGTTTTTTTATCAGCCTCCGCCACTAATCAATGACGAAAATGTAACAATAAAAGTTATGGAAGTTGCGAAAAAACTGTATCCCGGGACTGTAAAAGAAATGAAAGCCCCTGTAATGGGAGGAGAAGACTTTGCGTGGTATCTGAAAAAAATACCGGGTACTTTTTTCTTCCTTCATAATCCTCTTGAAATTGACGGTAAAGTCTGGCCTCATCACAATCCGAGATTTGCCATAGACGAAGATTACCTTGACAGAGGAATAGCAGTTATGACTGAATACGTTTCGGAATTTTTGAAATAAGAATATTTGGATATATAAGGACAGTAAAAGGGACTGTCTCAAAAAGTAATTTTTTTGAAATAGTCCCTGATACAGTCCTTTTTATTTTGAAATCAAAAAATCAGAAAACTTTTCATCATATATTTTTGCTTCAAATTCTATTATTTCATAGTCTGCTATTTCTTCTGTATAAAAAGGATCTTCATACATAATTTTCTTTGCTTCTTCAAGATTGTCGGAGTTGAATAATATTATTCCTCCCATCTCGGGAAAAAACCTACGTCCCGAACAGATAAATTTTCCTTTTTTATAGTATTTATCCAGATATTCAAGATGACTTTCCAATACTTTATTTACTTCTTCCAAAGACTTTTTATATTTTAAATTTGCTATAAACATATCTATCTCCTTTTATTTCCGATTTCCTGTTTTTTGAATATGTGCAATATATTCTTTTACGTTTTTCTCTATTTCTTCTTCAGTAGGACCTTTCACGTTAGGAGATACTGCAAAAACACTGAAACATGGCAAATATTCAGCTTTTGCATAATTTATCGCAGCCTCGAAAGGTATAAACAACTCATCAAGAGTAAATTTATTTTCTCCTCCGTGAGTATAATATTCTTTTCTTCCTCCTGTAGTTACGGCTAACCCCATTTTCTTGCCTTTCAGTTTATTTCCTTCAGGACCGTATGCCCAGTTATATTCAAAAACATCATCAAACCATTTTTTTAATAACGGAGGACAACTGAACCAGTACAAAGGAAACTGAAAAATAATATGATCATATTTTTCAATCAGCTCCTGCTCTTTTTTCACATTTATATTCCAATCGGGATATTCTTTATACAGCTCATGAATTTCTATTTCATCGGGATATTTTAAAAGCTCCTCTTTCCATCTTTTGTTTGCTTTGGAGTTTTCCATATCCGGATGTACTAAAATTACCAATGTTTTCATAATCATTTTCCTTTCTTCAAAATTTTTATAAATCATTATAAACTTAAAATTTTTCTTTGTAAATACACACAATAAAGTTACCATATACTTACCTCAAGGTAACTACTGGACTTAATAAATAATATATGTAATAATGTTTATAAATTCAATTATTACAGGAGATAAACTATGAAACAGTATATTTTAGGCATTGAAGCAACTATTGAAATATTCGGCGGAAAATGGAAAGCTCTTATTGTCTATATGCTTATGCTCGGAACTAAAAGAACGGGAGAATTACAGCGACTGATTCCCGGTATTTCTCAGAAAGTTCTCATTGAGCAGCTTCGGGAACTGGAAAAAGACGGCATTATAGAAAGACGTACTTATGATGAAATGCCGCCAAAAGTGGAATATTATCTGACAGAATACGGAAATACTTTTTCGGAAATTCTCTATGCTATGTGCTATTGGGGCAGAGAAAATATTAAATTAAGACGTGAAAGAGGCGAAAATGTTATGCTGCTTGATAAAAAAGAAGCATTAAAATTAAAGAAGAAAGAATTACTCTGACATATACTCCTTATCTATATTTTGAATATTTATTACACTTGTATTTTAAAATTTTTAATGATACAATTTTTCATACAAATAATTGTAACAGATTAACATAAAATTTTATTTTACAAGGAGGAAGTCAAATGATTTATGAAAACATTTTGGAGCTTATCGGAAATACACCTGTAGTAAAACTCAATCTTGAGAAAGAAGAAAATATTGCAGATGTGTACATCAAACTTGAAAAATACAATCTCGGAGGGAGTGTAAAAGACCGTGCTGCATTGGGGATAATAGAAGCGGCTGAAAAAGACGGTAAATTGCAAAAAGGCGGAACCATTGTAGAGCCTACTTCGGGAAACACGGGGATTCCTCTTGCACTGATAGGAAAACTCAAAGGATACAAAGTCATTATTATAATGCCTGATACTGCAAGTGTGGAAAGAAGAGACATTATCAAAGCACTCGGAGCGGAACTTATTCTGACTGACGGGGCTAAAGGAATGAAAGGCTCTATCGCTGAAGCTGAAAGAATAGTCGCAGAAAATCCGGGATATTTCCTACCGCAACAGTTTGAAAATCCTGCAAATCCTCAAAAACACTATGATACTACTGCAAATGAGATTTTAGCGGACTTTCCTGTGTTAGATGCTTTCGTCGCAGGAATAGGTACTGCAGGAACTTTGGTCGGAGTAGCAAAAAAACTGAAAGAAGAAAGACCCAACACAAAAATATTCGGTGTCGAGCCTGTAAAATCTCCTGTAATTTTTGGAGGAGAGCCGGGAAAACACGTTATTCAGGGAATCGGAGCTGGATTTATTCCTAAAAACTATGACGGAAGTGTTGTTGACGAGATAATTCAGGTTACAGACGAAGAGGTATTGGAATACGGATTGAGAGCTTCCAGAGAAGACGGACTTTTCCTTGGAATCTCTTCGGGAGCGGCTATAGCGGCAGCATATAAAGTGGCAAAACAACTCGGAAAAGATAAAAAAGTTCTTGCTGTTGCCCCTGACGGAGGAGAAAAATATCTTTCGGTAGCACTTTATAAATAGTAACAATTAATTGGAGAAATACATCAGAATGAGTAAAATATTTAAATGGCTGAAAAGCGAAATTAATAATATAAAGGAAAAAGATCCTGCTGTGAAAAGTAAAATTGAAGTACTGCTTTATCCTTCTTTTTACGCAGTTATAAATCATAGAATAAGTAATTTTTTATACAGAAAAAAGCTGTTTTTTTTAGCAAGGTTTATTTCCCAGTCTTCACGATTTTTCACGGGTATTGAAATACATTCGGGAGCAACTTTGGGAGAAAGAATTTTTTTCGATCACGGTATGGGAATAGTCATAGGAGAAACTGCAATTATAGGAAATGACTGTGTTATTTTTCACGGTGTTACTCTGGGCGGAGTAAATTCCTCAAAGACAAAAAGGCATCCCACATTGAAAAATAATGTCATTGTAGGAACAGGAGCAAAAATCCTCGGGAATATCACTATCGGAGAAAATGTAAAAATAGGAGCAAATTCAGTCGTGTTAAAAGACATTCCCGATAACGCCGTTGCTGTGGGAATGCCTGCCCGAGTTAAAAAAAGGACTCTGTAGATTATTTTATGTGGCATATTTAAAACAATAAAAAATCGGAATTATCTTAAAACAAAAAATATTTTTCTAAATCCTGTATCATCTACAGGAAAGGCAAAAAATAATTATTTTCTCTGCCTTTGGATTTTAAGATAACTCCGTATTTTTTATTTATATTATTATTCCGCTTTACAACTTACGTCTTTTGCTTTGGCAGATGTTTTATAAACAGCTTCATCTCCTTTCATGTGGATAGAAAGCCCTTTAGCATCTTTATAAAGCTCACCGCTTGCAGCTTTGGCTCTTTTCAATTCGTAAGTTCCTTTGCTGTTAGTTAAACTCACTGAATCAGTAGCCGAATTATATTCCACCATTACAGTTTCTTTCCCGCAAGTAAAAGTTTTTTTATTACTGTCAGCTGTTGTCTGTGTTTCCGAAGTCATTGTATCATTTTGCATCATGTTTGTGTCTGTACTTTTATTCGCAGTCATATCAGAAGATACAGTACTTTCACTCACAGTTACAGGTACAGAACTTTCTTTATCCATAGTTGCCGCTGTTTTATTGCTTCCTCCTGAAGCACAGCTCACTGCCAATAAAGCTCCGATTATTCCCGCCATAACTTTTTTGTTTATTTTCATAATCAAAATCACCTCTTCTCATAAATTTTTTCAACAGATAATTTATATCTTTTTTTTCTTTTTTCTATTTTTGTATTTTCATATATATTTTATAAACTTCTCTTATAAAAAATTTAGTTTGAAGAGAAATTAAAAAATATTATTAAATTTCTTCTTAAAAATTGTCTTTATATAAAATTCTGCTGTGATCATAGACATCATAAATTATCAATGTCAATTTCCCCGGTGAAGGATTTACCGACCTTATTTTATTTGCAATTTTTGTTCCTATTGTTCTTATTTCATCAGGTGATATATGTTCTCTCGGATAGAGATTTATATCTATTCCTCTGGCATAAGTTGCCGCTTCAATACTTAATACTCTGTTATGTTCTTTTCTTACACTCTCTAAAATATCATAATATTCCCTTACAGAAGAATCAACAGTTACAACTATTCCGCTTGCTTCATCCGCCTTTAGATAAAGCGTATAAGTTACCCCGTTTTTTTCGGCTTCTATTTCTTTTACTTCTTCTTCCATTGTTTTATCGGTAGTTTTTCTCATGTTGGATTTTTGTGTGTATCCTTCTTTTTTCAAATAATTCAGAATGGCCTTTTCTTCGTTAAATTTTCCCTCTATTTCTACTTTAGGCAAAACTTTTACGACCGTTTTTTTTACCGTTGCCCCGTATCCTGTTACTGCAGACAGCATTAACAGTAAAAAAACTGCTCCCTTTTTCCTCATTTTCTTTTTCTCCTCATAAAATTTTATTTCAAAATTCGGTATTTATAATCAGAATGTTAAACTTTTTCTTTTATTTTTCTATATTTTTCTCTGCCTTCTTCTATTGTAAATTCTCTTTTATATTTAACTATATTTACTTTGTCTTTAATATAAAAAATATCTTCCAAATCAATACCGTAATCATTTGCTATTGCGGCAATATAATAAAAAATATCAAAAAGTTCTTCTTCTATAGTACCTTTTATATTTCCCCCGTCATATCGGATATTTTTTCTTACATTTTCCGCAAGTTCCCCAAATTCCTCAATTAATTTTAATATAAGTCTTCGACTGTTTTCTTTTTTATCTTCGGGATTTTTTCCGATCTCTTCATCTTTCAAACTTCCCTGTTCTATATGTTTTATTAAAAACTGAAATTCTTTTATTGTCATATCTTCTTTCAATTCTTTTTTTTCGGACAAATATATCATCTCCTTTATTTAAAAATATTTGTCATTTCACGATGTGTATTTTACATCCTATTCTTTAAAATTTCCTTTAAAATAATATATAATTATCAGTAAAAAATTTATGAGAACTTTCTACATCTGTACTTTTATTTACAAAAGTAAAAACAGAAAAGCAGAAGAGTCCGTTTCATTATAGAAATAATATTTCAAAAACTTCCCGAATATTACAGCTCATACAAAAATACAGACTGCAATAACGGTAATTCAAAGTTTATTATCATTCTTTTTGAAATTTCCCCTTCTGTTTTTCATAAAGTCAAAAAATCAATATATTATTTTGAATGTTCTTTTTATATTTACAAATTTCAAATTAGTATTTAAAGATTACATTTGAAGAATCAGGTTTTGCTATTTCTCCTTTTTCTTTCAAGTATTCTATAAATGCTGTTTCCACACCTAAGTGAGTATCAACACCCGGTCTTTGTTCGTTTACTTTTCCGAATGTAGTATATCCGTCTTTTCCTTTTGCTACATATGAGTTTGTTCCTACATTATACATTTTTTTCATGTCTATCGGTACCCATTTATTTGCTTTTACGTCAAATACTTCGACTTTTTTAACTCTTGTTCCCAATTGTCCGACTTTAGTAGCTTCAAATCTGATACCTGCACCGTAAGGGAATGCTCCCGAAGATCCTCCGCTAAGAGCAAAGTCTAACGAATCTTCTATAACCTGTTTGATTTCCGCACCACTCATATTCAATATATAAATAGTATTGGAAGTAAACGGTAATAATGTGTAAGCATTGTCATAAGAGAAGTCTCCCGGACTTAAATTCATTCTTATTCCTCCTGAATTTAATATTACAAGGTCGATTTCTCCTGTACCCATATTTCTCAATTTATGTAAAACTGTTTCGGAAACAAGTCTTGTAGCTATAGATCCTTGAGGATTTTTATCATTAGGTATTCTGTTTGCAGATCCTCCCGGTATTTCCTCTTTAATTTTACCTATCATTTTTTTACCTAAAGCATTTTTCTCAGCTTTATATCTTTCAAGAACTTTTTTGGAATTAGCTTCTTCTTTTACAAATTTGATATCTTTTCTGCTGTTTACATATTTTATAACATCTTCTTTTTCTTTTCCTTCAAGTTTGTAAACTTCACCTTTATCATTTTTTCTTTCAAAAAGGTCGTCTCCTATTATGATTGTAGGATTTGCTTTTAATTCTGTAATTACACCTTTTTCATCGAATTTTGCTTTCAAGTTTCCTACAAGATAAGAATAACTCCATGCTTCAGCTACATAAACAGGCTCTCCTGCAGGCGACATTATTTTTTTAGGATATTCAGCAACAGGTTTTAAGCCGTATTCTTTAAACTCTTCTCCTAAAAGATAGTGAGTATCTCCTGTTATTATAACGTCGATTCCTGAAACTTTTTCAGCCATTTCAAGGTTTCTTTCATACCCTGCATGAGACAGGAATATAATTTTATTGATTCCTTTTGCCTGAAGTTCTTCAACTACTTTTTTGGCAGTTTCTATTTCATCCAAAAATTTAATATCTTTTCCCGGACTTGAAGATCTTACAGTTTTTCCTACTACGTCTATTCCTACGATAGCAACGTCCTGTCCTCCGATTTTTTTGATTACATAAGGTACCCATTTACCTTCAAGGATACTTCCTTTATCAGGCACTACATTTGCAGAAATTGTAGGTATTTTCAATTCATCAAGGAAATCTTTAAGCACTTTATTTCCGTCATCAAATTCATGATTTCCCAATGTAAATAAATCAAATTTTCCCGCATTCATAAGTGCTGCATCGGCTTTTCCTTTAAACAAAGTATAATACAATGTTCCTGACAAAGCATCTCCGCCATGCAATACAAGGTTATTTTTACCTGTTTTCATAAGTTCGTTTATTCTCTGGTTTATTCTTGGAAATCCTCCGATATGAACCGTTGTTTTTTTACCGTCCAAAACCAAATCCATTTTTTCTTCTTCCAAATGAGAATGGTGATCGTTTATGTGAATAATATTCACTTCAAGAGGTCTTGATTTTTGGACAGCTCCTTTCTTTACAGCTTTTGCATTAGCGGTAAGACTCATAGCTGCGATAAGCCCTATCACAAGTAATTTTTTCATAGTTCCTCCTTAAAATTGCATATTAATGACTGTTAATTTTTTGTCATTTCTTATTATTAAGTATACCTTGATTTTTTAAAAAAGCCAGAAAAAATTTTTATATTTTTATTTTAATGCCCGCAGCAGCATGATTTTTTCTCGGATATTGCAGCTACTCCCGGTAATTCTTTTCCTTCAAGATACTCAAGAGAAGCTCCTCCTCCTGTAGAAATATGAGAGAATTTTTCAGCATACCCTAACTGAATTGCTGCAGCTGCCGAATCTCCTCCTCCGATTATTGTTTTTGCATCGCTTAAATTTGCTATTGCTTCACAAACACCGATTGTTCCTTTAGCAAAGTTAGGCATTTCAAATACTCCCATAGGCCCGTTCCATACTACTGTTTTTGCTCCGTTTAATTTTTCTTTAAATAATGCGATAGATTTTTCTCCTATATCAAGTCCCATCCATCCGTCTTCAATATCATCTACTGAAACTGTTTTAAATTCAGTATCATTTTTAAATTCTTTCGCTACAACTGTATCTATAGGCAATACAAGTTCCACGCCTTTTGTTTTCGCTTTTTCAATCAACGATTTTGCAAGTTCCACTTTATCTTCTTCAAGCAATGAAGCTCCTGTATTTTTTCCTTGTGCTTTAAGGAAAGTAAACATCATTCCTCCACCGATTATTACTTTGTCGGCTTTATCCAACAAGTTTTCGATTACTCCTATTTTATCGGAAACTTTTGCTCCTCCCAAAATAGCAACCAAAGGTCTTACAGGATTATCTACAGCCCCTCCGATAAAGTCTATTTCTTTTTCAACTAAAAATCCTACTGCGGATTCTTTAAGGTTTGAAGCAATTCCTACATTTGAAGCATGTGCTCTGTGTGCAGTACCGAATGCATCATTTACAAATACATCTCCTAAAGATGCCCAGTATTTTCCTAATTCAGGATCATTTTTAGATTCTTTTTTACCGTCAAGATCTTCAAATCTTGTGTTTTCAAACATTAAAATTTCCCCGTCTTTTAATTCGTTAATTGCAGCTTCCAATTTTGCCCCTCTTGTTTCAGGAATGAATTTTACAGGTTTTCCTAAAACTTCTTCAAGTCTTTTCGCAACAGGTGCCAAAGTTTTTGACACTTTATCTTCTTCGGCTTTAACTTTTCCCAAATGCGAAAATGCAATAACTTTTCCTCCGTTTTCCAAAATGTACTTTAAAGTCGGTAATGCTGCGATAATTCTGTTATCATCAGTGATTACTCCGTCTTTTATAGGTACGTTAAAATCTACTCTTACCAATACTTTTTTACCTTTTACATCCAAATCTTTTAATGTTTTTTTAGCCATTGCTTCCTCCTAAAATAAAATTATTTTTTTCTCTATTTGTTAAATTATATCACTGTTTAAGTGTATTTTCAAGATATATTTGAAATTTTGGGAAGTTTACAGATACAAAACAATCAGAACTGCAAACAAAAGAACATATACTTTCAAACTTTTCAGTTTTTTAGTATATGTTCTGAAATTTTTAAATTACTTTAATATATCTTCACTATTACTACAATTTTACAAATCAATCTTAAATATTATTATAATCTTTGCTCTGTTCTGGAAATAATATCGCATTGTGTAGTTTTATCAAGTGTTACAAATTGTGCACAATAACCTGCAACTCTTACAATTATATCTCTATGTTTTTCAGGCTCTACCTGTGCTTCTTTTAAAGTATCACTTGAAATAATATTAAACTGAATATGCCATCCTTTTGAAGCAATAAAGGATTTTATTACATCAACAAACTTTTCAAACTGTACAGGAGTTCGTACCAATTCAGGAGAATATTTCTGATTTAATAATTGCCCTCCTGTAATCATCATAGTCGGTAATTTATTTACAGAATTTAATACTGCTGTAGGTCCGTTTGTATCAGTTCCTTGTGTAGGGGAACCTCCTTCAGCTGCAGGAGTATATGCCTTTCTTCCGTCAGGTGTAGCACCGCTCACAGTTCCCATCGGTACATTTGAAGATATTCCCGAAGTAGAAACTCCGTAACCTCCGTTTTTCGGTCCTCTTCCATATCTTGTATTATGATATTTCTGTATTTCATTAATGTATGACCAGTAAACTTTTTCGGCAAACTCATCCACTTCATCTATATCATTTCCGTATTTAGGTACTTCCAATAATATTTTTCTTATTCTTTCCCCTTCTTCCCCTGCGTAATCGTTTTGCAACGCATTATAAACTTCTTCCCTTGTCAATATTTTGTTATCATACACTACAGTTTTTAAAGCATACAATGAATTTGCAGCATTTGCAATACCTACCTGCAATCCTGAAACTATATCGTAAACAGCTCCTCCTTCTTTTGCAGTAAGTCCTCTTTCTATACATGAATCAACCAGGCTTGATAACAATATATCCGGAAATTCTTCTAAATGAGTATCGGCAAGTGCATCAAGTGCAACAGTAAGCTTTGTATAATGTTTAATATGATTTTCCCAAGCTTTCCACAAGTCGTCATAAGTTTCAAAATCTGTAAGTTTTCCTTGTCCTTTAAGCATTTGCAATCCTGTTCTGTTATCATAACCGTCATTTAAAACAAGTTCTGTTGCTTTTACAAGATTTAAAAATGTCATTCCTGTACATCTGTAACCCCATTTTCCCGGAACAGCTACTTCTACACATCCCACCATTGTATAATTATAGGCATCTCTAAAATCCACTCCTTTATTTAATAATGCAGGTATAATTATTTCATCAGTATGCATTGCAGGCATTCCGAATCCTGTAGCTGCTACAGAAGCACATTCTCTTATAAATTTTTCAGGAGAATTTGCATGGTATCTGACTGCCAGATTAGGTTGTGTAAGTTTGTTTTCTCCCACACTTTCAAGAATCAGATAACTCAATTCATTTGTACAGTCTTTTCCGTTAGGTTTGGAACCTCCCAAAGTAACATTCTGATAAGTCGGATAACCTGCTCCATAGCCTGAATGGGAAGTTGATCTCACTTTTATTACAGAATAAAGTTTTACCCATAAGCATTGCAGCATTTCTTTTGCAAATTCTCTATCTGTATTTCCTTCAAGAACATCTTTTTTATACAAAGAATATAAATACTGGTCTACTCTTCCCAAAGATGCAGAATGCCCGTTACTTTCAATTTGTATTACCAAATGAACGAACCATATTGCCTGTACCCCTTCCCAAAATGTTTTCGCAGGATTTTCAGGTACATTCATACAATTTTCATATATTTGAAGTAATTCTTTTTTTCTTGTGTCGTCTTTTTCAGTTTGAGCCAATTTTAATGCCAAGTCCGCATATCTATGAGCAAAATTTATTACCGCTTCTGCAACAATTTCAACCGATTTCAGAAAATCAACTTTATTATATCCTCCGTATACTGTTATATCCACTTTTTCTCTGGATTCTCTTGCTTCTTCTATTATTCCTCTTAATCCTTTTTCCAAAACTTTTTCAAATGAAGGTACTATATGCCCGTCCCCTGATGTCATATTTCCTTCTCCGTGGATTATTTTTACAGTTCCCGCCTCTTTAATTTCTTTAGGCATTTGAGCATGGGCTTTATCTTTTAATGTTTTACCTTTCCACCATTCACATATTTCAAGCATTTCCGGGATTTCTTCTTCAGGTATACGAAATTTATCTCCGTCCCTTGAATCAAAATTTCCTTTTTCTTTCAATTCATCTGCAATCCAGTCTACTGCATATTCAGGAAAAAACGGTGCAGTTCTTTCATCTACGGACTGATTTCCGACAATCAGTTCACCGTCTTTAATGTATATAGTCATATTTTCCAGTATTTCTTTTACTGCATAAGCTCTCACAATATATTTGGATTTTCCTGCATGTTCTTTATATGCTTTAGTCAACAGTCTTCCCCTTTCCACACTTACACCCGGAAACTTTGATAATGCAGATTCTCTAAGTTTCTTTACTCTTTCACTTTTTAAAACATATTCTTTCATATGCCTTTCCTCCTCTAAATTTTATTTGAATTTTTTATTAATTATTTATTCTGGCTCTTATTCCCACACCTCTCATAAGTTCTATTACATGCTCCAACTCTTCTTTTGTATGCTTTTCTAAAGTCTTCATAGGATAAGGTCTTCTTAATTTTCTGTATTTTTCAACTCCCATCGTATGGTAAGGAAGAACATCTACATCTATTAAATTTATTTTTTTTAAAAACTTTGCTGTTTCTTCAACATTAACATCATCGTCATTTACTCCTTTAATCAACGGAAACCGCATAATTATATTTTTGTGCCATTTGGATAATTTTTCCAAATTTTCCAGTATCAGTTCATTTGAAACGGCAGTGTATTCTTTGTGCTTTTGACTATTCATATGCTTTATATCAAACAAAACCGTATCAGTCAGCTTTGCCAATTTTTCAAATTCTTTATAATTTCCGTATCCTGTGGTTTCTATTGCTGTATTTATATATTCTTCTTTTAATTTTTCAAACAATTTTATAGCAAATTCTACATTTACAAGTATTTCTCCACCGCTTAAGGTTACACCGCCACCGGAATTACGATAAAATTTTTCATCTTTCATAACAATATCAAAAATTTCATTTAATGTCATCAGCTTGGCTACTTTAGGGTATTCTCCCGTAATAGGTGAAATTTCCTTTTCATTATAGAAAACTTCATTTTCAATTTTTTGTGTTTCAGGATTTGAACACCATTTACATCTTAGAGGACAACCTTTAAAATAAACGACGGTTCTTATTCCGGGACCGTCAAATGTAGCACATCTCTCTATTGCAGTAACAAGAGCCTCCATAGCAATCATTTCTCTCCTATTTATTTTTCGATTCAATTTTATTTCGTTTTGTTTCTATATATTTCATATTATATCATTTTTATGTAATTGTCAATATATTTTTTTATTTTTTACTCAAAAATTTGAAATATTTTATTAGACTTTTCAGTAAAAATATGATAAAATCAATTTATAAAAAAACAAAACAATACGAAAACAAAATTATTCATTTTATTTTTTCATTTTAAAACATCATACAGTTTTTAAATTAAACACATATTTCAGGAAAGGAGAAAAGAGCTGACTTAAAATAAAAATAAAGACAACTCTTTAAATTAAATTATGGAATATTTTTTAGACACAGCCGATATAAATAAAATTAAGAAAATCAATGAAATTTTCCCTATAGCGGGAGTAACTACAAATCCGTCAATTATAGCAAAGGAAAAGAGAGATTTTAAACTCATTATAAATGATATTTATGATATTATAGGAAAAGATAAAATACTTCATGCACAGGTTGCGGGAAATACAGCAGATATTATTATAAAAGAAGTTAACCGTTTAAGAGATTTATTCGGAGAAAACTTTTATACGAAAATTCCGGTTACTCCCGAAGGAATAAAAGCAATGAAAACATTATCAAAAGACGGGCATAAAATAACAGCAACAGGTATTCTTTCTTCTCAACAGATAATAATGGCTGCTGAAGCCGGAGCGGAGTATATGGCACCTTATATAAACAGATCGGATGATATAGGGGAAAGCGGTATAGAAATAGTTAAAGATGCCTACAGAATACTTACAATTAATAAAAAAAGCGAAGAAGAATGTTTAAAAAAATATAAAAGAATATTTGAACCGAAAATATTGGGAGCTTCCTTTAAAAATGTAAGACAGGTACATGAAACAATGCTGGCAGGAGCAAAATCCGTAACTGTTTCTCCCGATGTATTTGAAAGACTTATATACCATCCTTATACCGATTGGAGCATGGATAAATTTAATTCCGACTGGGAAGAAATATACGGTAATAAAAATTTACTCGATTTACTATAAATCAATATTTTAATAAGAATTTCAAAAAGGCTGTCTCAAATTAGAAATTTCTTCTATTTGAAGCAGCCTGTTTAAATGCTTATAATTTTTTTATATACATTCTATTCCTATCTTTTCATATTCCTCCAATATTCCGGAAGATACTCTTTTATCTGTTATAATAGTCGTAATATCTTTCATATCACATACCTTATACGGCATAATCACATTAAATTTGTTCGGTATAATAAGTGTTACAACTCTGCCTGAAGATTTTATAAATTGACGTTTTACACTTATTTCCTTTTCATAAGGACTCGTTACTCCCATTAAAGGATGAATTGCGTAAGCTCCCATAAAACAAATATCAGGATAATATTCTTTTAACTGCTGAACTGCCGAATCACCTACATTAGTCATAATTTTTCTGAAAAGATTTCCTCCTATCATCACGACTTCTATATTTTTATGATTACAAAGCTCACCTGCTATAGACAAACTGTTTGTGATTACTGTTAATTTTAAATTTACGGGAATAGCTCTGGCTAACTGTAAATTAGTTGTACTTCCGTCTATTGCTACCAATTGACCGTTTTTCAGTAAATTTACTCCTTTTAATGCCAGTTCATACTTTAATTCAGGTTCAAAATTTTCTCTTTCGGTATAATTTAAAGCATATCTGTTTAAAGGTAAAGCTCCTCCGAAAACTTTTTTCAGCAACAGTCTGTTATCCATTTCCGTTAAATCTCTTCTTATAGTATCTTCGGAAACTCCTAAATCAACAGCCAACTCGCCTACTACAACTTTGCCTTTATTATTTAATTTCATTAAAATTAAATCCTGTCTTTCTTTTTTGAGCATTCTATCATCCTTACTTAAAACAAATTTTCAAAAGGATTATATCATTTTCCCAATTTATCTGCAACCAATATAGCCGCATAAACATCGTCAGCCGTTACTTCAAAAGGCATATTGTGTATTGTTTCACCCGGTACTGTTGCAGCTTCGGCAACTTTATAAAGTCTTTCAATTGAAACATTTTCAAGTCCGAGTTCTTTCAATGTTGTAGGCAATCCCACACTTTTACACAACTCTACCACTTCATTTATTTCTTCAAGAGATCTGTTTTCCAAAACCAGCTGAACAATAGTTCCGAATGCCACTTTTTCTCCATGATACATGTGATGACCTTCTTCCAATATTGTAAGACCGTTATGTATAGCATGTGCTCCTGCAAGTCCTCCACTTTCAAATCCTATTCCGCTTAAATATGTATTTGCTTCTATTATATTTTCTACTGCTTTGGAACATACTTTATTCTCTACTGCTATTTTGGCTTTCAATCCGTCCTCAAACAGTGTATTTAAACATAATTCCGCTATGGCAAGTGCCGCTTTTGTAGCTTTTCCTCCTGCAATAGAAGTAGCATTTGAATCTACACAGGCTTTAGCCTCAAAATATGTCGAAAGTGCATCTCCTATCCCTGCTACGAGCAATCTTACAGGTGCGTTTACTATTACTTCCGTATCCATTATAACCATATCCGGATTTGATTTTAAAAATAAGTATTTTTCAAATTCTCCCGCAGGTGTGTATATTACGGATAAAGCACTGCACGGTGCATCAGTTGATGCTATTGTAGGAACTATAAGTACAGGAATATTTTCATAATATGATATAGCTTTTGCCGCATCCAGAGTTTTTCCTCCTCCGATTCCGAGCATTACATCACAATTTTTTTCTTTCAATATTTTAATATTTCTGTCTATTTCATTTTGGGAACATTCTCCGCCGAAAACTTCTATATGATAAGGAATATTTTCTTTTTCAAAACTTTCCGTAATTTTGTTTTTGAAATTGTCAAATACAAATTTATCCACAAGAATATAAGCAACCTTATCTCCTTTTATTTTATAGTATTTTGCCAAATTTTCCAGTTCTTTCGCCCCTTGGATATATTTCCCGGGGGAATTAATAATTTTACTCACACAAATCACTCTCCTCTTGTTATTTTTTTATTTTGCTTTTGCGTTTTAATTATATCACTATTTTCAAATTTAGCAAGTTATTTTTTTATTATGAAGATTATTGCTTCTTCCCCTGCTTCAACATTTCCTTCTTTTTCTACCTGTATATTGTATCTTGCTTTATCTACATTCAGGAATGTTACAGGCGAAACCAGAGAAAATCCTGATTCTGTTATTATTTTTTTGTCTATTTCCCCGATTTTTTCTCCTTTTTTTACTTCATCTCCGACTTTTTTAAATAATTTTATTCCTTTTCCGTTTAATCCTACCGTACCAAGTCCTACATGCACTAAAATATTATGTTTATAATTGTCCTCTATAATAAATGCATGCTCGGTATCATAAATATTTATTATTTTCCCGTTTGTAGGAGCAAGAATTTCATTTCCTTCTATTTCTATTGCAAAACCGTCTCCTAAAACTTTTGTATTAAATATTTTATCGTTTATATTTTCAACATCGAAAATTTTACCTTTAAACGGTGCAACTATTTTATTTATTTCTTCCAAAGATTCATAATCTTCCAAAATACAGTCTTCACACAGACTTAACACTTTCAAATCTACATTTTTTATTGATTTTTCTTCTGCAAAAGAAGCTTCCATACCGTGTTCTTTAATTTTATCAATATATTCTGTCAGATTACTTTTTATTACCGATACCGTAGGACCGTAAACGACCTGTATTCCATTGCCTTTTTTAATAATTCCCATTGCTCCTGTCTGTTTTAAAATTCCGTCATTTACCAAGTCCATATTATATACCTGCATTCTCAGCCTTGTCGCACAACATGTGACATCCCCGAAGTTATCCAGTCCTCCTAAACCGTTTATAATCGCTTGAGATACAGTATCTTCAAGAACAACACCTTTTTTTCTTTCATCTCTCATTGTATTGTAATCATTTTTCGTATAAAGTTTAACTTCTTCAGTATCATCTTCTCTTCCCGGAGTTTTTAAGTTCCATTTCAAAATTACAAACTTAAAAAAGAAATAATAAACCGCAAAGTACAATACAAACACAGGTAATATCATAAGCCAGTTTGTTTTGGAATTGCCCGGTAATATTCCGAACAAAGTAAGATCTATCAACCCGCATGAAAATGTAGTTCCTATGGCTATTTTCAAAATACTCATCAATGCAAAAGAAAGTCCAGCAAAAATACAGTGTATTACAAACACAAAAGGAGCAACAAATAAAAATGTAAATTCTATAGGCTCTGTAATTCCTGTTAAAAAGCTTGTTAATGCTGCCGAAAACAGCAATCCTCCGACAATTTTTCTTTTTTCAGGTTTTGCACAATGATACATAGCAAGTGCTGCTCCCGGAAGACCTGCCATCATAAACGAATATTTTCCTGTCATAAATTTCGCAGCTTCTATACTGAAATGTTTTGTATTCGGTGAAGCCAATTCAGCAAAGAAAATATTTTGTGCTCCGTACTGCATTACACCGTCTACGACTGCACTTCCGCCCAGACCTGTCTGCCAGAACGGAATATACCATATATGATGCAGTCCGAAAGGAATAAGTATTCTCTCCATAAATCCGAATATGAATATTCCCACATCACCGGTTGACATAACAACACTTCCTATTGCATATATTCCTTGTTGAATAAAAGGCCAGATAAGGAAAGAAACAGCCCCTACAATTATATATGAAAATGTACAGACAATAGGTACAAATCTTACTCCTGAAAAAAATGAAATTGCTGCAGGTAATTTTGTTTTGTAAAATTTATTATGTAAAAATGCAACACCCAAACCGGTTATAATTCCCCCAAAAACTCCCATTTCTAAAGTTTGAATACCTAAAACCGTTCCTATCGCTCCGTTTAATACTTTTTCGGAAATTTCTCCCGAAGGTGATATTGTCCCGTTAAATACTAATAATGTTTTTATTGTAGTATGCATTATTATAAATGAAAGTCCTGCCGAAAGAACGGCTACTCCTCTTTCTTTTTTAGCCATTCCGAAAGCAACTGCCATAGCAAATATTAACGGAAGATTGGCAAATACAGCTAATCCTACATTATTCATAATTGTCAATACATAATTTAAAAATGTTCCCTGTGCCAGTAATTTTTCCAAATGATAATAAGCTATTGTTTTTTCATTTGTAAATGATGCTCCCAATCCCAGTAGCAATCCTGCTACCGGCAAAATTGAAACCGGCAAAAAAAATGCTCTTCCGATTGTTTGTAATGTTAAAAAAATTCGACTTTCTTTTTTAATTTTTTCCATAACAACCTCCAAATAAAATTATAATATTAAAATAACCTTTCTAAAACAAAACTTATTTTTTATTTCGTTTCATTTCATTTTATTTTTTCAATTCTATTATAACTCTATTTTTTGCAAAGTCAAGTATTTTTTTGCGGTTTTTTGCATTTTTTTTGAAAATGAACTTAAAAATATATACTTAAAATCTATAAATACCTATACTTTCAAGTTTTTATAAATCATAAAAAATAAAAAGGCAATAAGCCCTAATTTATCTTTAATATAGAGCCTTTGCCTTTAATATAACTTAAAAATCCGATGAATTCTTACAATAGATCCGTATCATCTTCAGAAAGTTTTTTTCTTATATCATTTGAATATTCCACTTTATTTTTTTCAGTTATTATTCCTGTAAATTCCTTTAGATTGGAGAAATTAAAACTCCCTGTTTCATTTATTTTTTTAGATTCCGTTACGAGAAAATTTTGTCCTGAAATATCCATAATCTTCCTTTTGGTATTTCCGTCATTTGCATCAAAATTCATTACTCTGCCTGTATCTATATCGATTCCTGCACAGCCGATAAAAGCCTTATCTGCATTATATCTTGAAATATTGTTTATTGCTTCCGAACCTATAATACCGCCTATTTCCTTATGATAATCCCCTCCCGCTATAATTATTTCTATTTGGGAATTTTTATTAAAAAGTGCAGCAATACTCGGCATATTCGTTATTATTTTAAGAGATTTATCTATCTTTGAAAGACGTTCTGCAGCCATATAATTAATACTTGAAACATCAAAAAAAATCACTTCTTTTTCTTTTATATGCGAAATTATTTTCTCCGCTATTTTTTCTTTTTGCTTTGTTCTGTTTATTATTCTGTCTTCAAGAGCAATAGTATGAACCAGCTCTTTAAGAAGAATTGCACCTCCGTGAGTTCTTCTGAGTTTTCCCTCTATTTCAAGTCTTTTCAAATCTTTTCTTATAATAACTTCGGAAACTTTAAATTTATGAGCCAAGTCATTTACTTTTACCTTTTTTTCCTTTGACAAAATTTCCAGTATTTTTTCCAATCTTTCATCTAAAAACATATTTTTTTCTCCATTTTTGCAATTTAATACCTGAACATTTTCATTCCGTTTACATTACTCCCGTTAATCCAACGTTTTAGAATTGTTCCCTGTTTTGCTTTCAATTCTATTTTCATTTTTCCTGTAGAACTTGTTTTTACAATATTTCCTCTTATCAAATCCATATATTTTTCATTCGGGTAATCGGTCTGTATTTCTATACCGGCACAGTCATTGAAAGAATTATTTATGGCCGTAATTATAGAACGTCCTTCATTTGCCCTTTCATAAGCTATGATTTCTCTTTCGTTATCCGCAACAAGTTCTTTAAATTTACCGTAAACAAGCACTCTGTTTTCCCGTCTTATTTTTATCAGTTTTTTATACCATTGGTAAAGGTCATTATCACGTATTTGAGGATATTCCTCTCCCTGATTTATATATGACGGATTTTTTTCATTATCGTACATAAATTCTTCCCAAAGCATAGGCTTTCTGCAATAAGGGTCCGTTGCTCCCCACATTCCCACTTCATCGCCGTAAAACAGCATCGGTGCTCCTATGTACGTCATCTGAAATATTGATATAAGTTTTAATATATCTTTCGGTTTAATCTCACTGTCTCTCCAGTTTACAGTCGTATTCGGATGATAATTTGATGCAAGATCGGGCCTTATCCCGTTATATCCTTTCTCCAGCTGTTTTCCCTCTTCGAGATTTCTTCCTATTCCGTCATTTACTATTCTCGAATAAAGTCTGTCGGTATCATGAGAACCGTTTAAATTCTGCGATGCCTGTAATGACTGAAAAGGATACCATGTTCTTTTTTCCCTCAATTCATTGAAAAAGTCCGTAGCTTTGAGCTTATATTTATCGCCGCCTTCTTTACTCTGATTTATAAAAAATCCTATAACCGTTTTCAGCCATTCGTAATTCATTACCGTATCAAATTTATTTCCTCCGTTTATATCTCCCGAAGCATTTCCCCATAATTCCGCAGTAATATATGAATCAGGCTTGCTCTCTTTTACCACTTCTCTCCATTCGAGCCAGAAATTCTGATTTTCAAGGCAGTTCGGCACATCCAGTCTCCAGCCGTCTATCCCGTCATCTTCCTGCCAGTTTTCTTTTGTTTCTCCGTCAGGTCCGTACATCCATTTTCTCGTTATGTTGAAAATGTATTCTTTATACTGCTGATTAAAAGTGTTAAATTCAGGAAGAGAGTTAAATCCTGCCCAAGCGTTGTATTTTATTCTTTTTTTATTTTCAATCATCGTTTCATAAGCCTGTTCGTCCGACATACTATCGGTTACAGGAACATACTGACTGAAATCGTTAAATTTATACCATTCTTTATATTCGGAATTTTCTCCGTCAGCCATTACCATATTAAAAGTCCAGTGTCTGTCACTACTGTGATTAAACACTCCGTCAAATATAACTCTTATACCGTTTTTATGAAACTCTTTTATTAAATCAGCCATTATAAGGTCAGATTCTGTCCACACCCATGTAGACGGATCGGCAGTTTCTCCGAAACCGTTTTTTCCTTTATTTTCTCCTTTGAGATTTACTTCAAGCAGTTTCAGTTCACTGCTGTTTACAGCATTTTTTCCTAAGACATCAATATATGATTTATTTCCGTATTTGTTGTTTTTGCCTATTTCAACATCATGCTTTTCTCCGCTCGTTCTTATTGTTCCGAAGTCAGGCGATATATGTCTGAAATCATTTGCTCCGTATTTGTGGTTCTGGTAAGAGAAAAATACAGGATTCAGCCATACGGCATTTATTCCCAGATCTTTTAAATAAGGAATTTTTTTCTTTATCCCTTCCAAATCTCCTCCGTACATTCTCGCATATTTCAAACTGTAGTTTATTCCCTGCTCGCCTAATTTTTCCCATGTAACCTGCTTGCTGAAATCGGCAGTCCATCTGTTTCTGTCAAATTTCCCATATAAATTGTTGTTTTTATTCCATTTATATTTTTCGATAAATCCGTTTTCGTGAAGCTCGTTTATTTTATAGGCTTCCGGTCCAAACTCATTGAAAACAGGGTCATTATAAGGGTTTCCGTTATAAAATCTGTCAGGAAAAATATTATACCAGACTGCTTCTTTGGACCATTCGGGAATACTGAATATTTCTATATCATCACGGGATGTTCTTATAGATATTCTTTTTGGCTTTTTATAACTCAAATCGCCGTTAAAATAAGCCTTTACTCCTCCGTCTTCAAGTACGAAAAAATACGATATTTTCTCTATTTTTCTCCCGAAATCAATTATTCTTTTAAAATAATCAAATCCGTTGGTATTATCCTTAAATCTTTCAAGTTCGTATATCATCTCGTAATTGTCTTCTTCATGAAGTACTATACTTATAAAAGCTCTTTCTACATCATTTGCCTGAGTCCTTATCGTAAATTCATACTCTCTGTCCGAAAGTTTATTAAAATACCTCAAGCTTTTGTAATTGTGAACTATCGCTTTCAAATCGATATTTTTATCAATAGCTTCGTATGAAAATTTACCCGTTCCTATATCTCCTGCATGAAACAAAGCTCCGTTTTCTCCGATTATGAGCTTTTTATTTTCATTTTCAGGATACCATTTCCCGTCAATGAGATATTTATACTCATAGACACCTTCAGGAATCGCCAAAACTACTTCATATATTGTTCCGTCCATATGATGAACAGGCTCTTCTTCAGGTGTCCAGTCATTGAAATTTCCCGATATTTCTATTGTATCGGCTTTTTCCAGTCCGAAATCCCCTATATCCAGTCTCATTCTGAAAAATTTCTTTTTGGACAGCACAAACAGCTTTTTATTAGGAATATATGACACAAGAATATCAATACCGTTTTGAAATCCCGTTATGGACTTTGGCGGAATATTTTCCTCTGCAACCGCTTCAAAGTCTGTTGCAAAAGGAGCAGTATGATTATAAGTAATTCCATATACAGTTCCCTTTTCATCTTCCAGCTCGAAGAAATAACTTCCTGCTTCTATATTGCTCCATTTATATATGTATGTACCGTTTTTTATCTGTTTTAACGTTTTTTTTGCATAAAATTTATTATTTTTATATATTAAAATACTGCAATTCATAATTTTCTCCCTGTTCCTCTCCTGAGTACCACTAATCAGAAAAAAATTATGATACTCTCTTCTTTATTTTAAATCAAAAAATACTCTGTATGCTCTGTATGTTTCATATAAATCAGCCTTAGACGATATTTCAAATAACGAATGCATAGATAAAACAGCAGGTCCCGCATCTACAGTTTTTATACCGTAATGAGCAAGATATTTTGCTACTGTTCCTCCTCCTCCTTCATCGACTTTACCGAATCCGCCGGCTTGATATTTTATTTTATTTTTTTCAAATAACTGTCTTATTTCCTGTAAATATTCAGCATCGGCATCATTGGCGGAAACTTTTCCACGACTTCCCGTATATTTTGCAAAAGCAAGCCCGTAGGACAGTCTTGCCACATTTTCCCCGTCGTGAACTGCTTTAAACACAGGATTCATTGCCGCAGTTACATCTGATGACAAAGCTTTTGAGTTCCACAATGTTTCTCTCAAAATCTGATCATTATAGTTTTTCTCAGTCATTGAAAGCATTTTTCCTATAATAAGTTCGGGCAAAGTGGCTTTCAAACTTGTGGAACCTTCACTTCCCACTTCTTCCTTATCAGTCAGATAAACCATTGCCGTTTTTTCAGGATTTTTCACTTCATAAATTGCTCTCAAAGAAGTATAAGCACATATTCTGTCATCCTGTCCATATCCGCCTATCATACTTCTGTCAAGACCTACATCCCTTAATTTTCCTGCAGGTACTATTTCCAGTTCCGCTGTGAAAAAGTCGTCTTCTTCTATTCCGTAATCTTTTTTCAGCTTATCCATTATCATCTGTTTAGTCTGTTGCTTTACATTTTTATCATTTACAGGCATATTTCCGAATAAGAGTTTGAGTTCTTCTCCCTGAATAGTTTCTCTTGCCTTTCTGTCATCCTGTATTTTATGAGCCAAATGAGGAAGCAGATCAGGAACACTGAATACAGGATCATTTTCGTCTTCTCCTATAGCAAGAGTTACTTTCTTGCCGTCTTTCAGATAAACTACCCCGTGTAATGCCAAAGGAGTGGCAGCCCATTGATATTTTTTAATTCCTCCGTAATAATGAGTGTTCAAAAGTGCAAACTCTTCATCTTCTTTTATAGGATTAGGTTTTAAATCCAGTCTTGGCGAATCCACATGTGAAACTATCATATTAATTCCGCTTTTTATGTCTTTTCCGATTATTACCGCAACTATATTTTTATCTCTGTTGTTATAATAAACTTTATCGCCTTTTTTCAGCGTCTTTTTCTTATTTATATCCGTAAATCCGTTCTCAATAAGTTCCTTTTCCGTTATTGCCACAAATTCTCTTTCTGTTTTTGCTACATTAAGATAGCTCTTGTATTCTTCGGCAAATTTAAAAATCTGTTTTTTTTCTTTTTCACTGTAACTTTTCCATAAATTTTCCCTTGTCATAGTACATCTCACCTTTCTTTTTGAGTTTATCATTTTACATCATTTTATATAATTTTTCAAGAACAGTTTTCCCGAACTAATCTTCCGAAACGAATATATAAGGATCTTTATTTTTCGCCATTTGTCTGACACTTATGTCGAAGTTTACCATTGTATCGAAAATACTGCTGTAAAGCTCCAAGTCTCTCAGAATATTTCCGTCAAACCATTCTTTTATTTTATTATAATGTTTATGTCTTTCGTGTATAAATTCGGTTTCTTTTTCCCAACTTTTGTTTTTTATTATTCCTTCAAGTTTTTTAAAATCTTCCGTCGACTTCTTTATAATCTCCTCGGATAATTTCCCGCTTCCCGTTATTCTTATTTCCTGAAATTCATTTACCGTATTTTCAACAGCTGATTTATCAAAAATTTCTTTTTTTACTTCTTTGTAAAGTTTATTAATCGTATTTCTCACTTTGATAAAATCTTCATGAGTAACAATTCCCATATTATACTCGGCAAAAAATGTTCCGAAGTCTTTATATACTTGTGCATAATCTTTTATTTTTTCTGGAAACAGGCTCTTTTCCGAACCAATTTTTTCTTTCTCCCGATCATTACCTTCGCTTACTTTTTCCCAAAGATTTTTTATTTCAGTCATATCTTTATTCATTTTCTCTATTAATGCTTTTTCCATCAGGCTCCTTCCGATTTATTCCGAAAATTTAAAAAACAAAAGAACTGTTTTTATAACGGGAAAATCTTCCGTTAAAATTTCTCCATTTAAAACAGCCTTTTGTCTTTATAATTTTTATTTCATATTTTTCAGTTTTTCTTCGAGTTTTTTACCTTCTTCTTCATATCCCGGTTTACCTAACAGAGCGAACATATTTTTTTTATATGCTTCCACTCCCGGCTGATCGAAAGGATTCACACCCAATAAATATCCGCTTACTCCGCATGCTTTTTCAAAGAAATAAAAAGCATAACCTAAATGATAAGGTGTAACTTCAGGTATATTTACAGTCAGATTCGGAACACTTCCGTCAATATGTGCCAATATAACTCCGTCTGTCGCCTTTTTATTTACATAATCCAATGTTTTTCCCGCTATAAAGTTAAGTCCGTCAAGATTGTCCTTATCACTTTCTATTGTATATTCTGATTCGGGAGACCCTATAGAAACTACCGTTTCAAACATTGTTCTTTTTCCTTCCTGAATATACTGTCCAAGCGAATGCAAATCAGCAGAAAAATCTACCGATGACGGATAAAGTCCTTTTCCGTCTTTTCCTTCGGATTCACCGAATAACTGTTTCCACCATTCGGAAAAATAATGTAATCTCGGCTCATAATTCACAAGAATTTCCACATCTTTTCCTTTTCTATGCAAAATATTTCTTATTGCCGCATACTGTAAAGTCTGATTTTCTTCAAAAGATCCGTTAGAGTAGTCATTCATGGCATCTTTTGCTCCCGCCATAAGTTCATCTATATTTATCCCTGCAGCAGCTATCGGAAGTAATCCTACTGCCGTTAAAACGGAAAATCTTCCTCCGACATTGTCAGGTACTGTAAATGTTTCATATCCTTCAGTAGTTGCAAGAGTTTTCAATGCTCCTTTAGATTTATCCGTAGTAGCGTAAATTCTTTTTGCAGCTTCTTCTTTTCCATATTTTTCTTCAAGGAGTTTTTTAAACACTCTGAAAGCTATTGCCGGCTCTGTAGTAGTTCCCGATTTGGAAATCACATTTACCGAAAAATCTCTGTTTCCCAATAAATCTATTAAATGATTCAAATATGTACTGCTCATATTTGTTCCCGCAAAATAGATTTCAGGAGTTTTTCTTTTTTCTTTAGGCAAATTATTATAAAAACTGTGAGATAAAAACTCTATTGCGGCTTTTGCTCCTAAATAAGAGCCTCCTATCCCTATTACAATTAAAACTTCCGAGTCGTTTTTTATTTTTTCTGCAGCTTTTTTTATTCTTCCAAATTCTTCTTTGTCATAATCTTCAGGTAATGAAATCCATCCTAAAAAGTCATTTCCCGCTCCGCTTTTTTTTGTCAGAACTTCGTTCGCAAGTTCCGTATAAGGTTTAATTTGATCCAGTTCAGCTTCATTAAAAAAGTTTTTCGCAAACTGATAACTAAAATTCAATTTCATAATAATTAACTCCATTTCTTATAAAATCTTTATTTTTAATATTTCTATATATTCAGTATACCAAAAATAAAAGTGTTTTTCAAATATTTCTTTAACTCTTTCCTTTTTTATTAAAAAAGGAAATAAAAACTACTTATTTTTACTTACTGCAGAATATACAAGATTAACATATTTTTTAGCAGCTGCGGGCTTAGGATGTACTCCGTCTTTATAAAAATATTCTTTTTCTCCTTTAGCATAAGAATACCAGTCTATAATCTTTACATTCCCGTAGTTTTTGGCAATATTGGCTATTTCTCTGTTTACTCTTTTTTCCCAAGGTCGTGCCACTACCGAATTTACAAAATACACATCGTGTCCTTCAAGTATTGCCATTGCTTTTTTTGCATCTTCATCTAAAATCGGACCGTTTGTTCCCAATGCTATTACAACTGTTTTCCCGAGTTTTCCCGAATTTTTAAATTCAGTCAGTAATCCCGCCAATTCTGAAAATTGCCTACCGATTTTCACGTCAATTATCGCATTAGGATATTTCTTCTCAAGTTCAGGCTTTGTCATTTCAAGGACCGAATCTCCTATAAACAGGATATTTCTGTCGTCAATATTTTCCGTTTTCTGCTTTTCTTCTTCCGATTTTTTTTCTTCCTTTTTCTCATCCGTCTTTTCAGTTTTTTCTTCTGTTTCTGTTACAGTCTCTTTTTCAATTTCTTTGACAGTTTCTTCTTTTATCTGTGCCTGTACTGTTTTCATTTCTTCCAAATCTTTATTTTTATACAAAGGAGCGAAAAGCAAAAGCATTATAATAATTCCCGGCATTGCATAATTCGGCACTTTTAAATTTTTCTTTTCAAAAATAAAATAACTTATTTCGGAAATTACTATTAAAATCAGTATTTCAAGGATAAATTGACTTAAAAAACCGACTTTTGACCATTTGAAAATTTCTCTCATAAATATCATCAAAGGATATTGCCATAAATAATAATGATACTCACGTCTTCCAAGCAACGACAAAACTTTCTTCATTCCTGATAAAAAAGGAATTTGTAATTTTCTCAATTTTATTTTTGTAAACAGTACTGCCGAAAATGCCGATAAAACACTTATAAAATATAATAAACCGTAATATCCGAGAGGATTTTTATAATCAACAGTTAAAGCAAATATCACCGAAAGAAAAATTCCTGACATTCCTGCCAAAAGGACTTTTATCTTTTCGGATTCTTTGCTTATTTCCCTTTTATTGTAAAACATTGCAACGGCAGCTCCGACAAAAAAAGTAAAAGCTCTTGTGTCCGTACCGTAATATATTCTCGAAATATCGGCACCTTTATAATATTTATAACCCATTAATAACGCCGACAAAACACTTATTCCAAAAAAAATAATCCCTATAAGCTCATCTTTCAGCTTGAATTTTTTCAACCCTTTCAAAATAAAAGGGAAAAAAACATACATTTGTATTTGAAAAGATAATGCCCATATATGAGTCAGCGGCAAAATTATATTATAGCTGTCAAAATACGATATTCCCGAGATTATCTGATGAATATTATTGAGTCCTATTACAGAAAAAAATGCACTGTTTTTATACTTTTCTTCCAGACCTCCGTTCATAATGATTAAAACTATTGTCGAAACAAGTATTACCGTAAGAAGGGCAGGATAAATTTTCGACATTCTTCTTTTTATGACATTAAAGCACGAAAAATCTCTCGATAATAACGAACTTGTAAATAAGTATCCACTTAATGCAAAAAATATAATAACTCCTACATACATTCCTTTATATGTAAACCAGTGATACAAGCAAATCATAATAAGAGCTGCAGCCCTTAAGACATCTATTTCCTCTATTCTTCTGTTTTTTTTCATATGTTTTAATTCTCCCTGTCTTTTTCAGCTTTTACTCTCCATTTTCCTTTTTTCAAGCCTTCTTCTCTCATAATTTTTTTATCCGATTTCAATTTATTGATATCTCTCTGAACAGTTCTTTCACTTACTTCCAATATATTGCTTAATTTTTTTGCAGTTATATCTGGATTCTTAGACATTTCCCGTAGAATTCTTTTATATCTGTCATTTATTTTAACGACATCTTTTACGACATCTTTTACGACATCTTTTACGACATCTTTTACGACATCTTTTACGACATAATTCAAATTCTTCAAAATTACCCAGAAATCTTTATTTGTAGACTTAAATTCAACATTTTTATCTTCAGAATAATTTACTGCATTATAATAATCTGATAATATTTTTTTAAGTCCGCTTCCCCTTCTTTCCATAAGGTTCATTCTGTTAAATAAATCTGCAATAACAGGATTTCTTCTTTTGGAAGGAATATTTTTAATATCGGAATTCTGAACAGTGCTTCCGTCAGGCATTCCTCCGGGAGAATATATCTCCATTCTGTCATCAAACATATCAATATGAATTTCACTGCCAAGTTCAGTATAATCTCTATGAATCAAAGCATTTACAATTGCTTCCTGTACTGCCCTTTCAGGATAGTCCGGCATTTCAATTCTGGTATCTTTTGCTTTTTTCCATTTTTTCTTTGAATTATTTTTTATAAAATCTATCGAATTTTCCAACAATAAGAGTAAGCTCCCCTTAAATTCTTTATCATCCAATGCTTCGTCACGTCCCGAAGCTTTATCCAATCCGTTCCATCTTGTACAGAAAACTCTGGAATGCCTGATTGAAGGCATATCCGAAAAAAGAATACCTGCATTTGTAAGTGATTTGTCATTATTCAGCAGTCCAAATGAAACAAAATCAGACTCTTCAAATTCATTTCCCGTTTTTAAATAATATACGGACCTTAATTTACTGAAAGACATATTGTCTATTTTTATATTCGTATTTAAAGAATCATATGTCATATTCATTCCTTTAAGTATTAATTGCTTTAAATCAGAATTTTTGGCTGTTACACTTTCATTTCCTATTCTTACATATGCAATACGATTACCGCTGTCCACAAAATAATACGGAGTTTCTTTCCCTTCATTTACATAAAGAAAAATGTAATTTTTACCTTCTTCACTAATATTTTCCATTCTTATTTCAGGAACAGGTTCTATCTTTGATTTAATAATTTCACTGATATATTCGCCGTCTTTTTTATAATCTTTCAGACCTTTAAGTTCGTCTTTATCCGAAATTCCGAAAATTAAAACTCCACCTGTCCCGTTTGCAAAAGCACTCACCGTTTTCAGCCAACTTTTCGGTTTATTTTTTTCAACCGCCTCTTTTTTCTCACATAAAGAATCTTCAGCAACATATTCCGATAACTTCATATAATTATCATTCCTTTCGCTTTAATAAAGTACAAAATGAGAATGATTCCCTCACCCTTTAATCACTAAAAATTATAACAAAAGCTTGAATAAATTACAATATAGAAAAAACTGCCGTTTTTATTCGGCAGTTTATATAATAACCATTTAATTTTAAAGTGGCTGGGCTGAATGGATTCGAACCATTGCATGCTGGAGTCAAAGTCCAGTGCCTTACCGCTTGGCGACAGCCCAATCTTAAATTTATCCTGATATTCACATCAAGACAAGTGATATTATATATAAATTTTGTTTTTTTGTCAAGACTTTTTATTAAAATTTTTCATAAAACTCAAATAGCTCAAATGAAAAAACATCGGATTTAATATTCAACTTCAAATATTAATCTACATTACAAAACAGCTTACATTTAACTTTTCAATAAATGTAAGCTGTTCTTTTCAACATGTCTTTACAACATGACTATACTTTATCTTTTTTACATTTGCAAATGAAAAACACGAAATATATCCTTTATTTTTTTCGCTTTTTTCTTTATTTTCTTTTTTATTTGAGCTTCGGTTTTTTAGTACATTTTCTTTTTTAATCTTTTTAATATAAACTTTTTATCTTTGTTTCTATGTAACATAATATTTATTTTTTTAAATAATTATTCTTTTGGACATTTTCTTATTCCGCAATATTTACCAGTACCTGCTTGTGATGCCGACCATAAAGCAAAGCAAGAATTTAGCATCATTACAGACAATACTACTAATACTATAAATTTTATATTATTTTAATCTTCAGTTACATTTTTTCTCAAAATTACTATCATTTTCCCTCTTGTAAAACTCACACTGCACACTTCTTTTTCAATGATATTACTCACAAGTCGTGAAGATTTTCTTTCTACATTCACACTATCCAGTTCATACTTAAACCCTTTTAATGTCAAATTTCCTATAATATTATCAAGGGGAATAATTGAAAAACCGTAACCTTTTTTATTATTCAAAGAAAAAGAACTTTCAGTATAAAATATTTCTTCGTTTTCAGTTAAAATTTTAATATTTTTATATTTTTCCATAAGAAAAATATTATTGAGAGTCAAATCAATTCTTTTTCCTAAAGCACCGAGTATACTCATAGAATCAAATTTAAAATCGCCATCCTTTTCAAGCTCTTCGACTTTCTGCAAAATCAGCTCAAAGTCGGTATAATCTTTTTCGGGATTATATTTCACAATATTTACACCTTGCTTTTTATAGTCCTCTAAAATTTTGGCATTTACAGAATCTAAATCACCGATAATATACAACGGCTTTTTATTGTATTTATGTGCAGAATTTGCTCCACCATCTGCACATAAACAGATCGTATTTTCATCAAATAAATCATCTATAAATTGCTGTGAATATGTATACTCTCCGTTCAAAAAAATTACACACTTTCTCATTCGGGATTCCTCTCATTTTTTGTGACTATTGTCTTAATTCAGCCATATAATCTTTTTTGACTTTATTCAATATTTTTTCCATAATATCATTTATTTCTTTTTCTTCAAGAGTTTTGGAATTATCTCTTAAAAGCACACTTATAGCTACACTTTTTTTACCCGGCTCTACTCCAAGCCCTCTGTATATGTCGAACAATTCCACTTTCTCGACTTTTTTATCTATTTTTTCAACTGTTTTTAAAACATCTCCGACTAAAACATTTTCATTCATAACCAATGCTATATCTCTCGGTACAGCCGGATATTTTACCGGCCCCTGATAAACAAAAGGCTTTCTTATATATTTTTTAATCAAATCAATATTGAACTCTCCTACAAGCACTGATTTTCTGTTTAAATCAAAATTTTCCAATACATCAGGATGAATTTCTCCGAAACTTCCTACACATTCGTTTCCTACAAATACATCTGCAGATCTTCCCGGATGAAATTCCGTTTGAACCGATCTTTTTATGGAATAATTTTTAAATTTCAATTTTGAAAATACTTCCTCTACAATACCTTTCAAATCATAAAAATCATAAGGTACAGGCTTAGGATTCCACAAAGTTTTATCTTTTTCCCCTGCAAGAATAATTCCTAACTTTATTTCTTCTTTTGCCAATTCTTCGGCTTTTTCAAAAGTTCTGCTCACCTCGAAAAATCTTATATCCGAAACATTTCTGTTTATATTTTCTTTGACATTTTTTATCAAACTGTAAAGTAAAGTCGGTCTCATAGTAACAAAATCTTCAGTTATCGGGTTGGAAATATCTATCAGTTTATCTCCCTTAACTCCTGTAAATTTTATTTTTTCAAGCCCGTCTTTAGGTATAAAACTGTAATTTATCACTTCTTTTAATCCTGTACTTGCAGCTATATTTTTCACAGTGTCTGTAAGTTTTGTCGTATCAAGAGTGGAGCTTTCATTTATATTTACTTTCGGTAAAACATTTTCTATATTGTCAAAACCGTACATTCTGATTACTTCTTCAAAATAATCCTGTTCCAGTTCTAAATCTCCTCTGTAAGAAGGAGCTGTAAGCTCAAGATTTTCCCCTTTATCGACTACTTTTATTTCAAGACCTTCAAGTATTTTTATAACTTCTTCTTTCAGTATAACTTTTCCGACAAATCTGTGAAGTCTTTCAAGATTAAGTCCTGTAGTTCTGTTTTCATGTGGAACGGGATATTGCTCTGCATATCCGCTTAAAATCTCTCCTCCTGCTACTTCCTGTATCAGATTTGCCAGTCTGTTTATTACATTCACGGCATTTTCAACGTCTATTCCTCTTTCAAATCTGTACGAAGAATCACTGAATAATGTCAATCTTCTCGAAGTTTTTCTCACATTTTGAGGATTGAAATGAGCAACTTCAAGCAATACATTTTTTGTACTGTCGGTAACCTGAGAATCAAAACCTCCCATTACTCCGCCTACAGCCAGTATTTTTTTACTGTCGGCTATTACAATATCCTCGTTTTCGAGCTTTCTTTCCTGATCGTCAAGAGTAACAAGTACATCTCCTTTGTTTGCAGTTTTTACAATTATTTCATTTCCTTCGATTTTATCCAAATCAAACACGTGATTAGGATGATTCATCTCCATTAAAATAAAGTTTGAAACATCTACTATGTTATTTATACTTCTTAACCCTACAGCTTCTATTCTTTCTTTAAGCCATTTCGGACTTTCTTTTACTGTTACACCTTTTAATATTCTTGTTACATATCTTCGGGATAAATCGCTGTCCTCTATCTTAACTTTTATATTATCAGATGTTTTTTCCTGTATTTCTTTATTTATAGCTGTTTCAGGATATTTCAATTCTTTTCCGTAATATGCTGCAAGTTCCCTTGCTATCCCTATATGCGACAGGCAGTCAGGTCTGTTGGGAGTTATTTCCAACTCGAATACTGTGTCATTTATTCCTAAGTATTCTTTTAAAGGAGTTCCCACAGGAGCATCTTCAGGCAATATTATAATTCCGTCTTTATCGCTTCCTATACCCAGTTCGTCTTCCGAACAGAGCATTCCGTTTGATTCTTCTCCTCTTATTTTTCCTTTTTTTATTGTAAAGTCTTCTCTTAATTTAGCTCCCACCTGTGCAAGTGCAACTTTATCTCCTGTCTTATGATTTGTAGCACCGCACACTATTTGAAGTATTTCTTTTCCGTTATCCACTTTACAAAGGGTCAAACTGTCGGCATTAGGATGTTTTTTTACTTCGATTAAATGTCCTACTACAACATTATCAAGATTATCCCCCTTTATTTCGATTTTCTCGACTTCCTGTCCGATCATCGTAAGAGCCTTTTCCAATTCTCCTACTTCTTTTCCTTCCAAATCTATATATTGCTTTAACCAATTTAAAGAAATCAGCATTTTTCCTCCTAGTTTTTTAATCCGTTATTTATTAAAACCAAATTTTATATTTCAAACACTTCTAAAACTGATCCAAAAATCTCACATCATTTTCAAAAAATGCTCTCAAATCGTCAATTCCGTATTTTAACATTGTAATTCTTTCAAGTCCCAATCCGAAAGCAAATCCTTGATATTTTTGAGGATCTATTCCTACTCCCTGAAGGACTTTGGGATTTACCATTCCGCTTCCGAGTATTTCAAGCCAGCCTGTTCCTTTACATACTCTGCAGCCCGCTCCTCTACATACACCGCATTCTACGTCCATTTCTGCCGACGGCTCTGTAAACGGAAAGAAGTGTGGTCTGAATCTTACATTTCTTTCTTTTCCGAATATTTTTTTTACAATATTTTCCAAAATTGCTTTAAAGTTTGAAAAAGATACATCTTCCCCGATCATAAGTCCTTCCATTTGATGAAACATAGGCGTATGCGACACATCATAATCAGGTCTGTATACTTTCCCTATAGAAACCATTCTGAAAGGAGGTTTTCTGTCAAGCATATATCTTATCTGCATTCCTGATGTCTGCGTTCTTAAAAGAACATCATTTTGAATATAAAACGTATCGGACAGTTCTCTTGAAGGGTGAGTTTCCGGTATGTTCAACGCATCAAAATTATATTTTGTATACTCGATTTCAGGCCCGTCCACTATATCAAATCCCATATCCGAAACTATTTCTTTTATTTCTGCAACAGTTTTCGTCAAAGGATGAAGCGAACCTTCATCGGCCTTTCTTCCCGGCAGTGTTATATCTATTGTTTCATTTTTCAATCTTTCCTGTTTCGCTTTTTCTTTAAGTGTATTTAATTTCTCATCAAATTTATCCTGTAAAACCGTTTTCAATTCATTAGTAACTTTACCGAATTCAGCTCTTTTTTCAGCTGCAATATCAGCCATTCCTTTCATTATAGTTGTAAATTCTCCTTTTTTCCCGAGAATTTTCACTTTTAAATCATTCAATTCTTCAAGATTCCCGACATTATTAAGTGTTTCCAGTACTTCTTCTTTCAAACGGGATAATTTCTCCAACATGTTTCCTCCTTATTAATATCACTCTTTCATTTGTCCGACATTTTTGACTTTTGTGATTTTATTATGATTATATCATAAAATACTATTATTTTCTATATTGCCTTTTTATTGTTGCTGATAATTACATAACAGTTTCAATAGTTTATATAATATTCAGATTTTTCGTATATTGAAAATTTTCAAAAGAAATATTATTATTTTATATTTAAAATAACGACTGTACAACTTAATAATTTCAGCAAGAAAACTAATTTTGAGAAAATTTAAAAGAGCTGCATTAATACAAAACTTGAATAAAATACAACTCTTTTATTATTTATAAAACTCTTTATATTCTTCCAAATGGCGGAAGTAGAGGGACTCGAACCCACAAGACGTTTAACCGTCCACAGCTTTCCAAGCTGCTGCCCTACCATTAGGCGATACTTCCGCATAACATTCACAAAAATTATTATACTAAACTTGGACTTAAAAGTCAATGGACTTTTTACCAATCACTTAAATTTACTGATTTGAATCAATAATCATTTATAAAATATCTGAAAATAACAGTTTTTAAAAGTTTTTTTACTTAAATATAATGAGTAATACTCCTGCAGCAACTGCAGACCCTATTACTCCTGCAACATTAGGTCCCATTGCATGCATAAGCAGAAAATTGCTCGGATTTTCTTCCTGTCCTACTTTTTGTACTACTCTCGCAGCCATAGGTACGGCTGAAACTCCTGCTGCTCCTATCATAGGATTTACTTTTCCTCCTGACAGTCTGCACATAAGTTTTCCGAAAAGCACACCGCCTACTGTCCCGAAAGCAAAAGCGAATAATCCCAATGCCAATATTTTAAGTGTAGTAACATTTAAAAATGTCTGAGCATTGGCAGTGGCTCCTACAGTAGTTCCGAGAACTATTGTTATACAGTAAAGCATCGCTCCTTTTACATGTTCCACAAGGTTTCCCACTACTCCCGATTCTTTTATAAGATTTCCCAGCATAAGCATCCCTATTAGAGGAACTGCTGACGGTATAAGCAATGTTACTACTATCGTTACCGCAATAGGAAATAATATTTTCTCGGTTTTACTCACTTCTCTTAACTGCACCATTTTTATTTTTCTTTCTTCTTTTGTAGTAAGCAGTTTTATTATAGGAGGCTGTATAATAGGTACTAACGCCATATATGAATAAGCTGCCACTGCTATAGGACCCAATAAATCCGGTGCCAGTTTTGTAGTCAGATATATTGCCGTAGGACCGTCAGCTCCTCCTATTATTCCTATGGAAGCTGCTTCTCTTCCTGTAAGCCCCAGAAGTATCGCTCCCGTAAATGCCAAAAATATCCCGAGCTGTGCCGCAGCTCCCAACAAAAGACTTTTAGGATTTGCTATTAAAGGTCCGAAATCCGTACTTGCACCTATTGCCAAAAATATTAACGGCGGATATATTCCGAATTTTACTCCCTGATACAAATAATAAAGTAGTCCTCCCGGCTCCATAAGCCCTTCCTTAGGCACTCCCGGCAGATTTACAAGCAGCATTCCGAAAGATATAGGTAACAGCAGATAAGGCTCGTATCCTCTTTTTATTGCCAGATACAATAAAACTAATGCCACTATTATCATTATAAACTGTTGCCATGTAAGCATTGACAGTCCTGTTGTACTATAAAGGGTTTTCAGTAACTCCATTTTCTTCTCCTTTCCCTACCTAAGATAAGCTGACCATTAATGTTCCGGTTTCCACAGTATCTCCTTTTGATACATGTATTCCTGCTACTGTGCCGTCTACAGGTGCTACTATAGGATTTTCCATTTTCATGGCTTCCAGTACTATGAGAGTTTCTCCTGCTTTTACTTTTTGCCCTGCAGACACATCAACACTCACTACAAGTCCCTGCATAGGTGCTTCTACTTTGGTATTTCCTTCGGATACCTGCGGTTTTACTGTTTCTTTAGGCTTTTCTTCTTTCACTTCCTTAGCCGACTCCGCTTCTATCTTTCCTTCTTTTTCACTTACAGCTTCCACTTCAACTTCATAAACTTTTTCTCCGATTTTTATTTTATACACTTTTATCATAAGTATTCTCCTCGTAAAAATATATTTTATTTTGTCTTTGTCTGATTTTTTTTATCTTATTTCTCTTATGGATTTTATTCTTATATAAGCATTTTCAATTTCTCCTGCGGCTTCCATCACTGCCACACTCACTGCTGCGAGCATTTTATCATCTTTTATATCTTCAGGCTTCAACTTTCTGCTTTCCCGCAATGAAACGGCAGGATTATCTTCTATAGAAGATTTTTCTATTTTAACTTCTTTTTTTTCAGACGGCACATATTTTAAAAACGACAGAATAAAAGAAATCAAAACCAACACTAAAAACACTATAAGCATACTTATTATTGTTATCCATAACGAATCTCCCAATGATATAGGAGAATCTCCGTATATTATTCTCATTTACTTCCCCTTTCTCTTAAAATATCACATTTATAGTCTGCACTTTTACTTCTTTTTCGGGATTATTTCTTTTTTCAAAATAAGTTCTTGCTACCTGAGGAAACATAGCATAAGTCAGTACATCTTCTTCATTTCTGATAAGATCCTCTGCTTCTTTTTTGATTTCCTCGTATTCATTTTTCAAAAGATCGGCAGGTCTGCCTGTAAATACTTCTTCATCTCCGATTATTCTCTTTTTCATTTCTTCGGAAACAGGTACCGGAGATTTTCCGTATTTTCCTCTTACATAATCTTTTATTTCTTTAGGTATCATTTTATATCTTTCTCCGGTCAACACATTAAACACCGCCTGAGTCCCGGTCATTTGACTTAGAGGTGTTACAAGAGGAGGATATCCCAGATCCGCTCTTACTTTAGGTATTTCCCTTAATACATCTTCGTATTTATGTTCCGCTTTCTGCTCTTTTAACTGGGAAAGCATATTTGAAAGCATTCCTCCCGGCAACTGATATTCCACTATATTAGGCTCCGTAAACAATGCCTGCGGTTTCAATGTTCCTTTATCGAGATATTTTTTTCTTATCGGTTTGAAATATTCGGCTATTTCTTTTAATATCTCAAGATTTATTTCCGTATCATATTCCGTACCTGCAAGAGTTCTCACTAAAGACTCGGTAGTAGGTTGGGAAGTTCCTCCCGATAGAGGGGATATTGCCGTATCAACTATGTCCACGCCGGCTTCTATGGATTTCAGATTGGTCATAGCTCCCAATCCCGCAGTATTATGAGTGTGAACTTCTATCGACACATTTATTACTTTTTTCAATTCTTTTACAAGCTCGTAAGCCCTGTAAGGAAGAAGTATCCCCGCCATATCTTTTATCGCTATGGAATCTGCTCCCATTTCCTGCATTTCCATTGCAAGATTTTTATAATATTCTATCGTATGTACGGGACTTATCGTATAACATATGGCAAGCTGACTGTGTCCTCCGTATTTTTTAGTGCTTTCCGATGCCTGTCTTATATTTCTCACATCATTTAAAGCATCGAATATTCTTATTATATCTATTCCGTTTTTTATGGATTTTTCCACAAATTTATCTACTATGTCATCGGCATAATGTCTGTATCCTAAAAGATTCTGTCCTCTCAAAAGCATTTGAAGTTTTGTATTTTTTGCTCTTTTTCTTATTTCTCTAAGTCTTTCCCAAGGATCTTCGTTCAAAAATCTTATCGCCGAGTCAAAAGTCGCTCCTCCCCATACTTCGAGGGAATAATAACCGGCTTTATCCATTTTTTCCACTATCGGAAGTATCTCAGCCGTTGTAAGTCTTGTAGCCATTAATGACTGATGCCCGTCCCTTAATGATGTTTCGGTTATTTTTACTTTACCCAAGGTTTTCGCCTCCTTATTTGATATTATCCATTCCTTTTTTCACTAAATCTGTTTCTTTTTAGCGGTAGTCATAATATATTTATAACTACCGTCCAATATAAATTTTTATTACTTTTTCAGGCAGTATTTTTGAAATGAATATTATGCTTTAGGTCCTGCATTTACTATGTTTTCAGGCATATTAGGATATTTATTTTCAAAGTTTTCTTTAAACATTTTAGCCAACTTTTTAGCATAAACATCGTATGCCTCTTTATTATCCCATGTGTCCGCAGGATTCATGATTTCACTCGGAACACCCGGACATGATTGAGGTACATCTACATTGAAAGTTTCGTCGTGTATATATTCTACCGAATCAAGCTCTCCGTTTAATGCAGCTGTTACCATAGCTCTTGTATATTTAAGATTCATACGTTTACCGATACCGTAAGGTCCTCCTGACCATCCTGTATTGATTAAATATACCTTGGTATTGTATCTTTCGATTTTTTCTCCGAGCATTTTTGCGTAAACTGAAGGATCCAAAGGCATAAACGGTTCTCCAAAGCAAGTAGAGAATGTAGGTTGAGGCTCGGTAACACCACGTTCTGTTCCTGCAAGTTTTGAAGTAAATCCTGTAATAAAATGATACATTGCCGCATTCTGATCAAGTCTTGATATCGGCGGAAGCACTCCGAAAGCATCTGCAGTAAGGAATATGACTACCGACGGTATTCCTCCCACACCCGGAATTTGTGCGTTATCTATATAATTAATAGGATATCCTACACGAGTATTTTCAGTAAGAGTTCTGTCTTTAAAATCAAGTTCTCTTGTATTGGAATCCATTATAACGTTTTCTACAAGACTTCCGAATTTTATTGCATGAAAAATTTCAGGCTCGTATTTTTCCTTTAAATCTATACACTTTGCGTAACATCCGCCTTCAAAGTTGAAAATTCCGTGATTGGACCAGCCGTGTTCGTCATCTCCTATAAGTTTTCGGTTAGGATCTGTAGACAATGTAGTTTTACCCGTTCCGGACAATCCGAAGAAAATAGCTGTTTTCCCTGTTACAGGATCTATATTTGCCGAGCAGTGCATCGGAAGAACATCCTGTTTAGGCATCAGATAATTCATTACACAAAATACGCTTTTTTTGATTTCTCCTGAATATTGCGAACCGCATATAATTCCTATTTTTGCTTCATAATCGAGAATAATGGCAGCTTCCGAATGAGTTCCGTCAATTTTCGGATTACATTTAAAGCCCGGTGCCGCAATAATTGTAAAGTCCTGCATATGATAATTTGCAAGTTCTTCAGCTGTAGGTCTTATTAATAATTGATGTATAAAAAGATTCTGACTGGCGAGTTCATTTATAATTCTGAATTTTTTTCTGCAAACGGGGTCGGCTCCTGCCAATCCATCAAAAATAAAAATTTCTCTGTTTTGAAGATAAGAAATAAGTTTTCCGTAAATAGCATTAAATTTTTCTTTTTCAATAGGTCTGTTCACTTTTCCCCATGCAATAGAATCGTGAATACCCGGAGTATCTACTATAAATTTATCCTCAGGAGAACGTCCTGTATACTTTCCTGTCGTTACTACTAAAGCTCCTGTCTTTGATAATTTTCCTTCTCCTTTACTGACGGCAATTTCAACAAGTTCGGTCGAAGACAGATTTCGATGAACTTTTCCTGTATTGATAATTCCCAATTTTTCGAGTCCGTATGTTCTCATGATATTACCTCCACTTTGAAATATTTTAAAATTATTATTTATAAAATTAAATTTTATTTATTTTTGTTCGTAGTGGCTATATTGTTTTATATAATTATACTATCATTTTTCCAAAAAGCAAATTTTAAAACGAATTTTTATTGAAATTTTTATTGTTATCATATAAAATTATATTATAAAAACTGCAATTTAAAGGAGAAACAGTATGAAAATTTATAAATTTGAAACTCTCACATCCACAAACGAATACATGAAAAAAAATTCTGATAAATTCGGGAATTTTGATATTGTAATTGCTGAAACTCAGACAGAAGGGAAAGCTCGTCGTGAAAATGTCTGGTTTTCCGATAAGGGAATGGCTCTTTTTACTTTTCTTGTGAAAAAAGAAGGAGATTTTGATGACACTGAATATTTAAAATTGCCTTTGATTGCAGGGCTTTCTGTTATAAAGGGACTAAACAGGCTGGAAAAACTTGGCTATATGTTTAAATGGACCAATGACATTTATCTTGACGGAAAAAAATTGTGCGGTATTTTGTCCGAAAGAAGCGGAGATAATTTTTATATAGGTATCGGCATAAACATTAATAATCATTTACCTGAAAACCTTAAAAACATTGCAGTATCTCTTTCGGAAAAAACCGGAAAACAGTATAATATTACCGAAACAGCTCTTTTTATCGTAGAAGAGTTTAAAACTTTATATGCTGATTTTATTAACGGACTGTGGAATGAAATACTTTCGGAAATCAATTTGAGAAATTTTCTGAAAAATAAAAAAATCAGTATAAAAAGCGGTAAAAATCTTAAGTCGGGAATTGCACAAAATATAAATAATGACGGGGAAATCGAAGTTTTGATTAATAATGAACTTCATTCTTTTTCGTTCGGAGAAATTATGAGCGAAAAAATTATGATTGAAAAGTAAAAAGACACCTTTCATACGTTTCCATAATCAAAGTGTCCTGTTATAAAATTAATTAAGATTATTAGCTATTTACTTCGGAATTAGAATTCTCCTCCGAATCCTACTTTAAATACACTGTTTTTATCATCATTTAACTCATAAGCTGTTGTTATATTGAATTTAGAAAATTTATATTTCAATCCCAATCCTAATTTCATTCCTCCATCATAATCCAACCCTTCTATTTTTCTTCCGCCTTTTACATCTCTGTCTCTATGATAAGATTTATTGTTAAATCTGTGTTCATATTCTACATTTCCAAATAAATCAACTGCTGATCCTAATGCAACTTGTCCGTATACTCCTAAATTTGCATTTCCACTTGTTCCTCTAGCTTTTGAAGCATTTAATTTATCTATTGCACTTTCTTCAACTCTTGTTACTCCCAATCCTACATAAGGTTTTACATAACCTATATTTCCACTGAATTTAGATCCTAATCTTGTTTGGAAGTCAATAATATTTGAATTAAATTTAACTCCTTCAATAATTACTTTATCCTTATTTTCATATTTATGACTATTATGAGAATATGTCAATACACTTGCCAAATCAACATTTTCAGTAAAATTATATTTTCCACTTAACATAAACTGGTAAGAATCTAAGTTTTCTTTTATACCGTCAAATGTTTCTTTATATTTTACTTTTGATTTTTGATATCCAAATCCTCCTCCTAATGTGAAGTTTCCGAAATTCTTAGTTCCTATTAATGCTACTCCGTTGCTTTTTGAATCGTATTTTATAACTTGAGAATTATCAGTATAACGTCCTACTCCTCCAATATATTGAATATCTAACCCTGTTCCATTATTATTCTGTGCATCTTCCAAACTTTTAAATCCACTTGAAGTTATATTTTTAGTCAATTCCAAATCAACTTTTGATCTAGGTATATAAACTTTCGCAGATGGTGTCCCTGGTGTTGGAACCGGAGTTGGTGTAGGGGTAGGCGTTGGAGTAGGTGTCGGTGTTGGACTAGGAGTAGGTGCTGTATTGAATGTTGTATCATTTCCTGTTACCTGATTTGTAAAATTAAAAGTATTTCCTCCTGCTATTGTTCCAATTACAGTACCTCTTGAATTTACTACTTTAAAATTTGCTCCAGGTGATACAGTTACAGATGTTCCCGAAGTAATTTTATCAGTAGGATTTAATGTTAAAGTAAAATCTCCTGCATTAATTGTAAAATTTCCTGAAAATGTTCCTGCAGATGTGCTTATAGAACCTCCTGAATAACTTGCACCACTACCTGTACTAACACCACTGAAAGATAATGAATATGCATTTACACTTGCAATCAATGCTCCTAATAATAGTAATTTTTTCATTTTTACCTCCAAAATATCATTTTTTAAAAATTTTCTTTCAACTTTATTTATTTGATTAATTATTATACCTTATTTTTCCTTAAAAGTCAACTTGAATTTTTTAAGTTATTTTATATCTAAAATTTTATTTAATGTTATTATAAACAAAAAACAAACCCTAAAACCCAATTTTTAAATAACCAAAATTTTCATTTATTTTTATCTTACTGTTTTTTCTAAAGCATATACTTCTTTTTTTCACTTTTATTATAGAATATTTACTTGAATTAAATTAATGACCCGGATAACAATCTAATCCTAACTGACAAGTAGGAATACAAGAACTTAATACTAATACAAGTCCTATAATTAATAACAATAAAAATATTTTTCTTTTCATCTTTAATTCTTCCTTTCTATATAAAATAATTTTCTATCTGCTTTTCATTACTTTTACTATGGCTTCACATATAGGGACAGCTTTCCTAGAACCTATTTCTTCCGCTTCACAAGCTATATATAATCCAGGTTTTATCTCTATCATAACTGACACTTCATCCAACAATGAGATTCCAATTTTATATCTTTTATTTTCTTCTGAAAATACATAAGACTCCCCTTTTCTTTTCCCATAATCTTTCATTTTTTCTATCGATTCTTCTATCAAAAACACTTGAGTCCCAGTTTTTGTTACTTCATCATATAAATATTTTCTTTTTTTACCGAACAATTCATCTGTAGTTGCTGATTTTCCATATTTAAAAATCATATTCTCAGGCATTTTTATATTGTATCCTGATATTTGTGCTACTACTTTTCTTCTTCCCAATATATCTTTCTCTGTAAATTCTGCTCCGTAGTCCGAATATCCTTTTTTAGGAATCGGTCCTGTTAATTGGGACATATCTGTTATACATGATGACAGTATTATCAAGCTTAATATTAAAATTATATTCTTTTTCATTTATCTCACCCTTCTTCTCAAATTTGCAACCATATCATCTATTGATTGTGTTGCATTTCTTTTAGTATTACCATTTATATGCAAATCTTCTACTCTTCTATTCTCAGGTATTCTCTCTCTTTCTCTCCATTGGGCTCCAAGGTTTTCTATAAATTCATCAAATAAAATATTTGTCCTAAAATCTATTATTTGTTCTGTAGTTACTACAGGACCGTATTTCATTTTGTCAAACATAACATTTTGTCTTTCTGCTCTTATTTTATTGATTTCTTCTTTTATTTCATCCATTGATTTTCCTGAATTTAACTGTTCCAATTCTCTGGCTACAAATTCTCTATCCTCATACATATATCTTCCGTGATAATTCATCGCATAACCTGTAAATTGCTTATACTTTTTAAACCCATGAGCCTGACTTATACTTGATATTTCCTCCGGAGTATACTTCTCTTTCTTTTTTAAAGTCAGCATCGGATACACCTGATCTCTTAACATTGACGGTCCTATAAACGATATCTTCGATGACAAAGCATCTCTTTTGGTTCTTGGCTTTTGATCAAAATCTCTTGTTTCGGATACTATTCCTTTTAATCCCATCAGTTTTCCTCTTTCACTACCTACAGGATCTAGTGTATTTATCATTGATACTCCGTTTGTAAAGTGTAATTTTCCTGTTAATGCATCAAATGCTTTTGGAGCTATCGGTGTTCCTGTATGATATAACGTTATATTACCATTCTCTGTACATTTACATCTTTTAGCATCTCTTCTGCTCTCGTTATATCTCTGTTTACTCCCACTTCTATAGGTTTTCCTGAATTTACTGTTCCATTCCCTATTGTTGCTCTTGTCACTTTTTCTCTTTTGTGTCCTTCTACTCCTACTCCGTATGTTTCATCTACTCTGTTTGGGACTTCTTTTACATTATCTCCGGTTTTATTCTTTCCTTTTTTATTATTTAAAACTAATTCTGTATTATTATCTCTTGATCTTTGGTTTATTTCTATATTTCCATTTAAGTTTATCATTTTATCATGACTTTCTATATCCTGTGTTCTTAAACTTCCATATGATAATGTCAAATTTCCTTTGTCTTTTCCATTCTCATCTATATTGGCTATTATCCCTCCTATCAGTGCCAATTCTTTCCCTACTTTTACATCTGCACTCTCTGTTCCGATTATTCCGCTTTGTTCAGCTACCCATGCCTTATCTTTTCTTCCGTAATTGCCTCCCAAACTTCCGTTATGTCTGTTGTCAGGCTTTCCATCTTGACCTTTTCCTTTTTGCATACTGTAGCCTACATTCACTCCTATCTGTTTCATCTCCTCTTTATCCTGTAAACTTTCTACCAACAGATTTTCTCTTATATCCGCTTCTACATGTTTGCCTACTGCTCTGCCTCCTCTTATTTCCATATTGTCAGCTTTTATTTTCAGTTTATTGCCTGCCTGTATTTGCGTATTATTATACATTGTGCCTTCTGATTTCATCGTACCGTAATTTGCTCCCGCCGATACTCCTTCTGCTCCCCATAATGTTATTCCTAAGTTTGCTCCTATGCTTCTTGATTTTGCACTGTATCTGTCTGCCGATGCTTCCAGTTTTATCTTCTTGGCATCCATTTCTAAGTCATTTTCCGCTCTTATAAAACTTCCGTTTATTTCAAGCTCCTGACTCTTTAACAATATATCCTGTCCTGCTCTCATATTTGTTGTTACATTTTTCAAATACTGACTCGCACTTTTTGTTGTGTCGAAACTTACATTTAATCTTTTAAAAATTTATCCACTTTTGAAAAAGTGGACAAAACTTCCAACTCAAATTTCTCTACCCTCAAAAATACTCCGTTCGTTTGAAAAATCATAAACTCACTTCGCTCAAACAATGATTTTTCATCACTCACTCCCGTATTTTTTCGTAGAGAAATTTGAATGTCGGATTTAATTATATTTACTGGCTTTTCATTACTTTTACTATAGCTTCACATGGTCGAGTCCCTACGTAGTTTCTATTATTAGAGTTACAAGCTACATATAAATTAGACTTTATTTTTACAACAACTCCCGATGAACGCCCTGAGAAATCCATTCTATACCTACCGTTTTGTTCAGACTTTCTATAGACTACCGAGTTATTATCTTCATTCATATTCTCTATTGTATCTTCTATTAAATATATATTTGTTCCAGTCTTAGTCCTATTATCATATAAATATTTTCTCTTTTTTCCAAATAATTTATCTGTTCCGTATACTGTTGAACCGTATTTAAACTCCATATCTTCCGGCATTGTTATACTGTACCCTGATATTTGTTGCTTTACTCTTCTTCTTCCCAATATTTCTTCTTCTCCAAAATCTGTATCACCATCTGCTTGTCCTTTCTTTGCATGCGGTCCTGACCATTCTGATGAATCCTGTAAAAAGAAACTGCATGACACTATAAACATTAAACTTAACATTAACATTACTATTTTTTTCATCTTATCTTACCTGCTTTCTTAAATTTTCTACCATATCATCTATTGACTGTGTCGGATTTTTTCTTGGTATAGTTTGATTAATTTTTTGATTATAGATATTAACTAATCCTGCTATATTTTCCTTTTCACGCCATTGTGCATCTTGATTTCCCTTATATTCATCATATAGAGCATCTAATCTGAAGTCTTTTATTTCATTTCTGTCTATTAAATCTACTCCTCTCATCCATTTTTCTACCATCGCATCTTTTCTTGCTTCTCTTATTTCATCTATTGAACCAATTATTTTTTCTTGAAATTCCTTAGGTAAATTTTGTTGTGTCGAAACTTGCATTTAATTTTTTAAAAATTTATCCACTTTTAAAAAAGTGGACAAAACTTCCAACTCAAATTTCTCTACCCTCAAAAATACTCCGTTCGTTTGAAAAAATCATAAACTCACTTCGTTCAAACAATGATTTTTCATCACTCACTCCCATATTTTTTCGTAGAGAAATTTGAATGTCGGATCTAATTTTATTTACTGGCTTTTCATTACTTTTACTATTGCTTCACACTGTTCAGTACCCACATAGTTTCTATTATTAGACCCACAGACAACATATAAATTAGGTTTTATTTCTACTAATATCCCCCCTCTAGAGTTGTAAGCTTTTGCTTCCATTTTATATCTCCCATTTTTTTTTATTTCATTTTTCCAAATGTATGCATCATTTTCACTATAGCTAATTAATTTTTCTATTGATTCCTCTATTAAATATACGCTTGTTCCAGTCTTAGTCCTATTATCATATAAATATTTTCTCTTTTTCCCAAATAATTTATCTGTTCCATATACTGTTGAACCATATTTAAACTCCATGTCTTCCGGCATCGTTATACTGTATCCTGATATTTGTTGCTTTACTCTTCTTCTTCCCAATATTTCTTCTTCTCCAAAATCTGCTCCTGCATCTGCTTGCCCTTTCTTTGCATGCGGTCCTGACCATTCTGACGAATCCTGTAAAAAGAAACTGCATGACACTATAAACATTAAACTTAACATTAACATTACTATTTTTTTCATCTTATCTTACCTGCTTTCTTAAATTTTCTACCATATCATCTATTGACTGTGTCGGATTTTTTCTTGGTATAGTTTGATTAATTTTTTGATTATAGATATTAACTAATCCTGCTATATTTTCCTTTTCACGCCATTGTGCATCCAGATTTTCCTTATATTCATCATACAGAGCATTTAATCTGAATTCTTTTATTTCATTTCTGTCTATCAAATCTGCTCCTCTCATCCATTTTTCTACCATCGCATCTTTTCTTGCTCCTCTTATAGTTTCTATAGAATTAACTATATTCATTTGCTCTTTTCCTGGTATATAAGGGTTATATTGCATTGAATATTGTAACATTTCCTTTACTATATCTCTGTCTTCTATTCTATACCATCTATGATTGTTTTCTATAAACTTTTTAAATTCCTTATCAGTTTTCAGATTATTATTTCTCATTATCTCATCTTTGGCATATGCATATTTTCCATTTTTTTCTTTGTCAAATTCTTCTATTGTAGGAAGTTTCATGAATACATATCTTTGATCTCTCATTGTTGATGGTCCGAAAATCGGTATTCCCGAATAACTGTTTCTTTTATCTCTCGGTTTTTCATCGTAATCCCTTGTTTCCGAAATGAGTCCTTTTATTCCGTTCCATTTTCCCTTCTCACTTCCAACTTGATCAAGATAATTTATTAAAGATACTCCGTTTATAAAATTCATCTTCTTCGCCAAATTATCAAATACCATCGGTACTACAGGCGTTCCTGTATGATATAACGTTATATTACCATTCAGTGTTTTTCCTTTATTGTTCAGATAATTTAATGCTCCCATCATTATTATATTTGCTTGGCTGTATGTCGTTATATTGAATTCCCGTTTTGGATCTAATTGCATTAATACATCCGCTAATCCTCTTGACGTTCCTGTTGTAAGATGAAAATTAGTTTTACTTCCGTCAAACATTTTTCCTAACACTGCTTCGGCTCCGTCAATTATTCCTCCTCTCGTTTTGCTGTAAATTAATGTTATTTTTACAGGTTCTTTTTTCATTTTATTTTTTATTTCATCCATTGATACTAACTGATTTATTGCATTTGCTATAGAACCTTCGGATTCTTCAGTCATTCCGTTTATAAGTATTTCATTATTTGTTATCTCTGATGCATTCTTTAATTTCTTTCCTGTTATAACCGGTTTCCCATTTTTATCTTCTTCCAGCACTATATCATATATATCAAATTTATCTTTTTTGAAATACATTTGTATTCCTTCAAGCATTCCTCCATTTTGTCCTGCCGTCGGTATTATAGGTAAAGTTTCATTTTTCAACTTCTTATCTACAAAATCTTCTATTCTTCTTATTGTCTTGTAGACTTTTTCTGTCCATTCTCCCTGTATGTTCTTTGGTTCATTATTTAACAGTTTCTCATTTACATCATCTGCAAACTTGCCTATTATTCCCGCATCTGTTGCCAGTATTCCTCCTATTTCTCCCCAACCTTTTTTCGTTTCCACAAAGTCCACATTTACTTTCTTTACATTCACATCTTTCAATATTTCATCTGATCTATATACATCTCTATTTAAAGGTCCATTCTGTTCTCCTACCGTCAACACTCCGTTTCCTATTGTTGCTCTCGTTACTTTTTCTCTGTTATGACCTTCTATTGATGCTCCGTAATCTGTTCCTACTTTGTCTTCTTTTCCTTTTATAGGATTACCGTTTTCATCTTTTAAGTGTATCTGCTGATCTGTAGGTACTTTTTCTCTTTCTGTTATACTTGCTCTTATTCCTGCTCCTACCTTTTTATCTTTGCTTTCTATATCTTCTGTCAGCAGCTTTTTGATTTCTACTGTTAAATTTCCTCTGTCTTTTCCGTTTTCATCTATATTTCCTATCAAACCGCCTTTTAAGTATCCTTCATCTGCTTTTACTCTTATTTTTTCTGTTCCTGTTATACTGCTTTGGGTTCCTACCCATGCTTTATCTCCTTTTACTACTGTTACTTCTCCGTTTCCTGAATAAGTATATTTTTCTTTTCCTTTACCTGCATTTACTCCTATTCCTACTCCTATTTCTCTATATTTTGATGTATCCTGTAAACTTTCCAATACAAGTTTTTTTGTTTCCACATCTGTTTCTTTTCCCTTTAAGTTTCCTCCTTTTATTATAAGTTCATCAGATCTTGAATACAACTTATTTCCTGCTATTATTTGGCTGTTATTATATGTCTTTCCTTCAGATTTACTTTGGGAATATCCTACGTTCCCTCCTACATTTCCTGAATTTGTTCCCCATATACCGTATTTTCCGCTTACTGATATATTTCTGGACTTATTCTTATTTTGAAAATCCCACTTTTCAAAAAGTGGACAAAACTTCCAACTCAAATTTCTCTACCCTCAAAAATACTCCTTTCGTTTGAAAAATCATAAACTCACTTCGTTCAAACAATGATTTTTCATTACTCACTCCCATATTTTTTCGTAGAGAAATTTGAATGTTGGTCTTTATTTTTATTTACTACAAGTCTTCGTAAAACCGTTTGCTCTTATTATTTTTTGAGCCAAATTATTCACATTAGCCCCGTAATAACTTATTCTATAATATTCTCCATTAACCTTTTTGGTAAATTCTATTTTATTACAATGATCATCTTTAACAAAATAAATAGGAAGACCGTAACCTGTTCTTAAATCTATTATGGTTCCGTTTTTAAAATTTATCTCTGTATTTGATGGTATTAATAATGTTATATTTTCAAATTTTACTCTTTTGTCTATATTCCTTCTATCTATATCTTTTATAGATTCTTCTACTTTTTCTTTATAATGATTATTTAAAATAGCTCCCGAAACATTTTTTTTCTCATTTCTTTTGTTTCTTTATCCTGCTCCATCTCAAATACCGTCTTTTCAATACCATATCTCAGCTCTCCACATGAACCTAATAATATCATTAGCCCTATTACTATCATTACTTTCTTTTCCATTATCTCTCAACTCCCTGTCTTAATTTTCTTAAGTAACTCGTTATATCCGATACTTTTAACTCTTTTCTTTTTTCTTCTACAGACATTCCTACATTCATAATTCCCGGCAATCCCTTGTCCTGATATCTGCCCGCATTGTATTCTCTTATTAACTCTGCTCTGTTGTATTCATCTCTTGCTTTTAATAAGAATGGACTGTTATCCAATATCGCAGGTCCGTTCATTGCTAAGTCTAATTTTAATGCCTGATCTTTTTTATATAACTCTATTACTTCTCCCAGTATTTCTTCTTTTCTTGTATTACTCGCACCTTTATATTCTTCAAACTTATTATATATTTGTTCTGATATCTCGGCACTCTCGTATACATTGGAGTTGATACCCCCACTTTTGAAAAAGTGGACAAAACTCCCAACTCAAATTTCTCTACCCTCAAAAATACTCCGTTCGTTTGAAAAATCATAAACTCACTTCGTTCAAACAATAATTTTTCATCACTCACTCCCATATTTTTTCGTAGAGAAATTTGAATGTTGGTTTTTATTTTTATTTAATTACATGTGTTTTTAAAACCATTTATATTTATTATTTTTTGTGCTATTTTACTTATTTCAGGTATAGTTTTATTATAAAATATACTATATTTATTATTATTATGTATTTTTTCTATGCAATGAAGTTCTTTCGAAAATGTAATTGGTATTCCATACCCTGTCTTTTCATCTACTATATTTCCAACCTTCATATTCAATCTTGTATTTTCCGGTATCAACAACGTAATTTCTCCAAATTGTACATGTTTATTTATTGGTCGTTTTAGTATATCTTTTATCACTCCTTCCACTATCTTTTTATCTTTTTCCTCTGCTCCTCCTGCTTCTTTTTCTTTTAATGAATTTGCATATTTTTCTTCTTTCATTTCATACACTGTTTTTTCTACTCCGTATCTTAACATTCCACATGAATTTAATAACATCATTAGTCCTATTACTATCATTACTTTCTTTTCCATTATCTCTCAACTCCCTGTCTTAACTTTCTTAAGTAACTCGTTATATCAGATGCTTTTAAGTCTTTTCTTGCTCTGCTCTCTTCTCCAGACATTCCTATATTCGTAATTCCTGGTAAGCCTTTATCCTGATATCTGCCCGCATTGTATTCTCTTATTAACTCTGCTCTGTTATATTCATCTCTTGCTTTTAATAAGAATGGACTATTATCCAATATCGCAGGTCCATTCATTGCTAAGTCTAATTTTAATGCCTGATCTTTTTTATACAACTCTATTACTTCACCTAATATCTCTTCTTTTCTTATGTTATTCGCACTTTTATATTCTTCAAACTTATTATATATTTGTTCCGATATCTCGGCACTCTCGTATACATTGGAGTTGATACTCCCCACTTTTGAAAAAGTGGACAAAACTTCCAACTCAAATTTCTCTACTCTCAAAAATACTTCGCTCGTTTGAAAAATCATAAACTCACTTTGTTTAAACAATGATTTTTCATTACTCTCTCTCATATTTTTTCGCAGAGAAATTTGAATGTTGGATTTTATTTTACTTAATTACAAGTCTTTGTAAAGCCGTTTGTTCTTATTATTTTTTGAGAAATATTACTTATTTTTGGATCTTTTTCATTATAAAGTATTCTAATAAAAGTTTGGTCATTTACTTTTTTTCTATAAAATATTGATGTACAACGCTTAACTTCATCAAAACTTACAGGTATTCCATATCCTGTTTTTTCGTCAACTATATTTCCTACTTTTTGATTTATGATTGTATTTTCTGGTATCAACAACGTAATTCCCCCAAATTGTGCATGTTTATTTATTGGGCGTCTTGATATATCTTCTATTACTTCTAATACAGAAGACTCATAATTTTTATTGCCTATTGCTCCTCCTGCATTTTTTTCTCCATTCCTTTATTTCTCTATCTTCTCTTGCTTCATCTACTGTCTTTTCAATCCCATATCTCAACTCTCCACATGAACTTAATAACATTATTAGCCCTATTACTATCATTATTTTCTTTTCCATTATTTCTCAACTCCCTGTCTTAACTTTCTCAAATAACTCGTTATATCTGATACTTTTAACTCTTTTCTTTCTCCTCTCTCTTCTTCAGGCATTCCTATTTACATAATTCCTGGTAACCCCTTATCCTGATATCTTCCCGCATTATATTCTCTTATTAACTCTGCTCTGTTATATTCATCTCTTGCTTTTAATAAGAATGGACTATTATCCAATATCGCAGGTCCATTCATTGCTAAGTCTAATTTTAATGCCTGATCTTTTTTATACAACTCTATTACTTCTCCTAATATCTCTTCTTTTCTTGTATTACTCGCACCTTTATATTCTTCAAACTTATTATATATTTGTTCTGATATCTCGGCACTCTCGTATACATTGGAGTTGATACCCCCACTTTTGAAAAAGTGGACAAAACTCCCAACTCAAATTTCTCTACCCTCAAAAATACTCTGTTCGTTTGAAAAATCATAAACTCACTTTGTTCAGACAATGATTTTTCATCACTCACTCCTGTATTTTTTCGTAGAGAAATTTGAATGTTGAATATTTTTTTATTTACTGCAAGTATTTTTAAATCCATTTATACTTATTATTTTTTGTGCTATTTTGCTTATTTCAGGTATAGTTTTATTATAAAATATTCCATAATCTATATTTTCTTTTACTTTTTTTGCAATACACCCACTACTACTTCCTGAAAATGTTATAGGTATTCCATATCCCGTCTTCATATCTATTATATTTCCTTGTTTTGAATTTATTACTGTACCTTCCGGTATTATTAAAGCAACCCCTTCAAATTGTACTCTTTTATTTATAGGTCTTTTTGATATATCTTTTACTATTTCTTCTACTCCCCCCCTATATTTATCTCTCGAAACTGCTCCTGGACCATCTTTTTTAGTTGCTTCTTTTTCCTCTTTATCCTGTTCCATCTCAAATACTGTCTTTTCAATCCCATATCTCAACTCTCCACATGAACTTAATAATAGCATTAATCCCATTACTAACATCACTTTCTTTTGCATTATCTCTCAACTCCCTGTCTTAACTTTCTCAAATAACTTGTTATGTCTGATACTTTTAACTCTTTTCTTTCTCCTCTCTCTTCTCCAGGCATTCCTATTTTCGTAATTCCTGGTAAACCCTTATCCTGATATCTTCCCGCATTATATTCTCTTATTAACTCCGCTCTGTTATATTCATCTCTTGCTTTTAATAAGAATGGACTGTTATCCAATATCGCAGGTCCATTCATTGCTAAGTCTAATTTTAATGCCTGATCTTTTTTATACAACTCTATTACTTCTCCCAGTATTTCTTCTTTTCTTGTGTCATTTGCACTTTTATATTCTTCAAACTTATTATATATTTGTTCCGATATCTCAGCACTCTCATAAACATTGAAGTTGATACCCCCACTTTTGAAAAAGTGGACAAAACTCCCAACTCAAATTTCTCTACCCTCAAAAATACTCTGTTCGTTTGAAAAATCATGAACTCACTTCGTTCAAACAATGATTTTTCATCACTCACTCCCGTATTTTTTCACAGAGAAATTTGAATGTTGGAAATATTATTTTTAATTATAAGTCTATTTATTTTTTTATAGGTTCTGTTAATTCATCCTCTTTAAAATCATCTATAGTTTTTTCTATTCCATATCTTACTAAACCCAACATTCCACACGAATTTAATAACATCATCAGCCCTATTACTAACATTACTTTCTTTTCCATTATCTTTCAACTCCCTGTCTTAACTTTCTTAAGTAACTCGTTATATCAGATGCTTTTAAGTCTTTTCTTGCTCTGTTCTCTTCTCCAGGCATTCCTACATTCATAATTCCCGGCAATCCCTTATCCTGATATCTACCTGCTTTGTATTCTCTTATTAACTCTTCTCTGTTATATTCATCTCTTGCTTTTAATAAGAATGGACTGTTATCCAGTATCGCAGGTCCATGCATTGCTAAGTCTAATTTTAATGCCTGATCTTTTCTATACAACTCTATTACTTCGCCTAATATCTCTTCTTTTCTCGTATTATTTGCACCTTTATATTCTTCAAACTTATTATATATTTGTTCCGATATTTCCGCACTTTCATATACATAAGTTCCGTGAGGATTACTTATTAAGCTTTTTATTCCTTTTTCAGAAACAGTTTTATTGTTTATAGAATTTTTATAATTTTCTTTTATTTTAGATATTTCATCATTTGTAACTACCTTTGAATACAAATAATCTTCTTCTAATATCTTTTTATCTCCAGGCAACACAGGTATAAATAATCCCGGCATTCTTTGTTCTCTAAATATTGCTTTTCCTGCAAACCACCAATTCCCTGTATTATCTTTCCATGAATGTTCTTTTACACTGTTTACATTTAATGCATTTATCAATCTAGACTCTCCTGATAATCCTAATATCTTTTTAGAGTTCGCCACAAAGTCAGGTGTATTTAAGGCTGCTCCTCTAAATGTTATTCCCAATGAATTTTCAAATTCCTGTATCGTATTTCTTCTTATCGGTGTTCCATACATTCCTACTTTATAACTTCCTTGTCCATCTCCTAATTTTATTCCGTTATTTTTTAATATATTAAATGCTCCTAACCCTACTATATTTCCTTGACTGTATAATCCCAAGTCATAATTTACTCCCTCTGCTCCTGATGCCAACGCTATCGCTGTTCCTCTCGAGATTCCTGTCGACAATCCTAAACTTGATAAACTTCCATCAAATACTTTTCCCATAAAACTTTCAAACAGATCAGATACCATTCCTCTCGACGGATTATACACCAACGCTATTTTTACTTCTTCTCCATTTGCAAATCTCTTTTTATTCTCTTCTGTCATATTTTTAAATATAGCATTTCTTGTCGCATTTGATTTTACTTCTGTTATCCCATTTATAAATGCCTGAACATTTTTCAATCTTTTTCCGTCTTTATCAATTCCTACTTCTGACAGTCTTCTTTTTTCAACCATTCCCATCAGCATTTCCCCATTTTTACCTTTTTGCAATGTTACTTCTATTATAGGGGCTTTATCTTTTCTTACTGTTCTTACTATTTGTTCTAACAATCCTCCATGATGTTCCTGTAATGGCATAAGTGAACCTGTCATATTGTTCAGTTTTACTAATTTAGACTCTACAGATGCTATTGCTGAACTTGTTTTTGTTCTAAACTTATCTTCATAATTCGTTCTTACCTTATTTCCTGTATGTTCTTTTATATCATCCAGAAAATCTCCTATTATTCCTGCATTACTTGACATTATTTTATTAAAATCTCCCCAGCTGTTCGGTTCGCTCTTAAATATAAATTCTGTCTTTTGTACATTTACATCTTTAAGCATTTCCTCTGCTCTCGTTATATCTCTGTTTACTCCTACTTCTATCCCTTTTCCCGAGTTTATTGCTCCGTTTCCTATTGTTGCTCTTGTTACTTTTTCTCTTTCGTGTCCTTCTACTCCTACTCCGTATGTTTCATCTACTCTGTTTGGAACTTCTTTTACATTATCTCTGGTTTTATTCTTTCCTTTTTTATTATTTAAAACTAATTCTGTATTATTATCTCTTGATCTTTGGTTTATTTCTATATTTCCATTTAAGTTTATCAGTTTATCATGACTTTCTATATCCTGTGTTCTTAAACTTCCATATGATAATGTCAAGTTTCCTTTGTCTTTTCCATTCTCATCTATATTGGCTATTATCCCTCCTATCAGTGCCAATTCTTTGCCTACTTTTACATCTGCACTCTCTGTTCCGATTATTCCGCTTTGTTCAGCTACCCATGCCTTATCTTTTCTTCCGTAATTGCCTCCCAAACTTCCGTTATGTCTGTTGTCAGGTTTTCCGTCCTGACCTTTTCCCTTTTGCATACTGTAGCCTACATTCACTCCTATCTGTTTCATCTCCTCTTTATCCTGTAAACTTTCTACCAACAGATTTTCTCTTATATCCGCTTCTACATGCTTACCTACTGCTCTGCCCCCTCTTATTTCCATATTGTCGGCTTTTATTTTCAGTTTATTGCCTGCCTGTATTTGTGTATTATTATACATTGTGCCTTCTGATTTCATCGTACCGTAATTTGCTCCTGCCGATACTCCTTCTGCTCCCCATAATGTTATTCCTAAGTTTGCTCCTATGCTTCTTGATTTTGCACTGTATCTGTCTGCCGATGCTTCCAGTTTTATCTTCTTGGCATCCATTTCCAAGTCATTTTCTGCTCTTATAAAACTTCCGTTTATTTCCAGTTCTTGACTCTTTAGCAATATATCCTGTCCTGCTCTCATATTTGTTGTTACATTTTTCAAGTACTGACTCGCACTTTTTGTTGTGTCGAAACTTACATTCAATTATTTAAAAATTTATCCACTTTTGAAAAAGTGGACAAAATTTCCAACTCAAATTTCTCTACCTTCAAAAATACTCCGTTCGTTTGAAAAATCATAAACTCTCTTCGTTCAGACAATGATTTTTCATCACTCACTCCCGTATTTTTTCGTAGAGAAATTTGAATGTCGGATTTATTATTAAATTAATGACCAGGATAACAATCCAATCCTAACTGACAAGTAGGAATACAAGAACTTAATATCAATGCAAGTCCTATAATTAATAACAATAAAAATATTTTTCTCTTCATCTTTAATTCTTCCTTTCTATCAAAATAATTTTTTATTGGCTTTTCATTACTTTTACTATGGCTTCACATACAGGAACTCCTTTTTCTATTTCAGGAGAAGCTGCTTTACAAGCTATATATAATCCCGATTTTATCTCTATCATCATTTGATACTGAAACGGTCCTGTTGTTATTCTATATTTTCCGTTACCAATTTCATAGATACTTCCTTCTTTTTTAGCTATATACGTCTTTAACTCCAACATTGATTCTTCTATCAAAAACACTTGAGTTCCCGTTTTTGTTACTTCATCATATAAATATTTTCTTTTTTTGCCGAACAATTCATCTGTAGTTGCTGATTTTCCATATTTAAAAACCATATTCTCCGGCATTTTTATATTGTATCCTGATATTTGTGCTACTACTTTTCTTCTTCCTAATATATCCTTTTCTGTAAATTCTGCTCCATAATCTGAATATCCTTTCTTAGGAATCGGTCCTGTTAATTGGGACATATCTGTTATACATGATGACAGCATTATTAAACTTAATATTAAAATTATATTCTTTTTCATTTATCTCACCCTTCTTCTCAAATTCGCAACCATGTCATCTATTGATTGCGTTGCACTTCTTTTAGTATTACCATTCATATGCAAATCTCCTGTTCTTTTATTCTCAGGTATTTTCTCTCTTTCTCTCCATTGAGCTCCAAGATTTTCCACAAATTCATCAAATAAAATATTTGTTCTAAAATCTATTATCTGATTATTTGTAACAACTGGACCGTATTTCATTTTATCAAGCATAATATTTTGTCTTTCAGCCCTTATTTTATTTATTTCTTTTTCTACTTCTATTGCTGATTTTCCTGAATTTAACAATTCCAATTCTCTAGCTACAAATTCTCTATCCTCATACATATATCTTCCATGATAATTCATCGCATACCCTGTAAATTGTTTACCATTCTTAAAACCGTGAGCTTGACTTATACTTGATATTTCCTCTGGAGTATATTCTTCTTTTTCTTTTAAAGTCAACATCGGGTATACCTGATCTCTTAACATTGATGGTCCTATAATTGCTATCTTCGGTGCTAAAGCATCTCTTTTGGTTCTCGGTTTTTCATTATAATCTCTTGTTTCAGATACTATTCCTTTTAGTCCCATCAATTTTCCATTTTCACTACCTACAGGGTCTAATGTATTTATCATTGATACTCCGTTTATAAAGTTCAATTTCCCTGTTAATGCATCAAATGCTTTTGGAGCTATCGGCGTTCCTGTATGATATAACGTTATATTACCATTCAGTGTTTTCCCTTTATTGTTCAGATAATTTAATGCTCCCATCATTATTATATTTGCTTGGCTGTATGTCGTGATATTATATTCTCTGCTCGAATCTAAACGTGTAAGTATATCCGATAGTCCTCTTGAAACTCCCGTTGTCATTCTAAAGTTTGTTTTGCTTCCATCTGCCATTTTTCCTATTACCGATTCAACTACATCCGGATAATATCCTCTTGTCTTATTGTAAATCAACGTAACTTCAAATTTTCCTCCGTTATCTATTCTTTTTCTGTCTGCTGCTGAAGATAATTGATTTATTGCATTGTTTATCGATCCTTCTAATTCTTCTGACATCCCGTTTACAAATATTTCTTTTGTTTTTATCTGACTCGGATCTTTTAATTTTTGTCCTGTTATTATTCTTTTTCCATTTTCATCTTGTTGAACTACAATATGATACATATCCAATTGATCTTTTTTACCGAAATATTTGAAAGCATCCAGAATTCCTCCATGTTGTCCTGATGTCGGTATTAATGCAAGTGACTCATTATAAAGTTTTTTATCTACAAAATCTTCTATTCTTCTTATTGTCTTGTAAACTTTTTCTGTCCATTCTCCCTGTATGTTCTTAGGTTCATTATTTAACAGTTTCTCATTTACATCATCTGCTAACTTTCCTATTACTCCTGCATCTGTTGCCAGTATTCCTCCTATTTCTCCCCAACCTTTTTTCGTTTCCACAAAGTCCACATTTACTTTCTTTATATTCACATCTTTCAATATCTCATCTGCTCTATATACATCTCTATTTAAAGGTCCACTCTGTTCTCCTACCAACAATACACCATTTCCTATTGTTGCTCTTGTTACTTTTTCTCTGTCATGACCTTCTATTGATGCTCCATAATCTGTGCCTACTTTGTCTTCTTTTCCTTTTATAGGATTACCGTTTTCATCTTTTAAGTGTATCTGCTGATCTGTAGGTACTTTTTCTCTTTCCGTTATACTTGCCCTTATTCCTACTCCTACATGTTTATCTTTGCTTTCTATATCTTCTGTCAGCAGATTTTTGATTTCTACTGTTAAATTTCCTCTGTCTTTTCCGTTTTCATCTATATTTCCTATCAAACCGCCTTTTAAGTATCCTTCATCTGCTTTTACTCTTATTTTTTCTGTTCCTATTATACTGCTTTGGGTTCCTACCCACTCTTTATCTCCTTTTACTGCTGTTACTTCTCCGTTTCCTGAATAAGTATATTTTTCTTTTCCTTTACCTGCATTTACTCCTATTCCTACTCCTATTTCTCTATATTTTGATGTATCCTGTAAACTTTCCAATACAAGTTTTTTTGTTTCCACATCTGTTTCTTTTCCTTTTAAGTTTCCTCCTTTTATTATAAGTTCATCAGATCTTGAGTACAACTTATTTCCTGCTATTATTTGGCTGTTATTATATGTCTTTCCTTCAGATTTACTTTGGGAATATCCTACGTTTCCTCCTACATTTCCTGAATTCGTTCCCCATATACCGTATTTTCCGCTTACCGATATATTTTTAGATTTATTTTCATAAGTGTCTTCAGAGCCATGTATTTTTATTTTATTTGATTCTAAAAATACATTATTATCTCCTTTTATTATTCCTCCATATATTTCCAATTCATTACTTTTAAGAACAATATCTTTTCCTGCTCTTATATTTGCTGCTATATTTTGAATATACTTACTTGCTGATTTTCCTTGACTTACACTTGCTTCTAAGTCTAAGCCGGCATGAACACCTCCCGAACTTGGTCCTTTAAAGTAATTATTTAAAGCATTTATTGTATCTTCTTTTCCTTCAAGACTTTCCATAAGGTCTTTACCTTTTGCTATGTCTTTTATAAAGCTTCCTACTCTTCCTATATTAGGCAATTCTTTTATTGCTTTAAAATAATCTTTATAAGATTTAAAAGTATCTTTTATTCCGCCTAAATTAAGACTTACTGCCAATGCTGCTCTTGCATTTACACTTTGGCTGTTTGTCAGTATCTCACTCGTTGAGTCTTTTATATAGATTTTTCCTTTTTCTGCAAATACTCCTATATTCTCTTTAGCTCCAAAATCTCCCTGTAACAATACATTTCCTTCATCTGATTTTATTAATATATTCTTATTCGTTACAAGTACATTCTTTTCAGGTGTTATCATCGTTCTGCCGTTATAGTCTTTGGAATATGCCGCTTCTACTCCTGCCGATGCTGACAGCTTTTTACCGTCCGCTGTCGCAAATAATCCTGCTCTTATTTTTTCATTCTGCTCTCTTATACTTGCAAAATTTTCTCCGTCTTTTAATACTACTCCGTTTTTTCCGTCCAGTATAATATCCCCTGCTGCTCCTATTTTACTTCCTATTGATATTATATGGTCTCCTTCTGCTTTTACTCCTCCACCTTTGGAGTTTATTATACTTCCGACATTTTTTATCGTCTGTGTCGATATTTCATTCTTACCTTTTTCTACTCCTGCAAATACTCCTCCCTTATTTGCTGTAAATTTTAATCCTTTTGATAAATGCTCTTCATATCTGCTGCTTATTTCCGTTCCCGGTACTATTTCTACTCCGAGTTTTCCTCTTAAAAATACAGGTCCTACTGTTTGTATATCTACTCCCTCTATTCTCAATTTTCCTTCAGAGTCCATTTTTACTCCGCTTTCTCCGTATAGTTGACTATGTCTGTATTTTTCCTTATCATCACTTATATAGTCACTTCTTCTTTTATATGTTACTCCCCAGAAACTTTTTACTGTATGTGAATCATATATATTTTTTATTCTGTCTTTTGTACCTTGTAAATATATATTTCCGTCAGACAATCCTACTATCTGCCCTTTTGTTTTAAAGTTTACTCCCTGTGCAAATACTCCCTTATTGTCCGCAGCTTTTCCTATCCCTTTATAGTTTATAAGGACATTTCCTTCATTTGTTATTTCCACAGGATTTGCATAAACATTATCCTGTATCCATGTTTCTGTCGTCGTTTTCTTTCTTCTCAGTCCTCCTCCGCTTGTACTTGTCTGTGTTCTGAATTTATATTCAGTGTCCACTGTCGAGAACATCAAAAGATAGTTCTTCGCATTCAGCACTACATCATTTTGTGCTCTTAAATCGCTGCTTTCAAGAACTATGTCTTTTGCCGAATCAAGTATTGTGTCTTTTCCTTCTCCTATTATTCCTGATACTGTGTTCATTTTATTTACTGTATCCCAATATCTTGAAACCTGTACCTGTACAGTTTTTGACGGTCCGTATTCCATTTCTCTTTCTTCTCCGTCTCTTCCTCCACGACGTACTAATTTCTTATCTCTTACCTGTCTTGTTTCCGTTACTGTTTCTGTCACTCCTTTTTTACTGTCCTGTAAACTTATTGTTTTATCTACTATATCTTTTTCTGTACTCTTTATATATGTTCCGCCTTTTCCTTTTATGTTTCCGGCTACATTTTCCACTTCTTTTCCTTCTACATAAACAAGACCATTTCCTTCTATTTTCCCTATATTTCTTATACTTTCTGTTACTCCTATTACTTCAGGAGCTGATGCTCTTCTTACTATAAATCCTCTTAATCCTCCACTTTGCGGTTGTAACATTATTGTCTGGGATGTTATTGTACTTTCATTTAAGACTTTTCCGTCTTTAGACGTAACTTTCGTAAATTCTGTTCCTGAAATTACTGCACCTGTATTTGTTACTCCTTTGTTTCCTTCTACAATTACATCTTTTCCTTCTATTTTTGCTATGTTGTTTCCTATACTTGCATTTACTATTTTTCCTTTTACATCTATAAATGTTGTTCCTTTTCCTGCCTCTCCTATTTGCGATGTATTTACAAGTTCTCCCGCTTTTATTACTGTACTTTGACTTCCTATTATACTTGAAGGATTTATTACCATTCCTACTTTTCTGTTATCTACCAATACTCCGTCTTCTCTTCTGTATATGCCTTTTGTATATTCTTCTGTACCGTTCACTACTTTTCCCGTTACTTCCATATATACATCGGCTCCTTCTATTCTGCCGCCTGCTCCCAATACTGTCAGGTTTTTATCTTTTTCGTCCTGTATATATTTCCCAATATTATATACATTTTGAGCTTTCACATAAATACCTTTTTGAGCTTTTATATTTCCTCCGTCTTTATTTATTACATCTCCCTTTTCCGCTTTTATTGTTATGCTTCCGTCACTTGTTATATTTGAAGCCTCTACGTTAAAGTTTACTCCTCTTTCACGTATCTCTCTTTTTTCTTCATTTTTATTATTTCTTCCGCTATTTCTTCTCAATCTTGAAAATATTCCGCCTCTTGTATACCCTATTCCTTCTGTTCCTGTCGCTTCATATCTTACAGTATCTATTATTTCTATGTCTGCTGTTCCTATATTTTCAAAACGACCATTCTTTACTTCTCCGTATATATCTCCTTTTGCATCTATTTTTCCATTGTCATTTCTTATTAATGTTTCCGCTATTAATGTCAAACTTCCTTCTGATAATATTTTCCCTCTGTTGTTTTCTATTATACTTCCTTCTAAATATGTATTTTCTTTACCTTTTATTAAGCCTGTTCCCTTATTTAACAGCTTTCCTTCAGCTTTTACATAAAGATTCTTATCCGATAACAGATTCCCTTCATTTTCTATATTCTTTGCTGTTACTGATAATGTATCCAGCCCTCTTATATCTTTGGCATTCTTTAAGTCCGATTTCGTATCCAGTCTTAATATCCCCGATACTATTTCATCTTTTAGTATTATTCCTTCCTGCCCTATTAACTCCAATGTATTTTTTCTTTGCATTTTTTCTTTTATTGTTACTTTTTTTCCGTTTAATGTTGTTACTGCATCTCCTTCTACTAATCCTTCATATTCGTACTCATTAGGCGTAGTTAATTCCACTACACCTCTTGATACTATTTTTCCTTCTCCGTTTGATACTTTTCCTACATTTAACGTTGTTTGTCCTAAACTTGCTATTATTCCTTTTGTATTATCAAGTCTATCTGCTTTTAATTCTACTCCTGTTGTCTGCTCTTTTACTTCGTCTTTCTTACTTTCTTCTTTCTTGTCTTCTTTTTTCTCAGGTCCTTTTTCTTTCACTTCCCATTTTTGTGCTTCTTCTTTTGTTATTCCGTCTGATAATATATATCCTTCTCTGTTTATTGTTTCTTTTACATTAAGGTCTATTTTCCCGTTGCTTCTTATTATTCCTGTCAGGTTATTCAGTTTTTCTCCTACTACTTTTACTCCTTCAGAGCCGAATATTTCTCCTCTTATGTTACTTCCTTCTTTTGCTGCTATATCAAGTTTTTCGTTTGTTAATATCTTTCCTTCATCATTTATGAATTTATTTGCATCTATTTTTTTGATGTTTCCTTTTAGTGTTCCGTTTTTATTGTCTATTACTTTTCCATCTAAAGTTAAGGCTCCTATAGATTCTACTTTACCTTTGGCATTTCCTGTAAGATTGCCTCCTATTCTTACTTCTCTTCCTTTTATTAATCCTTCTGTATTATCTACTGCTCCTGTTATATTTATTCCTTTTTCTGTTTCTGCTTTTGTGTTTTCTTCCTTTTTATTACTTTCCTCTTCCTGTTTTGCTTCTTCCTTTGTCAGTCCGTCTGATAATATATATCCTTTTTTATTTACTGTATTTACTACATCCAATTCTATTTTTCTGTTACTTCTTATTTCTCCTGATAAGTTATTCAGTTTTTCTCCTACTATTTTTACTCCTTCGGAACCGAATATTTCTCCTCTTACATTGCTTCCTTCTTTTGCTGCTATATCGAGTTTTTCGTTTGTTAATATCCTTCCTTCATCATTTATGAATTTATTTGCATCTATTTTTTTGATGTTTCCTTTTAGTGTTCCGTTTTTATTGTCTATTACTTTTCCATCTAAAGTTAAGGCTCCTATAGACTCTACTTTTCCTTTAGCGTTTCCTGTAAGATTTCCTCCTATTCTTACTTCTCTTCCTTTTATTAATCCTTCTGTATTATCTACTGCTCCTGTTATATTTATTCCTTTTTCTGTTTCTGTATCTACTTTTTTATTGTCTTCCTTTTTACTTTCCTCTTCCTGTTTTGCTTCTTCCTTTGTCAGTCCGTCTGATAATATATATCCTTTTTTATTTACTGTGTTTGTTACATCCAGTTCTATTTTTCTGTTACTTCTTATTTCTCCATTACTGTTATCCAGTTTTTGTCCTGTTATGTTTATTTTTTCTGTTGCAAATACTTCCCCTTTATTTTCTGTTTCTTTGGATTTTATATCCACTTTTCCCTGTACTTCTATTTTGATGTTATTTTTGTCTTGTCACTTTCTATCTCAAATGCTTTTTTCTCCTAATGCTTCTTCCAAATATCCAGTTATCACTTTTGCATCTATTTCTGTTTCTTTTGCTTTTATCTGTACTTTCTTTCCTGATGTTGTTTCTCCTTTTATTCTTACTTTCTTCGGTGTTTTATATACTACTTTCTTTCCTGCATTTACTTTGTTTGTTGTTATATCTCCGTTTGCTGTCAATACTACATCATCTACACTTACCAAGTCCCCTTTTGTATTTACTCCTGCTCCCTTATCATTTGATATTATATCTATTTTTCCTGCATACATACTTCCTGCTGCTTTTCCGTCTACTGCTATTCCGCTGTATGTTTCACCTTTACTTTTTACTTCTTTTGTCTTATACTGGTATGTCTGTCCTCCTGCCGATACCATTACTCTTGTTTCTCTTGATGCTTTTATTACTCCCGCTATATCTATCGTTTTCCCCAATAATTCAAGATCTGTCAAGCTTAATGCATCTATTCCTTTTCTCCTATTCCTATATGTCCTTGTGACACGTCTATTGCTACTAAATCTCCGTCTTTCATTTGAAGACTTCCTGTTGTCAATGTCACTCTGTCGGAATTTAAAAACCCCCGCCATTAACAAATATTCCGTTCCTATTTGCCATAACGAGGTCTGCTCTTTTTCCTGCCACTTCCACTATTCCGTTTATGTTTGTTTTATTCTTCCCTGTAACCTCTGTTATTATGAGATTTGCTTCAGGTCCGTTATCAAGATTTCTGTTTCTTACTACCAGTCCTGCGATTTGTGTATTTATGACTACATTTTTATTATTGTTTAAGATTAGTCCCTGTTCACTTACCTGTAATTCTTTCAGAGAGTTATAACTTGTGCCGTTCTTATTAGGTGCTGCTATATCTATCTGATCCACCCCTGAAGCAGTTTTTGTTACCCTTGTCCCTATACTGACAGGGTCAGGCACGATGTCAGCGAATATATTAAAATTAAAAAACAGTAACATTACAAAAGCTATTATTTTTTGTAAGATTCTGTTTTTGAAATATTCACTCAGTCCTTCAAAAGCTCTACTCTTTTTCACTTATCTCACGCTCCTAATGTTTTATTCATTTTCATTTATATATTATAATAATGTATTTTACCTTATTTTCTTTAAAATTTCAACAAATATTCTTACAAAACAGTAAAAATTTAATAAATTTTATGATTTTTTAAATAATAGACGTTTTTTTCATTAATTAAAAGCTTCTATCTATACTGTCTCAAAATTTATCCAAAAAAATCAACCCTCCGATTTATAAAAATAAAACTATAAACCAAAGGGCTGATATAAATAACTGCTTTTATTATTTAAACTATTATTTTGCCAATTCAACAAAGTATTTCAATGTTCTTACTAATTGAGCAGTGTAAGACATTTCATTGTCATACCATGAAACTGTTTTAACTAATTGTTTGTCTCCGCTTTCGATAACTTTTGTCTGAGTTGCGTCAAACAATGAACCGAAATGGATTCCAACTATATCAGAAGATACTAGAGGTTCTTCAGTATATCCGAATGATTCGTTAGATGCTGCTTTCATAGCTGCATTAACTTCGTCTTTAGTAACTTTTTTGTTTAAAACTGAAATTAATTCAGTTAATGATCCTGTAGGAACAGGTACTCTTTGAGCAGCTCCGTCCAATTTTCCTGCTAATTCAGGTATAACCAATCCTATAGCTTTTGCAGCTCCTGTAGTATTAGGTACTATATTTGCAGCGGCAGCTCTTGCTCTTCTGAAGTCACCTTTTCTGTGAGGTGCATCCAATGTATTTTGATCTCCTGTGTAAGCGTGGATAGTAGTCATTGATCCTACTTCAATTCCGAATTTATCTTGTAAAACTTTAGCCATAGGTGCTAAACAGTTAGTTGTACAAGAAGCAGCAGAAATTACTGTTTCTGAACCGTCCAAAATATTGTTATTCACATTAAATACTACTGTTTTCATTTCTCCTGAACCAGGTGCTGATATAACTACTTTTTTAGCTCCTGCTTTAATATGTTTTTCGGCTTTTTCTTTAGAAGTGAAGAATCCTGTACATTCCAAAACTACATCTACTCCTAATTGTCCCCATGGTAAATTTTCAGGATCTGCATCTGCGAAAGTTTTAATTTCTTTTCCGTTTACTACGAATGCATTTTCCTTAACTTGGATTTCTCCGTCAAATCTTCCTTGTGCTGTATCGTATTTGAACAAATGTGCCAACATAGCCGCATCTGTCAAATCGTTAATTGCAACTACATCAAATTCAGGATCATTTGCCATTAATCTTAATGCCAATCTCCCTATTCTTCCAAATCCGTTAATTGCTACTTTAACTGCCATATTACTATTACCTCCTAAAAAATTTTATTATTTTATTCACAATTTGAGTATATCACAAATCATTTAACTTTTCAATAGACTGAATATGTAAAAAACTGTATATTGAAACAGTCCTGTTGTCAGACATGAAAACAAAATCCAGAGTCCCGACACATTTTCGGGAACTTTTCCCGATAAATCTTTTTTTAAAAATTTTATCATAAAATATACTGATACCGCTAAAACTATAGTCAATACCGTCATTCCCAAGAGAAAATACTTTTCATTTGTCTGTAATAATCCGAGCATAACGAGAATATAGTCCAAAATATAAAGTCCGCACAAAATATACACCACTTTTTTTCTGCCCCAAAGTTTGCTGTATGTTTCCACACCGTGTTCTTCTTCATCAGATTTTCTCGTTTTTCTTCCTATTTCGAGAACCATTCCGTTTAAATATCCGAGCATTAGAAACGGTATTATTCCTCTATAAATTTCAAAAACCGACAAATCAGTCATTTCGTGTGATGTCATTATAAATCCTGCAGCCTTAATAATAACGAGATTTATAAATATCATTATTACTACGTGGGAAAGAGCATAAATTACAATTCTTTTCGTAAGCCACTCTTTTATAAAGAACTCTTTTGCCATTAAAAACATATAGATCCAGACAAAACTCATATAAATCAATATTTTCGGATTTATTAAAAATGCCGATATTATTTGCATAATGACAGTTACTATTCCTATATTTCTCAATGTTTTCAGTGTTATTATACCCCGCTGTACAGGTCTGTAAGGTCTATATTTCAAGTCTTCTTCATAATCTTTAAATTCATCGGTCAGTCTTAACTGAAAGAAAAACATCAGAATAATTATAAATAAAGGAATTACTTTGTGTAAAGGCATTGGAATCCTGTCAGGATCATTTCCTGTCATTCCTAAAATTTTCATATTATAAAGAAACCCTGTATAAACGTATGCCGACAGAGTAAACATAAGTACGAAAAAAGAATTTTTTCTTGCAGGAAATCTTTCGTCCAAATATATTTTAAAATTTTTTATTCTTTCAGTTACCATTATTTTGTTATTCACTCGACTTTCTCCTTTTCAAAGATTTAGAGTTTTTCTTTCAATTCTTCCAATTTTTTATAATCAGTTTTACTGTTGTGCCTTTTATCTACAGGTATTTCATCCTCCACGATTTTAAATATCCCGAATTTCTCTTTTAATTTTTTAATTTCTTCATTTTCTTCCAAATTTCCTTCAAAATCAGGATTTCTCTCGGTAATCAGATAAAGTTTATCATCTTTTGAAGTCAAAATCGATTTTTTTAAAGCCTCACAGAAAGAAAATGCCGTTTCTATGCTGAAAGGATAGTAAATATTATCGTTTATTCTTATTCTTCCTTTAACTCTTCCCAGCAGTACAAGCTGTCCTTTTTCATTAATATAGCCCGTATCTCCTGTTTTATGCCATTTTTTATCAGGGCTTTCGGGAATATTCAAATAACCTTTCAGCACATTTTCCCCTTTTACAAGTATTTCTCCTTTAATTCCCGTATTTTTATCTTCTTTATTTTCCGACTTTTTATTTTCTGCTTCACTTTTTTTCTCAAAGCCTTCGTTTTCTGATTCATTCATTTTTTCATCAGCTTTTTCAGAAATTTCTTCTATTTTTAGGTCAATTTCATCCACTTTTCTTCCGACTAAAAGCCCGTAGCCGTTTTTCATATTTTCAATATCTTCTTCGGTTATATCCTCGTAGTTCAGTATTGAAATAGGCTCGGCTTCTGACGCACCGTACAATGCTCTTACTTTGACATTTTCAAAGATTTTGTCTATTTTCTGCATAAGTTTCGGAAAGACAGGTGCTCCTCCTGTATATACAGTCTGAACATTTTTCAATGTCATATTATTTTTTTCTACATAATTTACAATATTTTCCAATATTACAGGCGGTAATATTATATTCTGTATATTGTTTTTCTTAATTTGTTCCGTTACTTCTTTCGGATTTGCTTCCATAGGCGAACTCATATCTATATCAGGAATAAAGACAGTCGCTCCTGTCGCCATATGAGACAGCAGAAAAATAGGAAATGACGAATAAATCGACGTTTCTTTTTCAAATTTCAAATTTTTCTCAAGAACTTTATGCTGTCCCATTAAAAATCCGTGAGTTCTCATGATGATTTTAGGAAACCCTGTACTTCCGCTCGTAAAACTTATCAGAGCGGGTGTATTTTCATTGATATGTTCTTCTTCTCTTTCGTACTTTTTAGGCTTTCTCTTTTTCATCGGAGGCAGGCTTTCAGACTGCTCAAGCATTTTATTATAATTTATCTTTTTCCCGATTTTTCTTATTCCTTTCAGGAAAAATCCTTTTAAAATAGTTTTTCCACTCCCTATTATTCCTTCGGGAGAAATCATCTCACAACATTTGTTTATATGTTCGGTATCGGCATAAGGATCTATAAACACCGCCTGTAACCCCATTTTGAATATTGCCAGTAAAATTATATAAAACTCCACTCCTATCGGCACAAAAACGACTATTTTATCCCCTTTTTTAAAGCCTTTATTCTCCAAATAAGTACATATTTTATCGGATTTTACATCCATATGGTTAAAGTTGGCTTTATCTCCTGTTTTCAAGTCTACTAGTGCAGTTTTATAAGGATGTCTGTCTTTTAACTCTTTAATCTTGTCAGCTATTGTCATATTAAACTCCTCTCAAATATTTTTATTTTTGATTATAATATTACAATTCTTTTATAAATAAAGTGTATTCCCGCAGTTTCTCCCCAAGTAATAATCCTGTATTTTTCGACACGTTGCTTTCATGCATCAATGCGTATATTATATTACTGTAACCGTTATTTTGAACTTCTTTTATAAATTCGTCTATTAAAATATATCCGATACCTTTTCCGTTATATTTCGGTGCTACTGCTATCGTTTTCAGTATTACGGTGTCAACTTTTTTCTTATAGTAAAGTTCGGCATAATCAGGTATTCCGAATACATATCCGACAAGTTCCTCTTTTAAATATACCAGTTTAAAAAACTGCTTTACAAGCTTGTCTTTATAGCTCATATACATTTTCAAAAATATTTCTCTGTCAAGTTCCGTATACAAAAAATTGTTTTTAAAAGCTTCTATTGTCAAATCGTACACATCATTTAAAACTTCGTTTAAATCTTTATTTTCAATACTTTCAACTTTTATATCGTTATAAAAATCGAACTTTTTTATCTTTTCCATTTTTCTTTTTATATTTTCACTTTTTTTCATATTTTCGGATATTGAAGAAATATATCCGGCAAGAGAAACAAATCCCGTCTTTTCAAATAAATCAGGATAATAATCCTCGTTCCATGGCTCCATTAAAAACTTCGGTCTTTCTCCTTTTTCCGTTACATACCTGTAAGTATTCCATGTCGTTCCGTTTAAAGGCCCTATTATTACCTGAACTTTTTCATTTTTCAACTGTTTAAAAATCTCTTCCAAAATTTCACTGCCTTTTTCACGAAACGCCTCATTTACAGTTACATTTCCTATATATGACGTTTTTTTTCCATTATAATCAGGTCTGTTATGCCATAAATAAAGATTTCCCTCAGTTTCTCCAGATTCACTGTAAAAAACTGTTATTTCTGACGGTCTTTCTATTTTTATTTTTTGAATTTCTTCTTCAGAAATATTATTTTCCGCAATGTATTTTTCCAAAACGGTATTTTCAGTCTGATTATCTTTCATTATTACGTATCTTTTCATTTTCATAACATATCCGCTTCTTTCAAATTAGATTTTACAACATTCCTATTCCTGTGAGCAGCAACGAGCATAAAAATACTGTTCCCGATGCTATAAACACCTTACTTTCTCCGCTTAATTCCTTTTCTTTTTCGATAATATAATATATTTTCATCGAAGTTTCGTATAAAAATATTCCTCCGATCAGGAGAATTATAACTCCTGCGAGCATTTTAAAATCCCGAATCATTGATAAAAATAAGTAATTACATCCGAAAAATAACAGTGCTTTTCCTGTACTTCCTGCTAAAAATCTCATTCTGAACGTTTCTCTGTTTACATTTCCGGCATTGTCCCTTATAAGATTTATAAGCCCGAAATGTAAAGAAAACGAGAAAATATACACCAGATATAACCTCTCTTTATCCAGTATTGTTGCCAATGCGAGCCATACAAACGTGGAAAAAGCTATGGCAAGAAGTCCTTTCAGCGAATCTTTTACCTGCCCTTCGACTTTCGGCGTAAAATGATAGTATCCGAGATACATTATCAATGGCGGAATAAGCCATTTTATACCCCCTATTATCATAACAAGATAGAGAAAAAACAGACTTCCTGTCTGAGCAATTCTTGTAAGCGTGGTTTTTTTTCGATTAAGTATAATAATTATAAATAACACAACAATTACCCAAAACTTATGCACAAGCTCTTTTGTACCGAGATTTGTATTCAGTTTCAAAAACAGATATACGAAAAAAGGTACAAAAAGATTATCAAGTCCGTTCCATGAAATGACTTCGAGAATCATAGTCAGTATACTTAAAAGCAATGATAACAGGACAATATTTATATTTTTCAAATCACTGAAAACAAGAAAGAAATTAATACAGACAAAGTATGTTGTCAGAAAAAATACTACCGAACCTTCAACGGACTTTGTTCCGAACCCCGTATCAAACTTGAATTTACTGTAAAATTCTCCTATTAATGCAGCAAAAGCATCGGAAAACATAAGTATTACCAAAGGCAGTGCATACGTTACTTTATTATCGCTTGATACTATCCACAAGCCGAGTATACTCATGATAAAATATATATCTCCCAGTGTTTTCCTGTTTTTTGTTTCTATTACCTGTTTAAGTCCCGTTATTTTATTCTTTATTATTCTTATGCCTATAAGCAGTATAAGAAATATTACTCCCAACACTATAACAGAGATTTTTCTTTTAAAAAGAAAAGGCAGTGTCAATCCTCCGAATCCCGAGCCTATATGAAGTATTTTTCTTATAAGTTCCGAATTAAGTTTTTCACTTTTTTCGAGTTTATTCAATAGCAGAAAAAACAGCATGAAAATTATTAAAACAACTATCATCTTAACTATTTCCATTTTTTATCACCTTTTCCACAACAAAATCAGTATAAAAAAACGTTTTATCTTTTTTGTGAAGCTTTTTATCAATCATTTCCGAGCGTTCAAATCTTTTTTCTTTTCCGCCTTTTATAAGTCCTGTATTTCTTTCCACAACCAGATTCCAGTATACCAGTTTTGCTTCATCAGCGGATTTCTCATAAATCTTTTCCATTAATTTTTCATAATTTCCCAAAGACATATATTCAAAAATATCACTTAAATTAAATTTATTTATTTTCAAATCTGTTCCGTCCAGATATTCTTCCATAGAATTTTGTACAATTTCTATTTTATGAATATTCTCCCTTATTTTTTCAAAGTTTTCCTCTCTTAAAACATAAGGCAGACAGTCCGAACGGTAATTCCCTGTAAGAATATAGTTAAGATAAGGATTTTCATAAGGAGAAAGTTCACACGAGGCGTACCTGCTTCTTTCGGTCATTACTTTTGAAATATCTTTTTCCACATATTTAAAAAATTCTTTATCTCTTCCGAATTTTCCTACAATATAATTTAAAAAAAACAGTTTGAACATCATTTTCCATCTGAAATTATTCCATTTTTTATTATAATATTCGGTTCTTTCCGCCTCGGATTTTTCAGAAAGAAATTCCTCCACTTGCTTTTTTGAGTGAACAAAAGGCAATATTCTTTTTCTGAAAAGGCTGAAAAATTTCTCGAATTTTCCCGTATGGATAACTCCGCTTTGAACGGCTTCTTTGTTAAAATCCCAGTATTCTCTGACTTTTTCTTCGAGATTCCCTCTTATTTTTTCATACATTTCAGCTCTTTTATCCGATTTTTTTACTCCGATAAATTCGAGCATTTTTTCATAAGAAAACTCTTTAAATACTTCTATTTTCAGTCTCACAAGAGCAATCTGGGGAAAACTTATATCAAGGGCTATTATTTTTGAAGGATTTTTTGTAAGCATGGAAAATACATTATCCCCTGCCGAAAGAATACCCAGACACACATCATTTTCCTTTATGTCAAGTCCTTCCAGCAAAACTTCCGTGTCCTCCCAACATTGCGAGTACCTTATTAATGAAAAATCAACCTTATTTTCTCTGACTTCACTTTTCACTTTATACTTCCTCCAATTTTTTTATTATTCCTGTACTTCCGTCAAACTGAATGTAATCTCCCGTTTTTAAAAGGCCCGTTGCACCCTGTACTCCCACTATTGCAGGTATATTCATTTCACGTGAAATAATCGCACTGTGAGACAAAAGACTTCCTTTTTCCACGATAAGCCCTTTTAACAGAGGAAATACCATAACCCAGCTCGGATCCGTAGATTTTGTCACTACAATATCCCCTTCTTTCACTTCGTCATTTACAAGGTCCAAAACGACTTTGACTTTTCCTTTTACTATTCCTTTGCTGCAGCCCGTCCCTTTCAGTTCCTCGTTATTCTGAGCGGCTGCCGATAAATCTTCGTAGTAAAAATCTTCTCCTAAAAATCCCTTAGTCAAAAATCTGTCAGGCAGTATAATTCCCTCTTCATATTTCTTATATTCTTCTTTTCTTAATTTTACAAGCTCTTTCAGATTTACGTCTATGACTGCCCCGTCCATCAGTCCGAATACTTCTTCTATCGTAAGATAAAATATATCTCTTTCATTTTCTGTAATGTTATCTTCTTTTAAATATATTCCGATTTGTTTCATAATTTTTCTTACAGTACCGAACACTTTTGTCCGTTCATACCGCAGATTTTCCCTTAATCTTATAAATTTTTTCGCATAAAATACAGACTTTTTCAGTATATATTTCTTTACAAATCCTATTTTCAGTCCGTCGTATATTTTTTTCTGCTCATCGGCTATATTTCTTTTACTATGTTCCTGTTCACTTTTTACTCCCGAAAGAGAATATATCATTTTTATAAAAAACAGCGGTTCTTCTTTTAATGTAAGCGACTCTAATTTCAGCTCCTGAACTGTTCTGTCTCCGAATTTTTCCATATATTCATTTAAAACTCTGTTAAATTCGCTGTTTTTTGTTAAAGACGAAATATTGTAAAGATTTCCGAATAAAATTTTTTCTCCTGTTTCGGTTTTTTTCTCTTTTTCCGCATTTTCTATTATTGACTTCACTTCATCTTTCAATATCTCATTTTTTCTCAGCATTTCACTCAATTTTTCAATGTATTTTGAAGGCTCCACACTTATCATTTGCTGTCCTTCCTGAGCGATAAGTATATTATGCACTTCATCCGCATTTTCTTTTATATACTTTTCTGCGATTTTTTTTGAGATCCCGAACCATATCATCACAAGAAAATCATTTATAATAGGTATTTCCCAGTTTTTCAAAAACTTATTTTCCAAAAACCTGTAATATTTTTTAAGTTCCGTTATATTCATATCACTTAAATTTATTTTTTCATTATTCAGGTTTTCATTTATGATTTTATAAAATTTTTCCGCTTTTTTCTCTATCAGAAACATATTAAAAAATATCGCAAGTCCCGCTTTCAATTTTTGAATTTTATTTACATTTTTCTCCAAAAAAGACATTTTTTCGTTTGCCTGTAACAGATTTTCACTCAAATTTTCCTGAGACAGTTCTTTCTTCACTCCCATCATCTGTTCCATAAATTTACTGTTATTTTTGGCATTAGGAAACAATAAAAGCAGTTTATACCAGTTTATCAGGTTATAATAAACTCTTCCTTTTAAAAGCCCTAACATATTATCGTAAACGACCTGATAGCTTTCCACAACTTTAGACGGTACTCCCGTAATCTCGGAAAATCTTTTATAAACTCCCGAATATGCCGTTCTTATAAAACTGAACGTAAGCGGAAGGCTGATACCCGGATAACTTTCTACAATATTACTGTTATCCCATATTATAATATTAGATATATTATCCGTATCTTTTTTTAATGTTGTAATGGGTCTTGACTGTAATATATAAAGTTCTCCTTTTTCATAAGCCCACTCTATATCCTGGGGTCTTCCGTAACATTTTTCTATATTTATAATATTTTCTCCAAGTTCCTCCACTTCTTTTTCGTTTAAAATTTCGTCATCTATATTTATTTCTTCTGTTTTTATTTTCTTATTTTCAAAATCGAGAGTCTGTCTTATCTTTTTTGTTTTTATTTCCTTTTTTATCTCCCGCGTATTTTTATTGTAAATATACAAATCTCCGTTTTCATCTCCGTCAACTATACTCGTTCCCAAGCCGTAAGTTCCCGAGATGACAATTTCGTCGGTATTTCCGTTTACAGGATTTACGCTGAAAGCCACTCCCGCCTTTTCAGAATTTACCATTTCCTGTATAATAACTGCAGGAACATTTATTTCGTTGTTTATATTTCCTTCTTTTCTGTATTTCATTACGTGGGAAGAAAAGGACGAAAGCCAAACTTCCTTTATTTTTTCGATTATATTTTCTTTTCTTACGTATAAAAATGTTTCAAACTGCCCTGCAAAAGAAAAATTATCACTGTCTTCTTCCACAGAAGATGATCTTACAGCATAATATTCGTCTTTTCCGATCACTTTTTCTATTTCTTCGAGAAATTCCTTTTGAGGTTTATGTTCTTTTATGATTTTTATTATATTTTCTATTTTTTCTTCGGTATTTTCACCGAAAATACTTTTCCAGTCCTTTATTTCTCCAAGAATGCCTTTATTCCGATTACTGTCCTGTATCTCTTTAAATATCACTTCTTTAAAATATCTGTTGTCAATTACCGAAAAATTAGGAACATTAAATCCCTGATTTGCCAATTCCAAAAGATTTTGAGCTTTCTTTCCTGTTTTTTCTTCAAATATTCCGCTGTTCCCTCTGTAACTTTTCATTTCCTGAATATATTTCATAAATATTTCTCCTTTCAGGGAAAATTTTTTATTTCAAGATATCCTCTCCGAGAAATTCTTTCATATCGTCAAATAAAGGTATTTCCAGTTCTATTTCTTCTTTTTTCACAGGGTGAGTAAATTTTACTTTATACGCATGTAAAAATTGCCTTTTTATTCCTCTTTTTTCATCGATTCCCTTGCCGTAAAGTTCATCTCCGACTATTGTATGTCCTACAGACTTTAAATGTACTCTTATTTGATGGGTTCTCCCTGTAAAAAGCTCACATTCCGCAAGAGTCACATTTTTTTCGGGATATTTTTTTAAAGGTCTTACTGCTGTTTTCGCATATTGACCTCTTTCGTCTATTATTCTTTCAAGTTTATCTCCATCCCTGTAAATAGGCTTTTCTATGACTATTTCTTCATCAAACTCCATAATTCCGTCCACTATTGCAAGATATTTTTTCTCAAAATCGGAAAAATTTTGTAAAAATGCTTGTGCAAAACTGTTTTTCGCAATAATTATAAGGCCCGACGTATTCATATCCAGTCTATTATAAAATCTCGGAACAGTTTCTTTTCCGTATTTTTCCTTAAAATAATGAACTATCCCGTTTGCCAGTGTAAAATCAACTTTTTTCTGAGTAGGATGTGTCAGTAAAAACGGCTCTTTGTTTACAACAAGCAAATCATCATCTTCATAAACAATATCCAAATCAAGTTTTATCGGCTTTATATCCGTTCCTTTTTCTTTTTCGATTACTCTTAAAATTCCGCTTGAAGGAAGTTTTTTTGTAGTCCTTACCTGTTTTCCGTTTAAAAACACTTCCACATTTCTCAAACTTCTTCCTGAATAATTCTGCACTTCTCTCAAATATTGGGATATTTTCATTCTCTGGTACTGTTTTTCCAATTTAAACTTTTTCATATTTTTCCCTGTCTACTTTGTGTTATACTTGTTCATAAGTCTTTCCAAAGTCATATCGTTTTTAATATCTTCTATTAGGTTAAAGATTTTTTCTCTGCTTTCTTTCAGTGTTTCTTTTTCTTCAGGAGAAAATTTTCCTAAAACAAATCCTATAGTCTCATCTTTTGATTTCGGTTTTCCTATCCCGTATTTTATCCTCACAAACTTTTCGCCGACATGCTGTATTATCGACTTTATTCCGTTATGACCTGCAGATCTTCCGTCTTTTTTTACTTTCAGCTTCCCGAACTCCATATCCATATCATCATAAATAACAAAAAGTTCCGTTTCGGGATCTATTTTGAAAAATCTGACAGCCTCTCCCACAGCTTCTCCGCTTGAATTCATAAAAGTAAGCGGTTTCTGATAAAACACTTTATCCCCTTTATAAGTCGTCTGTATAAATTCCGATTTATATTTTTCTCTCATATCGTTTATATTGTTTTCTTTTAAATATTCATCTATAAATATAAAACCTATATTATGTCTTGTCAGTTTATACTGTTCTCCAGGATTTCCCAGTCCTACTATTAATTTCATTTTCTACAAATCATTATTCCTTCCCCCGCATTTTCGGAGTCGACGCAGTCGCGTAGAACACAGGTAGCGGGAGTATGAGGACGGCAACGAGCCCTCATAAAAATAATTCTCTCCTTCCTTTTCTGCTTTTTTGTTTTTCATTTTTTAAATTATATCATATTCCCGATTAATAAACAAAAAAATCCGGACCATATGTCCGGTATTTTTTCATTGTAGGCATTTAAAATAAGTCATTAACTATATTGCAGTTATTCGGCTTCTACATTTTCTTTTTCATAGTTTTCCAAAATTACTCTTGTCAATTCGGATCTTAATTCCGGAGTAATAGGGTGAGCTATGTCCTTAAACTCTCCGTTAGGCATTCTTCTTGAGGGCATCGCAACAAAAAGTCCGTTTTGTCCTTCAATAACTTTTAGCCCGTGAATAACGAAGCATTCATCAAACGTAATGTCTACATATGCTTTTAACTTTCCGCCTTCCTCAGAGCCTTTTCCGAGTCTGAGTCTGATATCTGTTATTTTCATACGCTTCTCCTTGCTAAAATAAGATGTGTTTTCCATAATTATTATACCTCATTATTTTCAAAAAACAAGTGAAAATAACAATGTTTTTAAAAATTTTCACTTCAATAATTAAAAATAAGGCTCTAAACATTTATAATAGAGCCTTTCAATTATCATTTTATTTTTAAATATAATTCCTGTTTTTAACTTATTAATTCAATATATTCATCAATAAAATCTTTTTTTAAATTTTCAGGAGGAATATCTTTTATTTTTATTTTTATATTTTTATTAAAATATTTTATATCAAGAATATCTCCCTTTTTTATATTATAAGAAGATTTTTTTTCTTCTCCGTTTACGGAAATATTTCCGTTATCCGCCAACTCTTTTGCAACAGTTCTTCTTTTTATTATTCTTGTTATTTTTAAAAATTTATCCAATCTCATATATAACCCTTTAATTAAATATTTTTTTTAGTTCATCTTTTACATCTTTTGCAGTTGAATCTCCCGAAACAGAATTTTTATTCTCGTTTCCGTTGTTATTTTCCTTAGGTTTTTCAGCTTCGTTATTTATATTCGTTTCCGTATTTACAGTAGGTGTCGCTGAATTATCCCCGTTCACAAAATCATTTACATTGAGAATCGTACTTAAAGATAAAAGTCCTCTCTGAAGTTTATCGAGTTTTCCTTCTTTCGCATAAATATCGTCAATCAAACCTTCAATAGATTTTGTCTGATCCTCATACTCTTTCATTATCTCATTATAACGTTCGGATTTCATGCTGTTTATCTTTTCTTCAAGCATTTTTTTATCTTCTTCGGATAAATTCGTTTTATTCAAGTTTTTAAAATTATTATTTTCAAAAGTCAATTCCGAAATCAGATTTAAAGCCTTTCCTTCAATCAAATCTTTTTTGGAATACTCGACAGTAGAAGTTATCCTTTCACCAAATAAAGTTTTTAAAGCAATATCATCTTTATTATAGAAAATTTCATATCCTTTATCAGTTTCTGTAACATCGGCTTTTATATTATCACCCAACGTTACCTGCCCTTTAGATGTTTTATTTCCTTTTTCCAATCCCGAAAAAACAATTTCTCCGTCATTTACAGAAATAGAGGAAATAGAAAGTCCTGAATTATCTTTAATTTTTTTTATAAATTTTACAGCTTTCAGTGTTTTATTTAAAGAAATCGCAATTTCTCTTCCTCTTTCCAGAAATATATACGAATTAAGATTTTCCATATCATTCAAAGATATTATTTTTTCCAGTTTATCCAAATCTCCCGAAATATTTTCAATCATTATACTTCTTTCAGCTTCGATTTCCGATATTTCTTTATTCACTTTTTCTTTTTCCGTATTAATCTGCTCATTAAAATTTTTCAATTCTTTGTTCAATTCGATTAATTTTGAAGATTTTTCTTTCAAATCAGTCGATAAACCGTAATCCTGTTTCAGTTTATTTACAGCTTCGATATTTCCTTTTTTCATATTAAAGAAGTCATCAATATTCTTATCCAGATTATTTATTCTTGCAGTTGTTTCTTTTATATAGCTTTTTGTTGTTTTGACTATTTTTTCATGCTCGGCAGGAACATTAATCTTTTCAATAAAAGAATCTATCTGAGGATCAGCCGCATTATACAGTAATTCAGACTTTACTTCCTGAAGCTCCATTGATTCCAGTTTCACTTCAGGCGATATTCCGAATTTTCCTCCACGTACTATTTTTATTTTGGCTTTCCCTTTTCCTAATTTTTCTCCATTCAATATAAAATTATCAAATACGATTTCCCCGTCTTTAATGGAATATTTCAAATTTTCAAATCTTGAACTATCGGTTTTCGTTAAATGAGCAATTATTCTGTTTGAAAAAATTACTCCTCCCAAAGCGAAGATTACTGCAATTATTACTAAAACCAACAAAAATTTTAAAAACTTCATGTTATGCCTCCTTTTTGCCGAAATTTATTATTTTAACTGATTCAGTAATCTTCCTGCAGCCAAGTAAAACGAATTCATGTTGTTATCTCTTATAATCTGATAAGTTCTTGCCAAAAACTCTCTTTTTGTCATTCTTATATTTTTTTCCTTTAACAGTTTATTCAAGCTGTCAACTGTAACCTGTCTGATTTGTGCAGCATCTTCGTATACTTTCTGATCTATAAATGCCACTATTTTTTCATCTGTAGCATCAAATTTATTGTCTATTTCTCCTCCCGAGTTACTTTTAGAAGGAGTTACTTTGTTAGGAGCAGGCTTACTTTCCACACGGGATCCTGAAGTTGTACCTGAGCTTGAACTTCCCGCATAAGGATCTCCCGATGTACAGGAGATCATTCCAATAGAAATTAATAACATAATAAAATAACTTTTTCTCATCTTCTTTTACCTCTCAAATCTTTGATATTTCAATTTTTATTTTTTTGTTTCAGGAAGTTTAACAGTATCTTTATTTATTTTATCCAATTTAAACTCTCTTGTAACATCTTCCATAAATTTTTGTGTTTCTTCCTGTCTTTTTGAAGCTTTCATCTGTGCTTTTATCTGATCTTTTACTACATCAAAAGCCACAACTCCTTTAGGATTTTTCTCCAATACTTTTACTATATAAGCTTCATCTCCTACAATTATAACATTGTCGATAATCTGACCCTTTTGAGCATTTTTTACGGCTTCGCTTATAGGTGCGTATTTTTCTGCAAGAGCAGACATAGGTATTTCGTCAGTTTCTCCTGTCGAACCGTTTTGTACTCCTGTATATTTTCTGACAAGCTCTCCGAATTTACCCGGATTTGCTTTTGCTTCTTTTAATGCAGCTTCAGCTTTATCTTTTTCACTCGCAGGAGTAACAATTAACTGTAATCTTACCGAATCTTCAGGTCTTTCAAAGTTTTTTAAATTTGCTTCGTATATTTTTTTTGCTTCGTCATCTGTAACATTTACCGAGCTCAGTCTGTCTATCATCGCAACAGATGCAAGGAAATTTTCTTTTGTAAATTCCACACCTTCGGTATATTTTTTATCTTTGTCAAGCTTTTTTTCTTTCGCTTTTAAAGCAAAAGCTCTCGTTGTAGCTATATTTTTTACGATATTTAATTTCATTTGTTCAAGCTGTTCTTTAGGTACATCTTTTAATTCGGCACCTGCAGCCTCAAGTTCTCTTTCCAATTGAAAATTTACTTCCGATTCATAAACTTTTATTTTTTTATCTTCAGATTCAAATACGACCTTTCCGCTTTTTCCTCTTGTATTTCCACATGCTAAAGCTAATATACACAATACAGTGACGATTAAAATTTTAATTTTATTTTTCATTTAATTTTTGGGGATGTATTAACTGAAAAAGCCGTTAAGCCTTCATTTTTACATCTCCACTCCTTTCCTTGATTTAATTATATAGAAATTTTTAATTTATGTCCAAAAAATTGAAATTCTCCGATTAAATTCGGACTCTGTTCCGCCTTTATATTTTCTATAAATTTTAATAAAGTATAACTCATAAATATTAGATTTCTCTATGATTTTTTAAATTTTTATTCTTATATTAAAGGTCTTTCCAACATTTATCCGTATATTCACTCTTTCTCATTCCGGAAACATATCTGTTTCCTGCAACATAAAAACGAAGCTGCTTTTCCGTCCATATTCCTTTATCGGGAATACCTATCCTTGGACTTACTTTTATTTCTGCAGGAATTTTACTTTTCTCAAAATCAATATAAATTATATTTTCTTTTATTTTTTTCATATCGGTTTTTTCGCTTAAAATTCCAATTTTTGACATATTGAATTTATCTTTTATCCCCATAGCTTTTGTCAGTTTTCCCGGTCCGTTACTCACTAATACACCTGTTTTTCCTCTGTTTTCTTCCATTACTTCTTTTCCTGCCGCAGGCTCTATTCCCCGAATTAATACTGCCTGAGGATTTCCTTCTTCACATGAAACTATATTAAGCATTTTATGAGTGTGCATTGTGTAAATATACACGGTTCCCGCTTCCTGATACAAAGCCTCTACTTTCGGAGTTCTTTTCCCGTCATATCCGTGACATGCCTCATCAATTATTCCGAGATACGCTTCCGTTTCAGTAATATAGCCGCTCAATATTTTATCTCCGTTTTTCACGATTATCAATTTTCCTAAAAGTTCTTTTGCCAGAGAAACTGTACCCTGTTCAAAAAAATCTTTTGATTTATTTCTATTTTTAAGCATTTTCCAAGTTTTCCTCTTTTCTTTATTTTTTATATTTTACATTATATCGAAATTTTTTTCTATAATAATTTCATATGGTATAATATATAATAAAACAAATTCAGGGAGGTATCCGAAAAATGAAAAATTTAAACTTTTTATCAAAAAGAAAACTTATCGCCTTTTTTTCTGCATTAACAATATTTTCTGCAGCTTATGCGGTTTCTCCGAAAAAATCGTCTGTTGTAAAAAGCAATGCTGTTAACACAAAAACAATTATTTCCCCTACAAAAAAAGAACTTGATATTATTGCCGATAAAATATTCCAAAACGAAGCAGGCAGTGTAAAAGATAACCTTGTCTACTGGAATACCGGAGAAAATTTTCCTTCATTGGGAATAGGGCATTTTATATGGTACAAAGAAAATGAAAAAGGAATTTTTGAAGAGAGTTTTCCGCCACTGATAGAATATTTTAAAATAAGAAATATTAAATTACCTGAAATATTGGAAAAAAATAAATATGCTCCATGGAAGAGCAGAGAAGAACTTATAAAACTGAAAAACGAAAAAAATCCCGATATAGAAAAACTTATTGACTTTTTATACAATACAAAAGATATTCAAATCGAGTTTATTTATAAAAGAATGGAAGCCTCTCTTGATAAAATGTCGGCAATTTCCGAAAATAAAGAAAATGTAATAAAACAGTTTTACAGAGTGGCAAATTCTCCTAACGGATTGTATCCTTTGATTGATTATGTAAACTTTAAAGGCGAAGGAACAAATTCCGAAGAAAGATACAAAGGGGAAGGCTGGGGACTCTTACAAGTTCTCGAAAATATGAAAGGGGAAGGTTCAGGTAAAGCAGCTTTGGAAGAATTCAGCAATTCGGCAAAATTTGTTCTTCAAAGAAGAGTAAATAATTCCGATCCTTCAAGAAATGAGAAAAAATGGCTTGCAGGCTGGTTTAAAAGATGCGATACTTATAAAGAATAATACAAAAATCTTATAAAATGGGAGCGATAATTTCCTTATTATTGAAGGCAATAAAGCTTCCTTTTATTTTTATCTGAAAAACATAAAAATTTTTCTGTTTCAAATTTATTATTTTCCGATAACTTTAAACAGTAAATTCGGCAGATTAATCAAAATAGGCGGATCTTCGGGAATTGCTTCTCTGAATAAAATTTCAAATTTTTCTTCTTTTTCCGAAGGAAAAATCAGTTGCTTTTCGACTTTCCCCCGAAGACAGTTTTTCAAATCGAAGTATCTGAAAATTTTCCCGTTTTTTTCAACTGAACATGCCAAAATATAATACTTTCCGTCAGGGATATTTTTGAAAGTACATCTATTATTTACTTTCTTAGGAATTACAGCTTTTCCGATAACAGGAGCATGATTCGGTATAGGTGTTTTAAATAATCCTACAAAAGTCATTTCACTTTTATAATTTTCAGGATATTTCAAATAAACTGTACAGGTACTTTTCCCGTTGCTTTTCATATATTCATAATAAGTTTCTTCTGAAGACTCTTTATTTTCCTTATATTTATTCACAATTTCATGCAGTTTTTCAATATTTTTTCTGTATTCTCTCGGCGAAAGTCCTGTATTTTTCCTGAATATATTGGAAAATGAGCTTGAACTTTCATAGCCCGACTCCAGTTGTGCAAGAATAACACTTTTATCTTCTTTTATAAGCTTTTGTAATGATTTTTCAAGTTTTAATACAGAAACAAATTCTTTGGCTGAAAATCCTGTTTCCTTTTTGAATTTTCTGCTGAACTCATATTTCGTGTAACCGAATTTTTCAGCAATCTCTTTTATTGAAAATTTTTCATTCTCATCGTACGATTCGAGTTTTTCTCTCATATATTCGGCAATAATCTTTATATCCATATATAAATCTCCGTAATTTTTATTAATTTTAACATACAAAGTACAAAAAACGCAATTCATGATAAGATTTTTTTAATGATTGCTGTTATAATAAAATTAAAACAAAATCTTATTACCAAAGAAAGGATAAATTATGAATAAAATCATCCACTGCAAAGTCAAATTAAAATGTGATACAAAATATGCTTTTGAAATGTTCACAAAAAATGAACTTATTTCAACATGGTTATGCAAGCATGCCGATATCGAGCCTGTAACAAACGGAAAATACGAATTATTCTGGGATGATAACAAAGAAATCAACAGTACCATCGGTTGTAAAATTACTGCAATAGAGCCTTCCCGATTATTGTGTTTCGAGTGGAAATGTTCTCTTGAATTTTCGGAATTTATGAATTATTCCGATCCTTTAACTCATGTTTGCGTACTGTTTTCTAAGGAAAATAACGATTCCTGTGAAGTCAATTTAATTCATAGCGGTTGAAAAGAAGGCGAAAACTGGGAAACAGCAAGAAAATGGTTTGAAAATTGTTGGAATAATTTGTTTAATGTATTACAGGAAAAAATAGAAAAGAAAGGATAGTTATTATGAAAATTAAAAGTGTAGCAATAGGGATTCCCGTAAATAATCTCGAAAAATCTGCAAAATGGTACAAAGATATTTTTGAACCTGAAGAAGAATCTGTTCCTTCTGTAGATTCTCCAATAATTGAATATAAAACAGGACCTGTTTGGATTCAGCTTTTTGAGGGAAAAACAGAAAATAGTGATAACGTCGTTAATTTTGAAGTTGAAAATCTTGAAAAAGAATATAATCGTTTAAAAGAAATGTCTGTAATCAATGATGAAGAAATAACAGATATTCTCGATGTTATTAAATATCTGTAATTTAAAGATCCTGACGGCAACAAATTAACTTTTGTAGAGATTTATTCTGAAAGTGAATTAAAATCAAAATAACAAAAAAAGGACTATTTAAAATGAAAAATTATCATAAATTTTTAAATTTCTGTTATTTATAATTTCTGTATTTTATAAATTTTAGCATTTTAATTTTTTTACTAAAATAGTCCTTTTTTATTTATAATTAATTACAACACAAAAATTTTCTGTTCAAATAATTTTAATACAAATATTCAAAATAACTTAGCTGCAAATTTCTGTATCCGCTTCCTGTAAACCACACTTTATAAACTTGCCCTATCCCCAATGTATTTCGTGGATATAAAAAATGGAAAATTTTACCTGAATCCAAACTTTGACAACGCATATGAGAATAAGAACTCGAAAGAATTTTGCATTCTTCTACAAATCTTTCAGAAAAACTTAGTAATCCGAACATTAAAAATAAACATAAAACTAATTTTTTCATAAAAACCACTCCTTAAACTTTATTTATATTATACTTTACAAAATATTAAAAGTCAATAACGATTCAATGATTTTTATTATAAAATAAAATTTATTTATCTCTATAATGAGAGAGCTATTGAACAATTTTTATAATTCAAAGATTTTTTTGTTTTAAAAATATGATATAATAAAATAAAACCGTGTTACAAAAACTTATAATCGAAAGGAATACTGACATGAACAAACCGAAATCACTTAAAAGAGGAGATACTGTCGCTGTCGTCAGCCTGTCGAGGGGGGTATTGGGAGAAAGTTTCTGTAATCACCAAAAATTACTGGGAACAAAAAGACTTGAAAAAATGGGATTTAATGTCGTTTTTATGCCTAATTCACTGAAAGGCATCGAATATTTGGAAAATCATCCTGAAAAAAGAGCCGAAGACTTAAAAAATGCTTTTAAAAATCCTGATATTAAAGGGATTTTATGTGCTATCGGAGGAATTGACGGATATAAAATTTTTCCTTATCTTATGGAAGATGAAGAATTTATCTCACTTGTAAAAGAAAATCCGAAACTGTTTACAGGATTTTCCGATACTACAGTCCATCATTTGATGTTTCATCGATTGGGAATGCAAAGTTTTTACGGACCTTCTTTTTTAACGGATATTGCAGAGCTTGACGATAATTTACTGCCTTATACGGAAAAATACTGGAATATATATTCGGGAAGTGCTTTAAACGAAATAAACTCAAGCGATATATGGTACGAAGAAAGAACCGATTTTTCCGAGAAATCTTTAGGAATACCGAGAATTTCCCATAAAGAAAATCGGGGATTTGAACTTTTACAGGGAAAAGAAAATTTCAGTGGAAAACTTTTGGGCGGCTGTATTGAATCTATTTATAATGTTATTTCGGGCGAAAGATTCAGTGAACAGAAAGAAATATGCGATAAATACAACATATTTCCGACAAAAGACGAATGGAAAGAAAAGATTCTGTTTATAGAAACTGCCGAAGGAAAATCTTCTCCCGAAAAATACAAAAAGATGCTTGAAGCTATTAAAGAAAAAGGTGTTTTTAAAGTAATAAGCGGAATAATTGTCGGAAAACCTCAGGATGAAGCTTATTATGAAGAGTATAAGTCTATTTTAAAAGAAGTCGTAGATAATCCCGAACTCCCTGTACTCTATAACGTAAATTTCGGGCATGCTTATCCCCGTTGTGTTTTGCCCTACGGGCTGAAAATTGAATATAATCATTCGGAACGTAAAATTATTTTTAAAGAAAATATTTTTTCTGAATAAAAAGTAAAGCAGGTGATAATTTGAGAATCTTAGTTGTTGAAGATGAAAAAAGTTTAAATGAAGTAATTGTAAAAAGACTGGAAGATGAGCATTACGGGGTAGACTGGTGTTATAACGGGAAAGATGCACTTGATAATATTCTTTTAACAGAATACGATGCCATAATTCTGGATATTATGTTGCCCGAGTTAAACGGTTACGAAGTTCTAAAAACTATACGTTCAAAAAACATAGACACTCCTGTCCTCTTTTTAACAGCAAAAGACAGTATAGAAGATAGAGTTAAAGGGCTTGATTCGGGAGCTAACGACTATTTGACCAAACCTTTTGCTTTTGAAGAGCTTCTTGCCCGAATAAGAGTAATGTTAAGAAAAGATTCCAACAGTTCAGGTAATGTATTTACTGTAGCAAATTTAACTGTGGATACAAACTCACACTCGGTTTTTCGTGATGATATTCCTATAAAACTGTCCAAGCGTGAATTTACAATACTCGAATATATGATTAGAAACAGAGGAAAAATACTTTCCAAAGATAAAATAGAGCAACATATATGGAATTATGACTATGAAGGCGGAAGCAATGTTATCGAAGTTTATATAAGATACTTGAGAAAAAAAATCGATGCCGATTTCTCTCCGAAACTTATTCATAATATTTACGGAGTCGGCTATATATTGAAGGTGGAAGATGAGTAATTTTTTCAGGAATATTCTGAACAGAATTTCCGTTTCTTTAAAGTTGAAAATTACTTTCTGGTATATGGGACTTATGACAGGACTTGTAATTTTCTTTCTTTCTATAATTTTTTACATAAGTGATAATTTAATTCGTAATTCTATTCATGAAGATTTAAAAAATACAGTAAACAGTGTTTTCGGTCAAATCGAAATTTCCGATAATAATGAGCCCGATTTTGATGAAAGCCTTGTACTTTTGAGAAATAATATAGAGATTTCAATATACAATAAAGACCTTGAATTTATTTACGGAAGTGCTTTGAGCGATTTTAACTTTGAAAATTCTCCTTTTCATGAAAATACCATAAGAACTATAAGAAAAGGAGATGAAAAATGGTATGTATATGAAAATAAAAAATATATTCCGAATTATGGTGATTTGTGGATTAGAGGTGTTATTCCTTCCTCTCTTGCGGAAAAAGCTATCGAAACAATAATTTCCATTTCACTGATTATTTTGCCTTTTTTCCTTCTTTTTGCAGGAATAAGCGGGTATATAATAACAAAAAACGGCTTCAAGCCTATTGAAAAAATAAGGCTTACTGCAGAAAATATAAACGCAGGAAATGATCTGTCCCGAAGAATAAATTTAGGGCAACAGAGAAAAGATGAAATTCATACTTTGGCAAATACTTTTGATACGATGTTCAACAGACTCCAAACTTCTTTTGAAAACGAAGTACAGTTTACTTCTGACGTTTCTCATGAACTGCGTACGCCTATATCGGTCATTATTTCCCAAAGTGAATACGGTTTAAACCACACTGAATCCAAAGAAAAAATGGAAAACTCTTTAAAATCGGTGTTAAAAGAGTCAATAAAAATGTCTCAAATGATTTCTCAACTTTTGATGCTTTCAAAAATGGATAAAGGACACCAGAAACTGAATATTGAAAAAGTAAATTTAAGTGAACTGCTTGATATTATAATTGACACTCAGCAAATTGCTGCAGATAAAAAAAATATAAAAATTAATTCGGTTATAAGTCCTGATATTGTAATTCCTGCAGATGAAATACTTATAATGAGACTTTTTATAAATCTTATTACAAATGCTGTCAATTACGGAAAAGAAAACGGATATATAAATATTGAATTATTCAAATTTAAAGATAAAATTATAAGCAAAATCTCCGACAACGGAATAGGAATAGCCCAAGAAAATATAAATAAAATATGGACAAGATTTTATCAGGTAGATTCTTCAAGATCTTCCGACTCGTCAGGACTTGGACTCTCAATGGTAAAATGGATAGTCGAAGCTCATAAAGGAAGTATTTCTGTAAAAAGTGAGCTAAATAAAGGAACCTCATTCACAGTAGAACTTCCTCTAAACAATAAATTATAAAATTTTAATATTTAAAATTTTCAAACCTCTCATTTTTCTTTAAGCATTTTTTGGTATAATTTAGTATACTAAAATTCAGGAGGTTTTTTTATGAAAAATTTTATTAAATTAACAGTTTTGACACTGGTAACATCCGCTCTTTTAAATGCAGGTACGGTAAAAGTGGGCAATCAGATTAAAATTAAAACTCCGGGAAGTACTTCTGTAAATGTTTCCGACGGTAATATCAATATTAATGCACAAGATTCGGAAACAAAAAACAGCAGTAAAAAAGCAAAATCGACTAAAGGTAAAAAAATTGTAATAAACGGGGCTTCTATAACAAAAACCGTTACATTAAACGGTGAATCTCTGGAAATAACAGGAGCTTCAAATCATATTACAGTAAAAGGGAATGTATCTTCTCTTACAGTAAACGGTGCAGACAATACAGTAACTCTTGATTCTGTTTCAAGCATAAACGTTTACGGGACTTCAAATAAAATTTATTATAAAACGGCTCCTTCAAAATCCGGGAAACCTTCGATTTCAGTGACAGGAGCAGACAGTACTGTTTCCAAAAGATAAAAAGGGGTGAAAAATACCGATATGAACCGTAAATTTTTAAAAATATTATTATTTATGATTTTATTTTCTGCAGTTACTTTCGGAATCGGAAAAGGAAAAAATATGTTTTCTACTGATTTTTCCTATAAAAGAAGTAATGCCGATTTAAAAAATAAAATTTCTTCGGAAAAAGCAAAAGAAATAGCTCTTAATCATGCAAGAGTTTCAAAGAATAATGCCAAATTTAAAAAAATCGGACTGCACAAAAAGAAAGATGTTCTTATTTATAAAATAGAATTTTATGTAGATAAGACCAGGTACCAATATGAAATTGACGCACGTAACGGGATCATTCTTAAAGCGAAAAATAATCATAAAAATAAATAAGAGATAATAAGGACTTCGATTATCCGATATGATACAAAAATAGCTATTTCAGATAAATTTTGAATTATTCAAAAATAAAAAATAATATTTTTTAAAATTATGTGTTTCTATCTATAAAAATGAGGACTAAAATATGCTGATAAGTCCTCATTTTTTTAATTTGTAAAAAATATTCCTATTCCCATTACTACTAAAGCTATCCAGAAATTTACCGTCGGCATTTCTCTGAATAAAACTAGAGAAAGTATAACTCCTATAAAAGGAGTAAGTGCGTAATAAGCACTTGTTCGACTTGCCCCCAGATATCTCTGAGCCTTAACATAATAATACACACTGAGCCCGTAAGACACAAACCCTAAACATAAAGAATAAATCATTGTCATTAAAGACGGTAAAGGATATCTTAAAAAGACACCTATTAAAAACGCAGTAAGACCCGAACCTATTCCTTTGATTATAACTATTTTTTTTGGATCGCTTTGAGAAAGCATTCTCGTACAGTTATTTTCAAGCCCCCAGCAGCAACATGCCAATATTACAAATAACGAGCCTTCTGAAAAAGAAAAGCTTTTTATTCCCTGAAAACTCAGTATTATTGTTGATAAAGTCACTAAAAACAGTCCTGTCGCCAATCTTTTGGAAATTTTTTCCCGAAATATAAAATATGCTATTAAACTTGTAACTACTATTTCAAAATTGTTAAGTAATGATACATTTTCAGGCAGAGCTTTATTTAAGCCCGTCATTAGAAAAATCGGAGCAAAAATATCCAGAACTATCATTCCGAATATATATTTTACATCCTTTTTTTCAAAGGGCTTTTCTTTTTCGGAAACATTCTTTTTTCCGAAAAATACTACTCCAGTCATTCCCATTCCTGCACCTAAATATAAAAGTCCCGCCAGTATTACTTCATTTATATCTTTTAATAAAATTTTGGCTACAGGTACATTTAAAGCATAAAACAAAGCTGCCAGAACTGCATAATAATGATTAATATATCTTTTTTGAATGTTCACTTTCGACTTAGCCCCCATTTTCGTCTATATTTTTTAAAGCAGCATATTTCCCAATCCTTAAAGCATCAGTACTTTTTATTTCAAAACTTTCTGTTCAAATTTTTTCCCGTCATAAATTACATATTTTCTGTCCTGTAATGCTCCCGGATTCAAATATGTTACTCCGTCAATTTCTTTCATGTATTCTCTGTGTGTATGACCGAAAATACATATATCCGAATTTTTTGAAACGGCTTTTTTCTCAATTTCATTTAAGTTACTTTTTACTCCGAAAAGATGCCCGTGAGTCAAAAAAACTTTTTTTCCGTTTACTTCAAAAATCTCAATATCTCTCGTATCTTTATCGAAATAATCGGTATTTCCTCTTACAATTTTAAAAGGAATTTCACTGTATACAAGGGACATATCAATAGCATCCGTACTGTGATCTCCTCCGAAAATAATCATTTCAGGCTCTTCCAAGTCTATTACTTTTTGAAAATAATCAAGTCTTGTATGGCTGTCTGAACAAATCAGTATTTTCATTATTTTTCCTTCTTTCTATACTATAAATATAGGTTTTTTAAGATTTTCAAGTAATTTTACACCTAATTTTCTCGTAATTCTTTCGACCATTATTGTATATCTTAAATCTCCCATTAAAATAAAATCGTATTTTTCCGATTCTTCCATTATTGTTTTGAAAGGATCTCCTTCTTTTTCTACAAGATTGCAGTTATCTCCGAATCTTTCTTTCAAATAATCTTTAGAGTCCACATTTACCCTTAAAACATCGACTTTCTGTTCGTCAAACATATAAAAGAAAGTATATAATGTTTTGTTTGCGTTATAAGCTCCGTCATCCAGTAAAAGTATTTTGTCAAATGAAAACTCGGTTACATTAGGCAATATAATAAGCGGTTTAAAGTTACTTCTTAAAAGTTCTTTTAAATAAGGGCTTACTTTTTCATTTTTCACTACTACTATCAAGTCATATTTTTTCAACTCGTTAAGAGCCGTTTCTATTGTTTCTCCGTCTTCGGAATAAACTTTGGAAAACTCGGACCCCAATTTTTCTTTTACATTATTGAAATTTCTTTCTTCAAGTTCCATATATTCTTTAAAAGCATAATTTGAACCTATATTTACTCCTATTCCCTCTATTGTTACAGGAAATATTTCATATTTCAGAACGTCTTTTACATATAATGCATCTGTTTCAACATTATATTTTTCTCTGAATTTTTTTCCGAATTCTTTCAAAGTCTCAATTTCACTTTCCGAAGATACCAGAAATAAAGCCTTTTTCATTAGCATTGCAATCACTCCCTTTTATTAATATATAATTCCCTAATTTTTAAATGCCTAAATTTTTCAAAAAAACTCAATATAACCGAAGATGAGGGTAACAATTACCCTCTTCCAAAATTTTTTTAACTTAATTCTTTTTCTTCTTCAGGATTTTCGGCTATTTTTACTGCAGAAGCCACTTTTTCCTCATTTCTTACTTTCATAATTCTGACTCCCGATGTGGATCTTCCTATTACCGAAACAGTATCCACTTTTGTTCTTATCAATGTTCCTTCGGAAGTTATAAGCATTATTTCGGTTTTATCGTCAACTATTTTGACATCGACTATTTTTCCTGTTTTTTCATTAATTTTTAAGTTTATTATTCCTTTTCCGCCTCTTGACTGTACTTTATATTCGCTGAGAGCCGTTCTTTTCCCGTATCCTTCTTCGGTAATAGTCATAACACTTAATTCTTCGGATATTTTTTCAGGATTTATTATAACCGCAGCCACAACATAGTCTTTATCTCTTAATGTTATTCCTTTTACTCCTGCTGCAGTTCTTCCCATTACCCTTACATCTTCTTCACAGAATCTTATGGAAATACCGTTTCTTGTAGCGATAAATATCTCATCTTTTTCACTTCCGCTTGTCAATCCCGCAAATTTAAGTTCGTCTTCATCACGTAAAGTCAATGCTCTTATTCCTGTTTTATTTATATTTGCAAATAAAGTCAGGTCGGTTTTCTTAACCACTCCGTCTTTTGTTATAAAGAATATTGCTTTATCTTTTTCAAATTCACGAACTCTTATTACCGTACTTACTCTTTCGTCTTCGGAAAGTTTAATAAGATTGCTTATGAGTTTTCCTCTCGCTTGTTTTCCTGCTTCAGGTATTTCATAAACTTTCATGCTGAATACTTTTCCTTTTGTCGTGAATATAAGAAGTGTATCAAGGTTTTTAGCTATGTACATATCTTTTATTACATCGTCTTCGACTGTATTTGTAGCATTTACTCCTATTCCTCCACGTCTTTGGGAATGATAAGTATCTATGGAAGTCCTTTTTACATAACCTTTTTCAGTCAACGTAACTACTACATCTTCATCTTTTATCAAATCTTCTATTCCGATTTCCACTCTTGCTTCTTTTATTTCCGTTCTTCTTTTATCTCCGAAATCTTCTTTTAACTTAATTACTTCGTCTTTTATAATTCTGTATTTTTTGGAGTCATCGGCAAGTATGGATCTTAATTCTTCTATCAATAACATTAATTCTCTATATTCCTGTTCGATTTTATCTCTTTCCAAGCCTGTCAATCTTTGCAATCTCATATCAAGAATTGCTTTTGCCTGAATTTCCGAAAATCCGAAACTTGCTATTAATTTTTCTCTCGCTTCATTGGCATCTTTCGAACCTCTTATTATTCTTATTACTTCATCAATATTGTCAAGGGCAATCTTAAATCCTTCCAATATATGAGCTCTGTTTTCAGCTTTATTCAGTTCAAACTGAACTCTTCTTGTAATAACATTATATCTGTGTTCCAGATAATTTTCCAGTATCTGCTTTAAATTAAGTACTCTCGGAGCATTATTTACAAGAGCAAGCATTATTATACCGAAAGTATTCTGCAAATCGGTGAATTTGTAAAGACTATTTAATATAAGCTCGCTTTCTTCACCTTTTTTAAGCTCTATAACGATTCTTATACCTTCTCTGTCAGACTCATCTCTCAAATCGGAAATACCTGTTAATTTTTTGTGTCTTACAAGTTCGGCAATTTTTTCTATAAGTCTTGCTTTATTTACCTGATAAGGCAGTTCTGTAACGATTATCGATTCTTTTCCGGTCTTTGAAGTTTCTATTTTTACTTTTCCTGCTACTTTTATTTTTCCTCTACCTGTTCTATATGCTTCGTATATTCCCTGTTTACCGTTAATTATTCCTCCTGTAGGAAAATCAGGCCCTTTTATATAATTTATCAGTTCGTCTACGGATATTTCACGATTATCAATTAACGCTACTATTCCGTCACAAATTTCCGATAAATTGTGAGGAGGTATGTTTGTCGCCATACCTACCGCTATTCCTGTAGAACCGTTTAAAAGAAGATTCGGCAGTTTTGCCGGCAATACTGTAGGCTCATCCAGACTTTCGTCAAAGTTTTTTCTGAAATCTATCGTATTTTTATCAATGTCTGCAAGTAATTCTGCCGTTATTTTAGCCATTCTCGCTTCTGTGTATCTCATTGCCGCAGCTTCATCTCCGTCAACAGAACCGAAGTTTCCGTGACCATCTACCAGAAGATATCTCATATTAAAGTCCTGAGCAAGTCTTACCATCGCATTATATACAGATGAATCCCCGTGCGGATGAAATTTACCCAAAACTTCTCCGACGATTCTTGCCGATTTCTTAAAAGGCTTATCGTGAGTCATTCCCATTTCGTTCATAGCAAACAGTATTCTTCTGTGAACAGGTTTCAGCCCGTCTCTTACGTCAGGCAATGCCCTGCTTACTATAACACTCATGGAATAATCCAGATAAGATGCTTTTATCTCATCTTCTATATAAATATTTACTTCGTTTGTCATATTCGTTTCTTTAATTTCCTCGACGATAATATTCTTATCGTCATCATTGGTTTCTTCTATTATATCTTCCTGTTTTTCTTCGTCATCTCTGATATCATCAGACATTCTTGCACCTCCGTTTTTTTATATCTACTTTTTTCCAAAAAAAGTAGCAAAAAACAAGCAACTCGAACTTTATATACTTAAAAATGTCCGTTCGCTATGATTGTTTAATAAGGGCTCATTGCCGCCCTCATACTCCCGCTACCCGCGTTCTCCGCTCCTTCGTCGACTCCGAAAATGCGGGTTTTTACAAATTTCAAATATTAATTTCTCAACATACAAATTTTTCTTCGAGAAATACGAATGAAGTGTTATAAAAACAACTGTTCGAGCAAAGCGAGTTTGTTGTTTTTATAACGTAATGAGTAAATTTCGAGTTAGAAAAAATTTGTGTTGACAGTTTTTGCTAAGCTTTTTTCAAAAAGCGTATATGTAAAATTATACATCCAAATTTCTTACATAATTTGCATTTTCTTCTATAAACTGTCTTCTTGGCTCGACTTTATCTCCCATCAGTATATTGAACATTTTGTCAGCATAAGAAGCATCTTCCATGGTAACTTTGAGCAATGTTCTTACTTCAGGATCCAGTGTCGTTTCCCAAAGCTGCTCAGGATTCATTTCTCCCAAACCTTTATATCTCTGTATTGTATATCTTCTGTTATCTCTTTCAAGTACAGACGTTATCTTTTTCATCTGCTCATCGGAATAAGCATATTTTATTGCTTTTCCTGCCTGAACTTTATATAAAGGCGGCTGTGCTATGTAAATATATCCTTCATTTATAAGCTCTCTTAACTGTCTGTAAAAGAACGTAAGCATCAATGTTCTTATATGAGCTCCGTCGACGTCGGCATCGGTCATAATTATGATTTTGTGATATCTCAGTTTTTCCAAGTCCATATCATCACCGAATCCCGCTCCGAATGCTGTTATCATAGCTCTTATTTCGGCATTTTCAAGCAACTTGTGCATTCCCGACTTTTCTACATTCAGTATTTTCCCTCTAAGAGGTAATATTGCCTGAAATCTTCTGTCTCTTCCCTGTTTTGCCGAACCTCCCGCAGAGTTTCCTTCGACTATGAATATTTCCGACTCGGACGGGTCTTTGGAAGAACAGTCTGCAAGTTTTCCCGGAAGTGATCCCACTTCAAGAGTATTTTTTCTTAATACAAGTTCTCTCGCTTTTTTTGCAGCCTCTCTTGCTCTTTTTGACATAGTCATTTTTTCTATTATTTTTTCAGCTTCTTTCGGATGATCTTCCAGATAAAATTTCAGATTGTTTCCGACTATATTCGATACAATTCCTGTAACTTCGCTGTTTCCCAGTTTAGTTTTTGTCTGTCCTTCAAATTGAGGCTCGGGTATTTTCACACTTATTACACAGACAAGACCTTCTCTTACGTCTGTTCCCTGAAAAGTACCGTCTTTATCTTTTACGATATTCATCTGTTTTGCAATATCGTTTATTGTTCTCGTAAGAGCTGTCCTGAAACCGCTCACGTGAGTTCCGCCTTCGTGAGTATTTATATTATTAACGAAAGAATAAACATTTTCTCTTTGAGAAATTGTATAACTCATGGCAATTTCCACTTCCACAAATTTTGCAGCTCTCATTTTTTTTACAGTATTTCCGTTTTCATCAACAGTTTCTACTTCTTTAGCTGCTTCGACTTCGTAAGTGTCACTCATATATATTACTTCGTCGGTTATTTTTTCTTCATCGGCTATCTCATTTAAGAAATCTATTATTCCGCCTTCAAATAAAAATTTTTCTTCTTTTATTTTTTCCTGATCTCTTTCATCTATTAATGTTATCGTCAGACCTTTATTCAAATAAGCAAGCTCTTTTAATCTCGACTCCAACACCGAAAACTCATAAACTGTCGTTTCAAAAATCTCAGGATCTGCTTTAAATTTTGTCGTTGTTCCGTGAGCTTCAGGAGATGCCTCTCCTATTTTTTCCACATCTGATACAGGCTCTCCTCTTTTATATGTCTGTCTTACTATCTGCCCGTCCCTTGTTACAGTTACTTCGAGCCACTCGGACAATGCGTTTACTACCGATACTCCTACTCCGTGAAGTCCTCCCGATACTTTATAGTTGTCATTATCAAATTTTCCTCCGGCGTGAAGTACCGTCATAACTACTTCCAACGTAGATTTTCCCGTTTCGTGAGTGGCAAAAGGTATTCCCCTTCCGTTATCGGAAACTTCTATTACATTATCTTTCAAAATTTTGACAATTATATTATCACACACTCCTGCCAATGCCTCATCCACACTGTTGTCCACTATTTCCCAGACAAGGTGATGAAGTCCTCTCGATGATGTCGAACCTATATACATTCCCGGTCTTTTTCTTACCGCTTCCAGTCCTTCCAGTACTTTAATATTCTCGGCTCCGTAATTATTAGCCATTCTTTCCTCCCGTTTCTATAATTTTATTTCTTATCTTCTTTTTGATTTGAATATTTCTCTCAAAAATCTCGTATTATCTTTAAATAATACTCTATATTTATGTATCGTTATATAGTAATACAATTTTTTAAACACTTCTTCATAAGGTTTTTTATAAAGTTTTGCGTATTCTTCGGAAAATTTTTCCGCATATTTCTTAAATTCCATCATTCTCGAAACATTTTTCATTCGGGAATTAAAATCAAGGCTTTTTTCAAAACTCATTCTGTTTAAGTCCACAAGATAAAAACCGTATTTCCCGTCTTTTTCCCTTTTTATGAGAACATTTCCCGGCGAATAATCTTCAAATTTTATACCTTTTTCATGTAAATCAAAAGTAAATTCGGCAAATTCTCTGATTATTTTATCCTGATCTTTTAAGATCAGCTCATCTATTTCAGTAGATGTTTTTTCATCCCAGAAAACTTCTCTGCATGTAAATTCATATTTCAGCTCTTCACTTATATAAAAACTTCTTTTTTCTCCTGTTTTTTCGTCTGTATATTCATCAAAATAAGCTATCGGTTCGGGTGTTTTTATGTTTTTTTGAAGAAGTCTATTTCCGAACTCGTATGATCTTTTTGCTTTTGATGCTCTGAAAAACTTATAAATAAGTTCTGTCAGAATATTTTTCCTCCCGAATCTTTTTATATTTATTTCTTTTTCTTTACCGTTATTTATTATTACAAACTTTTTTATCTGATTTCTTGCACCCTGAACGACAAAGCTTCCTGTTGTATCAAAATTTTTCAATACATCCGATAAAATTTCTTTATCATATCCTTCTTTTATTTTATAATTCTCTTCTTTTATCATTGTTTTATGCCTCTTTATCTTTTATTTTCAGCTTTATTTAGAGATTTCATATATTCTCTTCTGGATTTCATAATTCTTTTTCTTGCATTTTTTATAAGTTCTTTGTCGTCTACTTTTTTTTCGACTTTTTTTATAAAATCAAGGGCTTTATCAAAATCTTTAAGCATTTCCCAAATATATGCCGAATTAAAATAATGTAACGGATTATCGGGATTTAAAATCAAGAGTTTTTCGCATACTTTTCTCGCTCTTTCAAAGTCTTCTATGTAAGCCGCATATCTTCCTTCGAGATTTAATGATCTCTCTCTTGGAATAGGGCTATTTGCGTAATTTATAAGCATAAGCTCTATTTCATCTTTTCTGTCGGCTCTTAAAAGAAATTCATAAAAAGCTTCGTAGACAAGTTCATCTACATTTTCACAGTTTATCGCTATATTGTAATTTTTCAAAGCTTCTTCTATATCTCCGGCTCTTTCTTTAACATCGGCTATTTTTGTATAAATATAGTATTCTTCTATATTATTTTCGGGATTCTTCAGTCTTTCTTCATATATTTTTATTGCCTCGTCATATTTCCCTTGCTTTGTAAAGCATTCCGCTTTGTCCAGATATCCGTCGGAATTTTCGGGTTCCATTTTTATAGCCTTTTCTATTACACTCATAGCTTTTTTGTAATATTTCATATCCATATATGAAAGTCCTATATTCAGCAGCACATGATAATCTTCCTCGTATTTAAGGTATTTATCATAATAAAATATTGCTTTTTTAGGTTTACCGAGAGATTGATTTATATATCCCATATTAAATAAAACAAGAGAATCTTCAGGATAATTTTTATAAATTCTTTCACAATACTGAAGAGCTTCTTTAAATAATCCTGATCCTGTGTAAACTCTTGTAAGTAAAATAAGGGCTTCATAATTATTTTTATCAATTTCGAGTACTGTTTCCAAATATAAAACCGTATCATCGTATTTCATTTCTTCGTATGATTTTACAGCTTCTTGCAATAAATTTTGTATTTTCATTTTTCTCCTCGTTAAAAAACTATACTATTTACCAATTTATCATATTCATCCGCCCGCATTTTAAGAGCTCTGTTTGTATACGAAGATATATATACAAATTTTTCCGTAAATATCAGAGTTCTTCTTTTCTTTTCATTTTCAGTCAGATCCAGTATTCTTCTTTTTTCTTTTTCCATTATCTTTTTGTTGTTTCCGTTTGAAATAAAATCTTTATAATCCATTAATAACTCTATTTCTTTCAAATTTATAAAAATGTTATTCTCAATATACAGATACATTTTTCATTCCTTTTCTTTTTTATAATTATAACATTTTTTGAGTTTTTTATAAATAGCTTTCCTTTTTTTGTTTTTTAAAGGATTTTCATTATCTTTTTTGATACTCTTTTCTTTTTCTCAGTCCTGATATCACTTTTTTTCTTTCAATATTGTATATTTCTTTATTATCAGTACCTACTTTGTAGTCTATATAATTTTTCACATAAATTTCAAAGTCCGTATTTGCTTCTTTTCTTATTTCACTTTCATAATCTTCGCTGTATTTTATCTCTATATTTTTTGTAATATAAAAATACAGAAGATCGTTATACGCCCGCTGGGCTAAAATATCTCTTACTTTATAATAAGTATATCTGTCCGTTCCGCTTATTTTTACAGCTTCATTTTCCCCTATAAAAGGATTCCCCGTTATTATTGCGGACATTTTTTCAATTTTTTCATTTTCTTCTTTTTCACAACAATAAGGACATATTTCATTTTTTCCAGAAGGATAAAATATATCACCGCAATTTTTACATTTTATATATCCTTTAGAAAGTAAATAAATATCCTTTTTTTTTCTGTTTAAAGCTATTTTTTCAAGCTTTTCGCCAATATCCTTATATTTTTTATCAATTTTACTTATACTTTTTTTTATTTTTTCTGTTTCAAAAGCCGATAATTCTATATTTTCTTCAAAATCCGTCTTTTCATTTATTTTTTCTTCATTGATTTCAATATTTTCTTCGTTACTTTCAGTTAAATTTTTTACAATGTTTCTTCTCGGTTTTTTTTCGATTTTTCTTATTTCCAGTTCGTTTACCGCTTCTTTTTGAATAAAGTCGTTTATTTTTTCGATAATCACACCTGTATGTACTAAAATACTGTGATGAATAAGAGAATCTTCCACATTTAAAGTCATTTTCTTATTATAAAGGTATTTCGGAAAAGATTTTCCGCCTATTTCTTCTCCCGTAATATTTATCCAGTTTTTCTTTATTTTCCATAATATATAATTTTCATTATTAAATAGGGACTTTTTGGTCTTTGTAATATCCGAAACTATATTTTCCGTACTTTTTATATTACTTTTCATCTGTTATCACTTTCCCTTTTTCAATAATAAATTTTTTCCCTTTAATATTCAAATCTTCTGTGGAAGTTATGAAACACTGTATTTTTTTATTTATAAAATAATCAAGAATACTCTTTTTTCTCACTTCGTCAAAATATGAAGCTATGTCATCCATTATAAACAGAGGATATTCATTTTTTTCTTTTACAAGCATATCTATTTCCGAAACTTTAAGCGAAAAAATAATAGATTTTTTTTCTCCCTGAGAAGAAAAAGATTTTGCATTTTTCCCGTTTAATTCAAATATAAAATCGTCTTTTTGAGGTCCTGTCAGACTGTATCCGAGTATTTTTTCTCTTTCCGCTTTTCTTTTTATATTTTCCGAAAACTTTTCTTTTATTTCTTCTTTTGTTTTTTTATCAATATCACCTAAAAAACAGTCGTATTTCAGTTTAAGTTCGGACTTCGGATCAAAAAGTTTTCTGTAATTAAGATTCAGCAAAATAGATATATTTTTTATAAATTCCCTTCTGTGAATAATTATATTCGTCCCTTCTTCCATAAATTTTTCGTTATATATGCTGTATATTTCTTCACGAGTCTTTTTTTCTTTTATCAGTTTATTTCTTGTTTTCAGTATTTTTTCAAAATCCACTATCGATTTTAAATAATCTTTTTTCGCCTGAGAAATTTCATAATTAAAAAAATTTCTTCTTATTGAAGGATTTCCCACTATTATTTCTATATCTTCGGGAATAAAAGATATTATATTTAAAAGTCCCACATAATCAATATATTTATTTTTATTTCTGTTTATATAAAAATCCTTTTTTTCTTCGTTCACATCTATTGCCAAAATATTTTCTTCTTCATTTTTATTTATATATTTTCCGAACACAATAACTCTGTTTTTATTATATCTGAAAAGTTCTTTCGTTTTTTTTGTTCTGAAACTTTTTCCGGTCGCTAAAAAATGAACAGCTTCGATAAAAGATGTTTTACCCTGTCCATTTTTTCCGTATATTAAATTAAAATTTCTGTCAAGTTCGGTTTTAGTATCTTCCAGACACCTGAAATTACTGTAACTCAATTGTTTCAAATACATATACTGTCCTTTTCGGAAAAATCTTTTAGAATTACTTTATTTTTACTTTTTCTCCTTTAAATTCCACAATATCTCCCGAATATAATTTTTTTCCTCTTCTTGTTTCCGTATCTCCGTTTACTTTTACCTGCCCTTCCTGTATAAACAGCTTGGCTTCCGCTCCGGAAATGACAAAATTTGTCCACTTTAAAAACTGATCAAGTTTTATAAATTCGGTATTTATTTCTATTTCTTCAATTTCTTCTTTTTTCATAGGATTTTTTATCCTTTCAGTATTAATGTTATTTTACTATTTTTTGTTTTATTCTGTCCAGTTCTTTTTTAAAAGCAATATTTTCTTCTATTTTTCCTTCGATTTTTCTGATACTGCTTATAACAGTACTGTGGTCTTTTCCTCCGAAAAGCCCTCCTATAGTAGTCAGATTAAGATCAAGTATATTTTTTATAAGAAACATGGCAGTCTGTCTCGCATCGACTATTTCCTGTTTCTTTTTTCTCGCTTTCATTTCCGACACAGGAATTGAATATTCCTGAGAGACTATTTCTATTATTTTTTCCGCAGTTATTTTGGACTGCTGACTTCTCATTCTTGTACTTAGTTCATCCTGTACCTGTTGTAATGTTATTTTTTCATTTAAGAGTTTTGCTCTTGCATTTATAAGAGTAAGTATTCCTTCCAGTTCTCTTACATTGGAACTTACCGACTCGGCTATATATTCGAGAATATTATCGTCTATTTCTATATTTTTTATTTCTACTATATTTTCAAGTATGGCTTTTCTCGTTTCATAGCCCGGTTCCAGTATTTCCGTAGATAATCCCGAAATAAATCTGGATTCCAGTCTTTTGGAAAGATTTTTAATATCCTGAGGATATCTGTCACTTATCATTATAATCTGTTTTCCCGATTCCTGCAATTTATTAAAAGTATGAAAAAATTCTTCTTCAGTATCTCCCATTCCTCTTCCGAATATTCTTTCAAAAAACTGTATATCGTCTAAAAGCAGTACATCAAGATTTCTGAAAGTATCCCTGAAGTTTTTTATTCTTCCTTCTTTTATTGCAGCAATAAATTCGTTGGAAAACTCTTCTGTAGTAGTATACAGAACTCTTTTTTCAGGATTTCTTTCTAAAATGGCATTTCCTACAGCCTGCATGAGATGAGTTTTTCCAAGTCCCGAACCTCCGTATATAAACAAAGGATTATACACCGGAGCTTCATTTTCCAAAACTGCAAGACAGGCATTATAAGCCATTCTGCTGTTATCTCCTACTATAAAATTATCAAGTCTGTTTCTTACATTGAGTCCTGTTTTCATCGAGGAATTTTGATTTGTACTTCTATATTCCTTAATTCTGTAACTTATTTCCCCCGGTTCTTCTTCTTTTTTTATATTAAAAACTATATGGATCTTTTCATTTGACAATATAAAAATATCATTTAAAGTTTCTTCTATTTCATTTTTGTATTTTTCCATTTTTTCTTTCATAAGAGGTGAATTACAGTTCAGCGACAGTATATTATTTGAAAAATCATCGGCTTTTACATTTTTGAAAAAAGCATTGTATTCAGTTTCCATACTTGTATTATTTTTAAATATCTTCAATATTTTGTCCCACAGATTAGAGGCATTTACGTCCATTTTTAAACTCCTTAAAACATTTTTGTAGTATGACTATACCATAAAAAAATCAATTAATCAAGAAACCCCTTTCCTAACTTTTCCACATACTTTTCCACTAAATTCAAGGTTATTTTCTAAAATTTCTTTTAACTTTTCCACATTTTCATACAGTTTTCCACATTAATCACTTTTCTTATTTTTCAAAGAAAAAATTTTTTTATCCACATCCGAATATTTTTTCTTAATTTTTTGTTTAAAAAATGTGAGTAATTATTTTTCCACATTTTCTCCTGAAAATAACCACAGTTTTTTATCCCGAGTTAATCCTGTTTTTCTTTATTCCAACAAAATAACACACTATAATAATATTGATAATAATTTAATGTATTTAATATATTATTTATTATAGAATGTTGATTAAAAAATCTCAATAAAAATCCGGAGCAG